>DAITOV010000232.1:0-8112 GCA_036833945.1 Abditibacteriia bacterium
TGGCGTGTCCGTCGGCAAAAGTGACGTTCGTCCCCTCCAGATGAGGCGCCACTGTCTGTGGACCTTGATTCGTTGAGGGAGCTGCATTAACCATACTGACATATTCGGTGGGACCATTGCCGCCGAAACCATATTGGGTATTCCAGTCAAGAAGCATAATCATTTCCGCCGGCTTTTCTATCGCTGCAAGACTATTCCCTTGAAAGCGGGAACTGGTAGCCCACAACGTCATGGCCCGGTAGTTATAGGCATAACTCATGGAAGTGGGATAACGAGCCGATGGACATGTGAATAGTTGAACACTCTTGATGTAGGGAAATGCGATATCCATCCAGGTGATCCATTGTCCTCCTACAGTTCCCGGCTGGCTGGCCACCGAACCATTGTTGACAACCAATGTTGAACAGGGTTCACCTGTCCCACAGGGAGATTTTGCATAGGTTCCCGGGTCTGTCCAAACGGAAGTGGCGGTGCCTCGCAGATAAGGCATATATTTTTCGTCGTAATCCTGGGTATATTGCATAACGCTCAGGCCAATCTGCTTGAGATTGCTCAAGCAACTGGTGCGGCGGGCATTCTCGCGGGCACGGGCGAACACCGGAAAGAGAATAGCGGCCAGGATAGCGATAATTGCTATGACGACCAAAAGTTCTATTAGTGTGAAGCCTCGTTGCGTATCGTTTGTTGGTCCCATTTTAATTTTCCTTTTCAAGCGGGTGCATTGATATCCGATCAATACTTCTAACTATAGAATGCCCCAATTTATCCTGGCCTAAACAGTAAAAAATTTATTTAAAAGCACAAATTTCAAATTGAACAACTTTTTGGTTATTTTTGAATTTTTGTGTGACGTTTGCGGTATTGGTTGGGAGTGAGCCCGGTGTGGCGGCGAAAAACAGTACAGAAATTGGCAGCACTGTTAAAGCCGACCAATTGGGCAATTTCGTTGATGCGTTCGTGCTGACCACTTAGCATGGGCTGGGCAGCTTTAACCCGGAGTTCGGTAACGTATCGCATTACCGTGGTGTTTTGAGACGCGCGAAAAACGCGGTTGAGGTGAAAAGCCGAAACGTTGAAATGCTGCGCCAGCATCGACACGGACAGTGGCAGGTGTAGGTGGTTATGGATGTAGTCGATAAGATCGTGGCACAGAGCCTGGTGCTTCGACTGGGTGTGGGTGAGGCTGGGTTGCAAATCGGTAGCGGGATTGAGCCAGCTACTGTGACTCAGCACCGGGCGGGTGTGGCTGAGTTGATGATGAAGACGTTGATAGGCGGCCTGGAGAATAGATTGGGCACTGACGAGGTCGGTTTGTTGGCATAGGGTTTCGTAATAGAGTTTCCATAACTGGTAAGAAATCGGGTCTTGTACTGCCAGGTGATGGGAACCGCTACTTTGCCCGGGACTGCGGGAGCTATGGAAAACGGTGATTTCGTTGCGTGTGAGAGTGACGCTACAGGTGCGCGAAGTATCCTGGTCGAGAATTGGTTGAATAGAACTGGCTTCACGCGCGGTAAACGAGCTGGAAACCATGATGGAAGGTGAAGGCAATTCGATGATGGTGATACCCGCAGGGCGAGGTTGTCCCTGTCGCATAATTTCGTTGCCCACTTTTTCGGTAATGCCGATTTTTTTGTGCATGGAACCCGCATAGCAGAAAGAAAAATTAATGCCACGCGTGGCGATCAGATCTTCTTCCGGCCAATTGCGCAGCACTTGCAGCGGGCCTTCATCGTTATCGGGCAAAAACTCTTCCCGGACGGTGTGGGTTTGCAGTTGTGAAAAATCGAACGGGGGCGCGGCCAGGGCTTGAAGAATTTCCCCCTGGCGCAGGGTGGGAAGAATGCTGTTTTCCAGGATGTGGAGCAATTCCTTACGAATCTTGGGCGCAGAAGGCATGCCTCACAGTTTATATGGGCGGTGGAATCGATGAGGGACAGTTATAATGGCACGGTAAATGTAGGTGCTGTTATTAGAATAACTATTTAATAATTTGTAAACTTCGCCGCAGAGCCAAGCGTACTAAACAGAACTCAAAGCGAAACTAAACAAGGAAAAAACATCTAAAGCCTTATGTGTAAAACATCCCGGCCCCGCCCGATGCGAAAACGAGCCTTTACCCTGATTGAAATTTTGGTCGTTATTGCCATCATTGCAATCCTTGCTGCGATTCTGTTTCCGGTGTTTTCACGAGCACGTGAAAGTGCCCGCCGCGCCAGTTGTGCCAGCAATATGAAACAAATTGGCCTGGCTTGGATTATGTATTCGCAGGATTATGACGAGATGACGACGCCGATGTATATTTGGGCTGGCGGCGGGCCATATCTAAATTTATCGGATAGAAGTTACTGGCCAGATCTGCTCTATCCTTACGTTAAATCGGGTAGTAATAAGAGTGGGGATGGCGATAGTAAACGTGGTGTTTTTACCTGTACATCGACCAACAGCTTACCTCTTGGCACAGAAGATTACTGGACTTCGGTGCGCTATGCCTATAATCAGAGTAATCTCAATAACGATTACATTGTCTTTGACTCAGGAAGTGAATCCAGAGGCGTAAGTATGGCCCGTTTAGGGCATCCTTCCCAAACCATTACTTTTAGCGAAGGCATTCTTGGAGGCGGCCCATTTTTAGGTGGTAGTGATAAGCCGTCAAATATTACGGATCAAAGTGCTATCTATGGAACATACGATTTCAACACTCCGATAAAGCGTGCTTCCAACGAACGCGGTGCTACATTGCGCGACAGCCTGGAAAAAGGGTTGTTGGATGAGAATGGCACTACACTTTCCGCGATGGCAACCGACCGTACTCTGCACCAGCACATGGACGGCTCGAACTACGTCTTTGCCGATGGCCACGTGAAGTGGATGAAAAAGACCACACTCGGTATGTGGACGGCCAATTCTTAGGCCACAACCAATTGGCCTAAAGACCGATTAGCTCGCGCACCGCCTGTTGGATCTTTTCATTGCTACATCCATCCCTCAACAGGCGGTGCGCAACCCCGCGCGGTTCACTGATATCGCGCTCCGTTTTTGCCCCGTTTATCACAACTCCTGGCGTATTCAGAGCGGCGGCCAGATGGGCCAAGCCACCGGCGCACCCCACGAACAACTGCGCTTTGCCGCATAATACCGCCAGAGTTGGAGTTTCCAGATTATCGGGGAGATCGTAAATATTGGCCTGCGGCACTGCGCCCGCTATTTCCCGAATTAACTCCCGATTGCCTTTTGCGCCCACCAGAAGGATGGTGCGTTGTTTGCTGAGGGCTGCAAGACATGCTTTCCAGAGATTGGCATTGCAGCTTGAGGTATTGTCTTCGGCTTGGGTGGAAACGAGTAAAAAAGGCCCGGCAACACTTTTTTCTTGAAGAATGCGATCGGCTTCCCGCTCGAATTCAATGGCCGGGGAAAGGACATTGCTATAATCCTGGCAGCGCGGCGTGCAACCCGCCACACGCGCCAGGTTGAGCATGGCTTCGATGGATAACGGTTGGTTTTCATCTTTAGCCACGCGATGGGTAAGCAGCGCTTCCATGCGTGCGCCATCGAAGCCGATGCGAATCGGAGCGCCGCTCGACCAGGCCAAAAGCGTGCCTTTACGCGAAGAGGAAAAGGCCAGGGCCATATCGAAATGATGGGCATGCAGCTTCGCCATTAGTCCGGCCTGGGAAGATAATCCGCCTTCGGGGCGCAGAAGAATTTCGTCCACCAGCGGGTTTCCTGTCAGCAAATTGGCTAAATCCTTGCGCAGCACAACGCACAAATGAGCACCGTCATAGGTCTCACGCAGTGTTTTAAGCACCGGTAGCGCAAAGAGAAATTCACGCAAACTGCCCGAATGAAAAGTGACGATACGCCGCACCGGCGCGCAGAGTTCGATCGGCATGGCCGAGGCGGATTGCGGATAGCCAACCGCGGTTGCGCTCATAGCTTGAACGTGCTCGGTTTTCTCAGGCTTTTGTTGCATGGAGCGGCTCACTGTTTCATGAATGGTGTCAACTGATCAGTCTGTAAAATAAGGTTTCGTTTCTAGTTTTTGACCTAATAAACACCACTGATCTCAACGCCGGACGGGGCATTAATTTGCGAACCCCGAGCGTGAGCGACGGGCACGACCATTTTGCTTCAGTCGGCTATTTGCCAGTGCCCGTCGCTTACGCTCGGGGTTCGCAAATAGAGTTCAATACATCTATTTAAATCGCCAAGAGAAGTTGAAAGTCATTTCGCAGGCTACCGATTAGGATTAGTATCCGTTTATTACCGGCTATTGCAAACGCAGCGCCACGGTCGCTGTTTGCCCCAGGCGCACCTGGCCGAGAGAGCTCGAAGCAGACACCAACACCGTAGCGGTTTCTGTGGAAATCCCCAGGTCTTTTATCGGTATGTTGATATCCATGCCCTGCGTTGTGAGTGTGCCTGTAAGTTCCAGCAGCGAGGTATTATCCGAGTTTAAAGTCGCTTGGAGTGAGTCTCCTGAGATTTTAGCGATTACAGTCCATGCTTTCACTCCTCTGGGAGTAACGGCATGAAGGGCGAAACGATACTGCCCCTGTGTCGATGGAGCAGCGGCCAGAGCCATACCGAGCGTGAGTTGGTCGCCCTGGCGCGCGTAAGTGAGTTTTTCAATATCTCCCGGCTTCCACGCTTCGCGCCACAGGGAATCGGCGGCAGGGTTGTTGAGCAGAGTGGCTGGCTGTTGGTTTCTGGCAGCCAAACGCACCGGCACATTGCCAAAGAGTTCGTTGCGCCGCACGAAAGCTCGCAAATAGTTCGGAGTAAAGACGAGTTGGCTGGAATATTCCTCCAGGGCGGCGCG
Source organism: Abditibacteriia bacterium (assembly GCA_036833945.1). Classification (GTDB taxonomy): domain Bacteria; phylum Armatimonadota; class Abditibacteriia; order Abditibacteriales; family Abditibacteriaceae; genus DAITOV01. Next base: position 4,823 of record DAITOV010000232.1, read on the forward strand.
TTTGGCTTCTTGCGATTTGGGTGAAAGCATCTGAATCAGCCAATCGGTATCGGAATGCTCCAGAGTTGCAGGCGGTGCCAGGCTGGCGTCGGGATGGTAGCCATGTGGCGTGGGCCAAAATCCATGATGCACCAGGAAAGTTTGGAGTTTGGCCTTTTGTAAATAACCGGATAAAGCCTTGTTTTCACTCAGGCGCAAACGTTCCAGTGCTGCAAACGTGTAGGCATAGGCGCTGGCATGATCGGGGTGCATGTCTTCGGGGTGGGTCGTCATCAGCAGGGTGGGGCGAAAGTCGGTGATGATCTTTTCCAGGTCGGCCACCACCTGCGAGCCTGCATAAGGCGCATTGGGTGTGAAAGAGTTGGAGTAGGGCGATTGAGATGCCTGGGTATAAGGTGAAAGGTAAGGGTGCTCTTTATGCCAGTTGGTTTCCAGCATAAAGCGGGTGCCGCCATCGGGGTAGCCCAGAAAGAAGACGTTTTTCTCATCGACTCCCATTTGTTTACAAGCTGCCAACGCTTCTTTGCGGCGCATGGCGGCAATGCGCTGGAAGAGGTTTTTCGCATCGGGTTCGTCCGGTGCGATGTTGCCGCGCAGCTCGCGGGCTTGCGCGACCAGCCGGGTAGAGCCTGAACCATCGCCATTGGTAATGAAAACTATGCGCGTCGCGATGCCGTTCTGGCGGGCAGTGGCGATCGCTCCGGCGGCTCCCAGTGTTTCGTCGTCCAAATGAGGTGCAATCACCAGCAAACGGTCGGTTTTCTGCAGCGGTGCGACAGCGGGAAGCTTTGTGATGTTTACGGCAAGGTTATTGCGATAAATTCCGCCCTGGAATACCACGGCGTAAATCAATAGCAGCAGAGGCGGAACCGCCAATAGGGCCAGGATTTTTTTAATTTTACGAAGCATACGTGAACGTGATGAGACGCAGGAACAAAGTAGCCGTGCCGAACAATTGAGTTGGGGATGGCGTCAAAGCTCGTAACTCCTGTTGAAGTGCCTTTCGTCGGGAAATTGCCGGGAAATTGTGGGAAACTAAGAGTGCGTTCTCAATTTAGCGCCTTTGTGTTGCATTGAAACGTGCAGTTCTTTGAACCTGGCAATACTGTAATTATATCGCAGACCTTCATCGTCGCTCGTTCGTTGTTGACATTTCTAAGCACTCATGCCAGCTTCGCGTCACCGCCCCTCGTCTCGAAGGCGGCTGCTCCATTTGCAGCGTCTGGCGGTTTTGCGCGGCAAGAAGACACCGCCCCTCAAAAAACGCAGTGCCCGTTTTTGGGCCTTAGCTTCAGCGTTTTCACTGGTGCTGCTGGTGGTGGCGATTTTCACGGTACGCAACTACACCATCAGCCAGATCGATATCGATGGCACTCTGCGCGCGCAACTTATCCCGGCGCTGGAAAAAGAGTTAGGGCGCAAAATCGAAGTCGGTAAGATCGAAAGCGACTATTTTTCACAGGTCACACTCCACGACGTCGTTATCGGACGAGACCAGACCTCGCCCATCGGTGCCCTGGCACAAGCCCGCAAAATCACGATTTACGTCAGCGCCGCACACCTCCTGCTCAACCGCGATGATCCGCTCCAAGCCGTGACCGGCATCGCGTTGCAAGGTCCACAGCTTTTTATCGAGCGTGATGCCCAGGGCCGACTCAATCTGGCCGACTTATTCAAGGACAAAGCCCGCGACGGCGCAAAGTGGGGCGGGCAGGTCACCATCGACGACGGACGCTTCTATTTCCGCGATTACCAGTGGCGCAGCGCCAGTGGCCAGAATATTCTGCTCGATGCCCAGAAATTGAAGGGAACTGTCCGATTTAATGGTGAAGCGCCGGTGCGCTACAGCCTGGATGCTCCCCTGATTTATGCCGGAAAAGAACGGCTGGCACTGCGTAATATTAGTATGGCAGGCACCGCCGCCGCCGATGGAAAGTGGTTTGCCGTGGAAGCGGCTTTACCATCGGCCCCGGCTCCGTTGTTGGCCGACTGGGCGTTTCGCAAGCGCGAGGTCGTGGCCCAAAGCGGCACTCTTGGCGGGCGGCTTCGGGTGATGTGGGATACCACTTTGCCACCCGCGCATCGCATCACGACCAGCGGCCTGCTTACGATTAAAGGTGTCAACGGCACTGTGACAGCGCTGAAAGAGCCGGGCACCAACCGGCCGGTGACGGTCGAAAACGCCAACGGTGTGTTGAAGTTCGTGGGCGGGGCCATGGAAAGTGGCAATGTGCGTCTTACCGCTCTGGGCACTCCGCTTCGCCTGGCTGGTAAGGTGTCGATGACGCCGCTTTCGTTCGATGTGCGGGTGGCTTCGACGGCTTTCAATACGCCTCGCTTGCTTGGTATAGCTCGTTCCTTCAGCCGCGACCCTCAGTTAGCCAAAACCCAAATTCGCGCCTCCAATGCCAATGGGCAAGTGCGCCTGACCGGCAACCTTCGCGATTGGACGGCACGCGGCAAGTTGGCATTAGCCAGTGTCGCCGTCGCACATCCCCAGCAGGGCCAGGGGTCACTGCGTGCACCGGTGGCACAATTCACGGTCGAGTCGCAAAACAATCGGCCGCGGGCCAATGTGGAAGTAAACGCCGCCCAAGGCGAATTTTCCGGTCGTGCTTTTGGCCAGTGGCAAGCGGTGGGGCAGGTGCGTGCCAAAGCGTTATGGAGCGGCACACCGCAACAACCGCAGTTGCAACTGGCGTTGGGTGGCAACACTGTCACCGGACGCAGTGAGCGCCTGGGAGCCTGGCAAGTTGGCGGAGCCGATGCGCTGGTGCGTTGGAATGGAACTCGTATCGCGGCGCAAGTGCGCGCCACTAAACTCGCCGGACGCCAACGCGAAGTCGGCACGCTGGGCGCGCGCAACCTGAATGCGCAGGTCGATTTTTCGCCACAAAATAGTAATCGCTTTGCCGCAAGTTTCACAGCCGCAAGTGCTCTGGGCAGCGGAGCGCGTATGCCCTCGCTGCAAGGGTTGAATTGGCAAACCGGAGCGGTGACGGGTTTTTTGAACTGGCAAGGTTCACAGGGCGATGGCTGGATCGATACCGGCGCGCTTCGCACTCGTCAGCCCCGGTTGGGGGCGTTACAAGCCCAGACATTGCGGGCTAAAGCTCAATTCACGACAGCCCGTGCGGGCACCAATTTTAACATCCAGTTCAATGGCCGTGGCGCACGGATACAAAACGCAGAGGCCGGAACTTGGAACGTTGCCACTGTGCGAGGTATTGCCGTAGCCCGCAACGTGCGCAACGCCATGACCGGCATCGGCGCCAACAGCCATGTGACGC
>DAITOV010000233.1:0-8107 GCA_036833945.1 Abditibacteriia bacterium
GTTCGCCTCGTTGTACCCGAGGACATGATCGATGTCGGCGGTGAGGTCGAGGCCTTCCTTCATCAACTGGTAGGCTTCGCAGATGAGCTGCATGTCGCCGTATTCGATGCCGTTGTGCACCATCTTCACATAGTGACCGGCGCCATCGGTGCCGACCCAGTCGCAGCAGGGTTCGCCAGCCGGGGTTTTGGCCGAAATGCCCTGGAAAATGTCTTTGACCAGCGGCCAGGCTTCGACGCTGCCGCCCGGCATGATGGAGGGGCCGAAACGGGCGCCTTCTTCGCCACCCGAAACGCCGGTGCCGATGAAGAGTAGGCCCTTGCTTTCGAGATACTTGGCGCGGCGAATGGTGTCGCTGTAGAGCGCATTGCCGCCATCGATGATGAGATCGCCCGGTTCCAAATGGGGAAGCAACAGTTCGATGAACTCATCGACCGGCGCACCGGCTTTCACCATCAGCATCACTTTGCGCGGACGCTTGAGCTTGGCAACCATCTCTTCGATGGAGTGCGCACCAATCACGTTGGTGCCCTTGGCCTCGTCAGCGAGGAAGGCATCGACCTTGGAGGTGGTGCGGTTGTAGGCAACCACGGTGTAGCCGTGGTCGTTCATGTTGAGAATGAGGTTCTGGCCCATCACGGCCAAACCAATGAGAGCGATATCGCCCTGGGGTTGTTCGGACATAGTTTCCTTAGTGAGGTGTAAGGTGATAGGTGTCAGGTGTTAGGAAATTCTCCGCACACGCAAACACCCCTCACCTTGCTATTCGTTGAGCGTGTAAGCGTCGGCTTCAAGCATTGAGGCAACCGGAGACTCTCTCCTGACACCTAACACCTGTCACCTAACACCTTTATCGCTGTATACGTGCGGAGCCGCCCTTGGCGAAAGCGCGCACCTGGTCGACCGTGGTCATGGTGGTGTCGCCGGGGAAGGTGGTCAGCAACGCGCCATGTGCCCAGCCCAACTTGAGGGCTTCTTCGGGGGTTTCGCCGTTGAGCAGGCCGTAGAAGAAACCGGAAGCGAAACCGTCGCCGCCGCCTACGCGGTCGATGACGTCGAGTTCGGCGGTCGGGGCGGTGTAGGTCTGGCCGTTCATCCAGGTCACGGCGCTCCAGCTGTGGCGGTTGGTGGAATGCACTTCGCGCAAGGTGGTGGCGACGACTTTCACCTTCGGATATTTGGCGATGACGTTGTCGATCATGCCGAAGAAGGCACTGGGATCGAGTTTGGACTCGCTTTCGACTTCCGGTCCCTGCACGCCCAGACCCTTTTGCAGGTCTTCTTCGTTGCCGACGATGACATCGACATGCTCTACGATGCGGCCCAGAACTTCCAGAGCCTTGTCGTGGCCGCCCCAGATATTCCACAGCTTTTCACGGTAGTTGAGGTCGAACGAGGTGACGGCACCGGCGGCTTTGGCGGCCTTCATGGCTTCGACGATGAGTTCGCCAGTGGTTTCGGACAGCGCGGCAAAGATACCGCCGCTGTGGAACCAGCGCACGCCGCCACCGAAGATTTCATCCCAGTTGAAGTCGCCCGGCTGCAGTAAGGCACCGGCTTCGTTGGAACGGTTGTAGAACACGACCGGAGGACGCACGCCGTGTCCACGGTCGGAGTAGACGGTGGCCATGTTGGGGCCGTTCACGCCGTTGTGCTTGAAGTGCTTGTAGAACGGCTTCACGCCCATGGCGCGCACGCGCTCGGCGATGAGGTCGCCGATGGGATAATCGACCATGGCACTGGCGACACCGGTGTTAAGGCCAAAACAGTTGGCCAGGTTGGCCGCACAGTTGAACTCGCCGCCGCTGACATGAATGTCGCAGTGGTTGGCCTTACGAAACGGGATGATGCCCGGGTCGAGGCGATTGACCAATGCGCCCAGTGAAACAAAGTCGAGTCCGTCTCCAGCAGGACGAATGTCCAGACCGTATTGATTTTCCTTTGACAAAACGAAATCCTCCGCAGAATTTAAAAATAGTTGCCTACACATTCTGGCAACCTAAAATACGAGATACGGGAAACTATTCTAACAAAGCCTTTTTCAAAATTCATCAGACGAATTTGCATAAAACTTCAATTTCGAGTAGCGGTTTACCGTTTTTCCATTAACCGAACTCGTTATTTCGGATACAATTCAATATCATGAATTCATCAGACGAATTTTCGAATCTCTTTGATCTTACTTCCCAAACCGCCGTCGTCATTGGCGGCACCGGTGCCCTGGGCGGCGCTATGGCCCGTGCTTTAGCAGGAGCCGGAGCAACGGTTTGCGTCATTGGCCGCAATGCCGAACGCGGCGCTGAGCGCGTGGCTGAAATTGAAAACGCCGGTGGCAAAGCTTTCTTCCAGAGCGCCGATGCGATGGATAAAAGTTCGGTTACAGCCGCACGCGACGCCATTCTGGCACGCACCGGACGCATTGATGTGCTGGTAAACGCCGCAGGCGGCAACCGCCCCGACGCTACCCTGCCCCCTGGTGCTAATTTTTGCGACCTGCCGGTAGAAGCCTGGCAGAATGTCTTTGATCTCAACCTGGTCGGCGGCGTGCTACTCCCCTCACAGGTGTTTGGCGAAGCGATGCTGAACCAGAAAAGCGGCAGCATTATTAATATTGCTTCGATGTCGGGCATGATTCCGCTCTCACGCGTGGTGGCCTATTCGGCTGCCAAAGCTGCAGTGCTGAACCTGACCCAGTTCCTGGCTCGTGAATGGGCGACGCGCGGCATCCGCGTGAATGCCATTTCGCCCGGTTTCTTCCCGGCCGACCAGAACAAGAAGCTGCTCTTTAACGACGACGGCAGCTATTCGGAGCGCGGCGGACAGATTATCAACCACACTCCGATGGCGCGTTTTGGACAGGCTCAGGAATTGGCTGGTGCTACGGTGTGGCTGGCCAGCAACAAAGCCGCCTCGTTTGTGACCGGGCAAAACATCGTGGTGGACGGTGGTTTTTCAAGCGTGACGATTTAAAAAGCCGCACCCACTTGGTAAGGAGAGGGACAGTCATGAAACATCTCACAAAGCAGGCGAAAACGACAGCTTTTGTTCTGGGTTTGTTCCTCTCCTGCACTGCGCTAACCAGCGCACAACCATTAGAAACGACTCACAGCGAACGGGCGGTCAAAGTGATGCAGCAGTTGCACGCCCAGAGTATTTCCCTGGAACAAGCCTTCGCTCAGGGCCAACTCGATAAACAAACGTTGCTGTTTATTGTCGGCGACGACAAACTCCCCGACCCAAAGCACAGCCTGTGGGATACCGGCCCGATGGGTTACCGTCTGACGGGCTTTTTGCTGGAAAAATTTCCCGAAGTCCTGACCGAGATCGACCAACAAACATCAGAAGTAAGAATTCGAGTCGGTTTGTATCTGCAGAGCAAAAAAGATGAACGCGGCGCGGCGATCATGGAAAAGATTATCGCCGAACAACCGTTCAAGCAGCCCGACTCCAAGATTCTCCTTTCAGCCCTCTATAATCTGAGCAATTTCTACCAGCGTATCGGCCAACCGCTTAAGGGTTATGAAACGGCAGTCAGGGTCAAGGAATACAACCTGACTCCCGAAGCTCAGTCGAATATTCTTCTCACAGCAGCACGAGCGCTTTCTGCCGCCGGTGAAAAGGAAAATGCGTTGGTGGCCTACGAAGAAGTGAGAGACCTCGGTTACGGCTGGGCTACCGGACACGCCTACGTCGATATGGCCCGGCTCCTGACTCAGGACGGCAAGAAAGAAGAAGCACGGGCCTTGCTAAAAACTCCCATCACCGGCGCGAACTCGGATATGGGAATGGTGCTCACCAAAAGCAGCCTGATGCAATCCTATTACAAGGATGGCAACTGGGAGCAAACTCGTATTTGGGGCCAGGCCACTATCGACCAATACGAGAATTCCAGTAAATCGGTTCGCGGATTGGAATGGGCGGCCAACTCGGCCAAAAGCACGTTGGAGTCGATTAAACAGTGGGAAAAATCTCCTATCAGTATGTACGCGGAAAAAATCGAAATAGCACTCCGCAACCCAATTCCAAATAATTACTACATCCACTTGAGCGCAAACTCTTACAAGGCATTTACGCTGCAAGTTACGCCCAGCGCTCCAGGTATAGAGCTATTACCTTTGCTCTCGCCTGAAGGCTACTCACATCCTTCATCCCAACAATTTGCCGTGCAAATCGATGCAAAACTGTTGCAAGGCGATACCAAGCACAAGTTGGTATTCACCTCATTGGAATTCCCCGATTGGAAAAAGGAAATTTCAATTTCGGCTCGCCCTGAGCCAAAAGCTAATTCTCAAGATTGACGGACCTTATGCCGCTTTGACGGCACAATTTAAAGCACCTCCATGAATATCGAACAACTCCAAACCCTTATTGGCGATGCCGAAATCTTTCCGCGCTCCATCCGCGTGGTCGATGGCGAAACCTTTGCTTTTGTCAAACATCGCTCCCAACATTACCTGATCGCGGTTTTCAACCCGCAAATCCCTGCCCTGCACCACTCCAAGTTCTCCGGTGAAGTGCAGGATATCGACACCGAAACAGCCATCAAATGGTGCTACCCACAGCGCCAGAACGCCGAAAAGCTGCGCGCCTTGTTCCCCTTCACCGCTCCGGTACCGATGGGTCTCAAGAAAACTTTTGGCGCGGGCGACCGTCTCGGCCTGGCAGCCCCGGCGCATATCCGCGCCGCGCGTGCTACCGATGAAGCAGGCGTCGGCCTGATTCTGGCCCAGCAGTCGATTCGGGAAATGACTCGCACCCAGCGCACACCCGACCAGGTGATGGACGCCGCCACCTGGGGCAGCTTCCAGGAAGGCTACGACCAGCCCTGGGGCGCCGATGCCGACCATTTGAAAACCGAAGACGACATCAAACTTATGGTCGATGCCGGGTTTACCTTCTTCACCATCGACCCCTCGGCACATGTGGACGATCACGCCAACGACTACGATGCCGCAAAGCTGCAGCAGGAGTTTGACGCCCTTACCGACGGAGCCGAATTAGCCGAGCGCTACGCCGATAAAAGCTTCACTGCCGGGGAATACACGGTTTCCATCTCGCAAGAAGAACTCAAGCGCGCCGCCGTCAAGTATTCCCGTGCCGTAACCCACACCGTGCAGCTTGCCACCCTACTGAATGAGTTGAAGGGCGAAGGCAATTTCGACCTGGAAATGTCGGTTGATGAAACCGAATCGCCCACCACGGTGGCCGAGCATTATTTCGTCGCTAACGAACTCAAGCGCCGTGGTGTGAACGTCACCAGCCTCGCTACCCGCTTCGTGGGCGAGTTCCAGAAAGGCATCGACTACATCGGCGATTTGGGTGAATTCGAAACCGAACTGAAAAAGCATGTTGCCATCGCCAAAGAACTTGGCCCCTATAAAGTCAGCGTGCATTCGGGCAGTGACAAGTATTCGGTTTATCCCATCATCGGCCGCGAGTGCGGCGAGCTGGTGCATGTCAAAACGGCCGGCACCTGGTATCTGGAAGCGATTCGCACCGCCGCACGTTGCGACGTGCCGCTGTTCCGCGAGATTTGCGCCTTCTCTTCCGACCGCTTCATGACCGACCGCGCCACTTACCATGTGGCCGAAGACTTGAGCGACCTGCCGGATTGGAAGAATTTCGCCGACGATCAGTTGGAAAGCCTCTTCGACAACAACACCTTCCGTCAGATGCTGCATGTCACTTTTGGTTCGGTGCTGACTGATAAATCGGCTGGCGGTGCATGGCGTTTCCGTTCACGTCTCTATGAAATGTGGCAGAAGCACGAAAACGTGCATTTAGAAATCATCGAGCAATATTCGACCAAGCATCTCAAAACGTTGGGGTGGTAATTAATACAGACGTTGGGAAGTACCGACGAACATCCAACGTTGAACATCCAACATCGAACGTCGAATAGAGGCAACCGAACGGAGTTGATGACGGTTGCCTCGAACACGGCAAAACGTTCAGGGCAAAGTCAACGCGCTTATCCCAATCGTAACCTAAAATCTAAGTTCCAAGATCTAAGATCTACTAAAATATGGATGCTATTATTCTGGCGGGCGGCCAGACCCCGGAAAAACTGAAGGTGGCGTTGGGCAGCAATGCTCCTGTCGAGCGCGCCCTGCTTCAGGTGCAGGGCCGCCCGGCTATTGAATATGTGTTGGAATCGCTGCAAGACGTGCCGCAGATTGACCAGGTGATAGTGGTGGGCCTCTCGGGCACTTTAGAACTCGTGAGCCGCATTGCCCCAAATGCCGTTCGCGTGCAGGCCGCCAGTTCTCTGACAGAGAATGTTTTGGCAGGAATGGAAGCGGCAAATTCGCAACAATTTTTGCTCTGCACTTGCGACATTCCTCTGGTCACGAGCAAGACCTGGCGCGAGTTTCTGGAAAAAGCCGAGAAGCAAAACCTCGCGGCTGCCTACCCTATCGCCGAGAAGGGTGCGGTGGAAAAAATGTTTCCGGAAGGCAAACGCACCTATGCGACCTTGATTGAGGGAACTTTTACCGGAGGCAATGCGTTCGTATTACAACCCGAAAGTGAGGAACAATTATCTCAACTGATTGAAGCGTCTTATCGTGTTCGCAAAAATCCGTTGGGCCTGGCACGCTTGCTGGGACTGGGCTTCGTTTTGAAGGCGTTACGCAAGAAGCTTTCGGTTATCGAGTTGCAAAACAAGATGTCGGAGTTGCTGCAGTGCCGGGCGGGAGCGGTCGTGATGGACGACGTGACAATTGCCTTCGATATTGATAAAAAGGAAGACTACGATCTAGCGGAAAAAGTTTTAGGACAAACCTCTAAAAGCGCCTCTGCCTGAATTTCGCAACGCAAAAAGCCACACCTATCAATTTAAGTTCTGTTCTTAAAGGAAAATATGAGATCGAATCTGAAAACCGCCATTGCCACGCCGGACGCACCGCCAGCCTTGGGGCCTTACTCTCAGGGAGTGAAGGCGGGCGATACGATTTATGTTTCAGGCCAGTTGCCCATCGACCCGAAAACCGGCCAAATTGTGAGCGGAGGCATCGCTGTTCAGACCGAACAGGTGCTGCTAAACCTGCGCGCGATTCTCGAAGAAGGCGAAGCTTCGCTTCAAGATATCGTTAAAATCACAATTTTCCTGAAAGACCTCTCCCATTTTGGCGATGTCAATCGTATTTACGAAATGTATTTCCCCAACACCGATTTCAACCCTTCCGTGCCCCCGGCTCGGAGCACGGTCGAAGTTTCACGCTTGCCGCGCGAAGCCGAAATCGAAATGGACGCCATCGCCGTCATCAGCGGCGGCTATGTGGATCCAGAGCTTTACTAAAACAGATCTTAGATTTTGGAGCTTAGAACTTAGGAAATGTCGAGGCAGCTTACTGCACCCCCTCCTAAGCTCTAAGTTCTATACGACAATACAACCTTCATAATCAACCGTCAGTTCCAACGCCGCTCCGGGCACATTGCACCCGGCAGCGGCGTTTTGCATGGCGGTGATGGTGTTGGCGACGACCGCTTCGTCATTGGGTAGCCAGGCCAGGATGCAGGGGCCAGCTCCTGAAAGCGTCACACCCAGGGCACCGGCTTCCAGGGCTGCTTGCGAAGCGGCTTCGTAGGCAGGCATAAGCGGGGCGCGCTGCGGCTGGTGCAATTTGTCTTGTAAAGCTTCCTGCAACAATGCCGGACGCTCTTGCCAGGCACCCGAAGCCAGTGCGCCGATTAATAGGCTGGCGCGGGCGATGTTAAAAATGGCATCGGCACGTGAAACCTGTGGTTCCAGCACGCCACGGGCTTTGCTGGTTTCGAGTTGGTTATCGGGAATAAAAACCACCAGGCGGGGGAAACTTTGCACCGGCAGGCAAAGCGATTGCACCTGGCCGGTCGCTTCCTCGGTTGCAGAAATGACCAGGCCGCCTAAAAGCGCCGGGGCTACATTGTCGGGATGCCCTTCCAGTTGGGTGGCCAGGGCCAGCAAAGTATCGTCATCGGCCCATTTGTGATGGGCTTGTTTAATCCAGGCGTTCGCTGCCACCAGAGCGCCTACGCGAGCGGCAGACGAACTGCCTAAACCGCGTGCCAGGGGAATGGCGTTCTCCAAAGTGAGTTGAAGGGGAATGCGCGGAATTTCGAGCGC
>DAITOV010000234.1:0-8075 GCA_036833945.1 Abditibacteriia bacterium
GACTGTGCGTAGGTGCTCTCGTGCAAACTGTTGCGCACGATATCGTCTTCCAGGCCGCTCACCGCCACCGGTGCGCGATAAGCGCCGTGGCTGGTGCGCTCAAAGAGATGAACTTCTTTCTGTAACCGGTCGTAAACGCCTTTAAAACGATCGCCCGCACCCAGCGGCCAGTTGACAGGATAGGCTTTGATGCCCAGCACACTTTCCAACTCATCCAGCAATGTCAGCGGCTCGAGCGAAGGACGGTCGAGCTTGTTCATGAAGGTGAAGATCGGCACACCGCGCCTGCGACACACTTCGAACAACTTGCGAGTTTGAGCTTCGATACCCTTACCGGCATCGATGACCATGACCGCCGCATCGACTGCGGTGAGCACACGATAAGTATCTTCTGAGAAATCACGGTGGCCGGGAGTATCGAGGAGATTGACGCGGTAACCGTTGTAATCGAACTGCAGCACCGTCGAACTCACCGATATGCCACGCTGCTTTTCCAATTCCATCCAGTCGGAGGTCGTAGCCCTTTGGTTCTTACGTGCCGTCACCGAACCGGCTAATTGTAGCGCGCCTCCATACATGAGGAGCTTTTCCGTCAAAGTTGTCTTACCGGCATCGGGATGCGAAATAATCGCAAAGGTGCGACGCCGCTTAATTTCATTCAGCATATTTTAATTTGTCACCTACAACACGAGCATTGCTCGCAAGCAATCTAACGATAATGAACAGCCTTTACAACTTATCTAATAGAGACAAATACATCCATATTTCCCTCCATATTGATTAGGGTGGGAACTCTCTGGCAATAAGCGCTATTAGCATTAAAAGTATAATCCGAATTGGTTTGCCTAACTTGGCATAAAACAGTTCCTAAAAATGGTAAGAAACCGTTGGGGTTACAATATTGTCATAACTCCTACTATACTTGAGAATTAGATTTGTTTTACACTGAACATCTCATTCATCAAGTACTTTATAAATTAAAGGGAAAAACTACTATGGACTTGAAGCAAACTATCGCTGAACTCGAAGCACAAGCAGCACGCTACACCGAAGCCGCCAACACCCTGCGCGCCTTGCTGGAAAACGAAGGAGCCGTCGCCCTGCCCGCTACCCGCGCTACGAGAAAGCCCCGTGCTGCAGCCGTTGCAGTTGAAGAAACAGCAGCCCCGGCAGCCAAGCGCCGTGGCCGCAAGAAAGGCAGCAAGCGCGGACCGGTTTCCGAAGAAACCCGCCGCAAAATCGCAGACGCTTTGCGCGCCAAGCACGCCGAGAAGAAAGCATTGAAGGGTTAATTCCTGTTTGCTTAACGAACTACAGAATAAAGGCGCTAACCTCATGAAGGTTAGCGCCTTTATTCTTATCCCTGATTACTTTAAACCGTAACACCAAATTATTACTAATAGTAATTACTACATATCACAATCAAGACTTATAAATTCAAAAAACTTATTCCCGTCACTTCTACACGATCAATTTCGGAGAAATGTTACTCGCTTCCACCCACTCACCGGGAGAGAGCAGTACCGGCAGAGCGTTTTCATCCTGGGCAAATTTCGCCAACTGCTCATCCAACCCGACCACTGTGTAAACGCTTCCCACCTTGCTGATATCGGCCTCATCAAAATTGGGAACTTGAGCGGCAATACTACTTTGCAATGCGCCATTACTCACCTGAAGATAGGCCAAAGTATTTTCCAGCGACGTGGTGGGAGAGTATTCCGGTTGCCGCACGGCGCGGAGGAAGTTCATCAGTGAAGTGAGATGCGGCACACCAGGAAACTGATATTCCTGCACCTGCCCATCGTGCGTTTGAAGTTTAGCCCTACCCGTCCAGCCTAAACTGAGGCTCCCTTTTTCACCGGTGCAACGAATGAGAACATCGTCATGTTTATCGGTGGCATGAATAAGCGCCAGGCGCACCGTGGTGCCGGTAGTTGTCTGAGCTTCCAGATAAATGGAGTCGTAGCTCTCGATGGGGCGTGCTTTCTTGAGGCTGCCCCGCACGCGAAGCACGTTCGCTGCATCGCGTTGGGTTTCTCCGGCCAGGAACATCGAAGCCTGCACCACGTGCGACAGTGCATTGGTAGCCGGGCCGTCGAAAACCGGTTGGCCGTCAATGCGCCACTTGCCGGCCCAGGCGGCGCGTGAGTAATAAGCATCATCGCGAGCCCAACGAATACTGGCCGAAATCGATTGAGGTTTACCCAGGGCACCACGCAACAGCTCCCGCTTGGCAAACTGCACTACCGACGCCGTTTGCTGCTGGAAGCCAACCGCACACACTTTGCCCGAAGCCTGGCGCGCCGCCATCAGTTGGGAGTGCTCTTCCAAAGTGACACAAGGCGGCTTTTCCAGATAAACATGCTTACCGGCTTCAAGCGCCATCAGTCCCTGGGGCGCATGAAGGGAAATCGGGGTGGCAATAAAGACCGCTTCGATATCGTCACGCTCGCACAACTGCTGGGCGTCATCGTAAATTGCAATCCCCAGCGCTTTAAGCGCAGCGACAATTTCAGGATTACGCCCGGCAAAAGGATCGGCAATGGCGCGCAATACACACACGCCTGCTTCCTGAAGCGATAGCAACGTATTGAGATGCGACTGCGCATAACCGCCAATGCCCAGCAGACCAACAGAGATAGGAGAATTCATATTTTAAGCACGCGCTTATTCAATTATCGGCAATCTCTTCTTAGCCTTTTCCGGCGTAAACTGCAACCCGGTCGGGGTGGTGGCCAGCCCGCCTTCGCTGGTTTCCTTGTAAATGCGCGGCATCTTGCGCCCAATTTCACGCAGTGCGCCCACCACTTCATCGAAGGGAATCACGCTCTCAACCCCACTCAATGCCAAGCTACTCGCGCCAAAGGCATGCAAAGTAAATAAGCCGTTGCGCTTGGTGCAGGGCGCTTCAACATAACCACCAATCGGATCGCAAATTAATCCCAGCGTATTCTTGAGTGCAATCGTAGCTGCGTGTAAAACCTGTTGGGGCGTGCCGCCATCGAGTTCGCATAAAGCCCCGGCTGCCATGGCGCAGGCGCTGCCTACTTCGGCCTGGCAGCCGCCCTGAGCGCCGGAGAAACAGGCTCCATAGCCTATGATCTTACCGATGCCTGCCGCAGTAAAAAGCCCCAACGCCGTTTCTTCATCGCTCGCACCGCGCGCTTCCTGCCAGGTGAGCAAACAAGCCGGGGCAATGCCAGCACTGCCGGCTGTTGGGGTTGCGACAATTTGCCCAAAAGCGGCGTTGGTTTCAAGAACTGCCAAACCATAGGACAGGCTCTTTTCAAAAATTTCGCCCAGAGGACTAACGTTTTGAGTCTTAGAATGAGCGCGCACTTTTTGCGCATCGCCCCCGGACAGCCCGCTTCGGCTGCGCTCGTTGATTTCCAGGCCACGCTCCACCGACGACTTCATGCGGCGGTAGTAGTCGGTCATCCGCGCCAGTAGCTCTTCACGCGTTCCTGTGCCAATTTCTACCTCGCCCCGCAGGCAAACTTCGGCAATCGAGCACTCTTCCCGAGCGCAAATTGCCAGAAGTTCTTGTGCGGTGCGATAGGAGTATTCCATGGCTTCCTTACTGCCCGGCTGCGCGATACATCTCGGTCATGACGCGGCTCTCGGCAGCGGCTTCTTCGACGCCCACCAATTCAATGACAGCTTCTTTGCCTTCCAACTTATCCCAGAACAGTGCAAAAGCATGCGGCGCGGCTTCGGGCAAAGCACCCTGCCACTGCCCGCCGTCTGCGCCGTCTACAAGCTCGGAGTAATAAAGAATCGTGTCGCCCGAAATCTGGATTTGGCCCTGTGTGCCATGCACTTCGATGGGCGCGCGCAGTTTGGCATCGTCCCACGAGGCTGCCACTTCGGCAATGGCACCTGAAGAAAACTGAATCAGGCCGCTGCCGTATTCATCGATATCGCCATAGCGCCCCAACTGAGTGCCGACAAAACCGGCAACCTTCTGCACTTCCCCACACGGGCCGCCCGAAGCCTCGCGGAGCGTCCACAGAATAATATCCAGAGCGTGTGCGCCCAGGTCGGCAAAACCACCGCCACCGGCCTGTTCTTTCTCGGCAATCCAATGCCATTCTGTATCGAAATACCCCTGCAACGCACCGGCATGGCAATTGGTGAAGCGCATACGGGTGATTTTCCCCAGGTTACCCGCCACCACTTCCTGCTTCAAAAACTGAATCGGTGCCTGTCCACGCAGGAAGAACCCGGTCTGAAAGATAACACCGGCTTTCTCAATGGCTTCCTGAATCGCCTGCGTATCTTCGAGGCTGGTCGCCAGTGGCTTTTCAATGAATAGGTGCTTACCCGCCTGGGCGGCACGAATCGCTAAATCGCGATGATGCACCGTCTCCGAAGCAATAATCACACTGATGATTTCAGCATCGTTTAAAATCGTATCGACATCCGCCGCAAAAGTAGCGCCCAGTTCATCTGCCCTCCTTTGTCCCCGCTCTGCATCGTGATCGTAGACGGCTTTCACGCGCACGTCGTCACGTGTGCTCAACTGTGCGATAAAGCCCGGCGTGTGAATATGTGCGACTCCCAGAAAAGCTGTTGTTTGCACCAGATAAAGTCCTTAAATTAATATTTAAAATCCCGGCAATACCGGAAGATGAACCAGCCGCTTCGTGCCTTTATTACGGCTCAAGACACTTAAAACATCGTCGTCAAATTTGCCATCTGCTTCCATCACCGTCAAGGCCTCTTCGCCACGTTCGTGACGCGAAGTGCGTGCGGTGGCGATATTTAAATCGACGCACGCACACACCGAAGCCACCCGGCCCAGGTAACCCGAAGTATCCTGATGCCAGAGCACGATGGTCTCGAGTTGTCCACTGATCTCAACTGGATACTCGTCAATCTGGTTCACCCGAATCGCCCCGCCGCCGATGGACGAAGCAATCACGCGAATTTTATTTTTTTCACCTTGCAATTCCAACAGGGCTGAGTTCGGGTGAGCGTTTTCGCCAAGATCAATTTCGCCCCACTCGATTTCCAAATTTTGCGTCTGCGCAATTTGCAGCGCGTCTTTCAAACGCTCGTCATCTGGTGCAAAGCCCAGCACGCCTGCCGCCAACGCGCGGTCGGTGGCATGGCCTTCACCGGTGGCGGCAAAGCTGCCGTGCAAACCGATGAGAGCGTGTGATGGCTCTTCCCCCAACAACCGCCGCGCCATCAGCCCCATGCGGCAAGCCCCTGCCGTATGGGAACTGGAGGGCCCCACCATCGGCGGCCCGATAATTTCAAAAGCCGAAAGCATAACTATAGTTTAATCCGTTTACCAATACCGGCGACGAGCATCGGATAGAATTAACGCTATGGCAAAAATTCTCGATAATAAAACTGTTTTGGTAAGTGGTGCCGGTAGTGGCATTGGCCGTGCTCTGGCCCTCGAATTCGCCCGCCACGGCGGCAAAGTCGCTTGTTTCGGACGCCGCAAAGACCGGCTCGATGAAACCGTGGCATTGATTGAAACCGAAGGCGGCGGCGGACTGGCAGTGACGGCTGATATTACCGTGCAAAGTGAGGTAAAGGCCGGAGTCGATCAGGTGCGTGCAGCGTTTGGCGAAGTCGATTTCCTCTTCAACAACGCCGGTAGCTTCAATTCCATTGCCGGAGTATGGGAAGCCGATCCCAACACATGGTGGCGCGATGTGGAGATTAACCTGCGCGGCACCTTCCTCCTCATTCACGAGGTGCTGCCCGCCATGATTGCGCGCGATTCGGGCATCATCGTCAGCATGAACGGCGGCCGCCCCGTCGGCGGCAGCGGCTACGCCTGCGGCAAAGCCGGATTGATGGAACTCACCCGCGTCCTTAACGAGGAGTTACGCCACGAAAATAGCAATGTCTTGGTCTATGCTGCCGGGCCGGGCCTGGTGAAAACCGAAATGACCGCTCTGCAAGCCAACAGCGAAGCTGGAAAGAAATGGATTCCTTCCACGCACGAGAGCTTCGCGAAAGGTAGCCTCCGCGCACCGGAAGATATCGCTCAAGCTACTATCAAATTGTTGGAAATCGCTAAGCTGGAAAACAGCGGGAAGTATTACACCTCAGCGGCTGATTTTTCGGATTTTTAAGTGTGTACGTTCCTCTCACTGTGCCGCCACTTTTAATTTATGCGGCTCAGCCCAGGAACAAACCGGCTGTAGATATTGCACAACTTCCTCAGCCTCCATACCGTAAAACTTGCGTGGCTGGAGGATTCGGTCATTATAGGCCAGGTCCACCAATTCAACAAACAAGGTGTCCGCGACACTGATGGCGAACGAATTGAGACACGTTTGCGGTAAAACTGCAAACGTGCCTCAATCGCTTTTCTTTTCACTTCTTGGGCAGCAAGATCGCCATTTTGGGCTGCTTGCATGTGAATTCCAGAAACATCTTCTCCAGGCACAAAAGCTTTTATGGCAGCGGATGAAGAGACACATCATCGAACCAGACACTATCCTGCAACGTCCCCTGGTTGGCAGCAAGCAGAAGGATAGCGAGTTTGCCCGCACCTTCTGGCACGCGCACGGAGCCAAACAAGTTGTTCCAATCCGGCAACTGCTTGCCTACGGCCAGTTCTTGGGGCGCTCCATAAAACATGGAATCAAGAGTGTTATCGTTGATCCAGTCACCCGCACTCGTCTGCCAGCGAACACGCATCCACACATTGCCCCGGCCTTCCTGGCGATAGGATGCGGCAACAGCGTAGCGCTCTCCGGGTTTGACATCGGTAGTGACAAGCACGCATCCATCAAGGATTTTTGAAGCACGGATCGAGCCTTTTGCAGTCGCTCCCACCTCTGTATCCCATGCGAACTCACCCTTGGAGTCGTCGCGCTGATAGGTGGTCCAGTTCACCGGAAGGGTATCGGGCAAAGGCGGGTTTTCAGTGGTGAAACCGCCATTGACAACCAGGTTTTTGAGCGTTCCCGCTGCCCGCAGCTCCGCTATTTGGGAAAGCACCGCTTCATTCGGATTGGACGCTTGATTGAGCGCTTGCACCACTCCAGGCATTCGCTGCCACCAATACTCTGCCTTGACACGCGGATCGGGAGTTGGCCACCAGCGAGCTTGCTCTCCGTAAATCCATACATACTGATCCGTAACATGCATCGCGGAAGAGACATTGACCTCCAACCGTTCAGCGGGGGTGCCGCCTTTAGGATCGACATACCAGTAGTTCGTCGGCGGATTGAGATAGGCGTCAAGGTAGATTCCAAAACTCGCCTGCACCTGGGCACGGTACTTTGCCCGGTTTTCAGGCACAACCAGATTCTGCGCCCGGCCTTTCACAATTGAATAAGCACGCAGGAATTCGGTATCGCTATTATATTTGTAAGCCTCCTCGACTCCATCGACTATGGTAACCGACGGCGGGGCTACATCCAGCCAACCATTCAACAGCGACGGCAATAATCCGCAGGGCATTGCCGACAAAGCGCGATTCGGTTCGCTTTGCTCCGTGGCCAGCGAATTGATACTGTTCATCCAGTAGCAAAACAAGGTGATATCCGGATACTCTTCAACTACGGCCTGCATGATTTCACGGCCACGCTGGCGAACCTTTTGGGTATATTCCTCAAAAGAACGCTTCCCAAATCCCGTCTGGCTTGGATAGTGAAAAAGCTGGTAAGGAGGATTGTACGCTTCGGGATCGAAAGCGATGCCCTTCAGCTTTCCTTCGCGCGCCACCCACGCCGCAATTCGCCAGTGCTCGACTACAGAACGCCATGCCTCATCATCGAACCAGTCGAAGTTACCGGGATTGGCCCCCAAAAGAAGAAAATTATCCGTCAATTTTTTGGACTGGCTGGCCTTCAGGTCATCCACACTTTTTTGAAACCCGGCCCGAGTCCACTTCTCCCGCGAAGAACCATGCCGGGTATCGGCATATTTGCCATCCGCCGCTTTGCCGGTGACGTTGATTATGACTCCATTGAAAGGACTTTTTTCCATTTCCTTTAAATGGGTGCGCAACAATTCAGGTGTGGGTTCATCCCAGCCGATGGAAAGCAACTTTTTGGAAGGCAGTCCGGCATCATCGCTACGCGCGGCGGTGGGCAAAC
>DAITOV010000235.1:0-8061 GCA_036833945.1 Abditibacteriia bacterium
AGGAGTGGGAAAGCCAGGAGCAGGCTGTATCCGCGTTGGAAGACATTATTAGCCAAACCGCTGCTTCTTCCGGGCAGAGGAATGTTCTCTTGCGTGTGGAAGTTGTTGGGCGCTCTGCTTTACACTCCTGGCTCAACCAATCAAGCACCAAAGATGATTTACTTGATCGCTTGCGTTCCTTAAACCCGGTTTCCCCCTTTGTATGGACAGATCGTTTAACGATTTCAACCCTGCCGCAAATCGACCTGGAATCACGTGCGGAGAGCGATGATATCATTGGTGAAATTCTTCGCCAGTCGAAAACGATGACTGCCGGGGAAACACTGCAGGAAATAGATCCACTTTTTGGTCACACGCGAGCCGGACGAGTGCTTGAAGCACCAACGGAAGAACAGCTAAGTGCCTGGCTTCAACAAGCCGCAGTGATGGCGGCCGATGGTTTAATGGAGGGTGAAGAATTATGATTATCGAATCGCTCCATATTTCCGGTTTCGGCACTTTCCAGAACACGAGCCTCTCTTCCTTATCCTCGGGCATGACGGTCATTTACGCCGCGAATGGTTCGGGGAAAACCACCCTGCGCGATTTCTTGCGTGCTTCACTTTTTGGTTTTCAGAAAAACGACAATCGCTATGAGCCGGTCGGCACGATGGCGCATGGTGGTTTGCTGCAGGTGCGCGACAAGACCCAGCAGGCATTCACGATTTATTTTGATGTGAGTCGTGGGCGCGCGAAAAGCCGTGTCAAATTACCAGACGGGCAAGACGGTCCGCCGATTGAAACTTTGCTCAGCGCGGCTTCTCCGGAAATTTTCAGGAATATCTTCACCCTCGGCTTGCCTGAATTGCAGGATGCTGAAGGCTTCAATACCAGTAAGGAAATTCAAGTGATGATCGGAGCGTTCGGCGGCGGCCACTCCGGTCAGAGTTTTCTTAATGGCGCAAGGCATTAGAAGACGAACAGATGGCGTTGTTTCGCCCCGGCGGCCAAAAGCCTGAGATTAACAGTAAGCTCTCGGAAGTTGTGAAGCTGCAAACGGAACTTAAAGTACTCCAAGCAGAAGCTGAGAAATACTGGGCCTACGACGAAGAGTTTATGGCCCTCGAAGAAGAAATGGCTCATGTCGATGAGCGCAAAAAACTCTGTAGCCGCCATCTGCATCGTATTCAAAACCTGCAAAAGGCCTGGCCGGAATGGATTCGGCTCAGCGCTGTGCGGAATGAATTGAGTGTGCTTTTGCCTCGCGTGGATGAGTTCCCTACGCAGGGCAAAGAAAAATTTGAAAAGCTGAAAGAACGCCAGCAAAACCAGGCGCTGAAGGTTAAACAGCATCGCGAAGAATGGGAAAGCCTGCAGCGACAGCTGGAGGCATTGCTGATTCAAAACGACCTTCTCGTTAGTTCGGTTGCCCTTGACGAGACATGGGACAAGTTGGCCCTTTATCAAAGTAACGGTAAAAGGCTGCAAGAACTGAATCACAAAATTGCCTCGCTTGAAAATGAGTTGACGGTAAAACTCGCGCAGGCTGGTGCCGAGTGGACTTTGCAGCGCGCTTTAGCCTTTAAAGATGACGTGGCTACCCGCACTGAAAAACAGGAAGCGGTGCGTGAACTCAATGAAAGAAAGCAAGAAGTGAAACGCAGTGTTATCGAGTTAGAGCGGGCAGAGCAGAGCGCTGAGAAAGCGAATACGGTTTTCTTGCAAAGGCAAAAAGAAGTTGAGCAGCAGTGGTCTGAAATTCCATCAACGGAAGAATTGCTCGACCGGCATCAGAGTGCGCTTACCCAATTACGCACTCTCCTGCTTGAAGAAAGCCAGTTGCAACAGAATCTGCAAAGAGCGGTCGAAGAAGCGAAGGAGTGTGCCGAGCAACTGCGTGGTCTCCAAGAGCAGGTCACTTCCCCTCAAGCACCTCGCAAGAGTAACACGCTCTTTTTGTATCTAAGCATCCTGATTTTGCTGATTGCTCTCGCTGCGGCTGCGCTGTTGCGTGAGAATCTTCCCGCGATGGGAGCCACGTTAGTCTTTGGGGTAATCGGCGCGTTACTATGCTGGTTGCTGGGAAGGCAGGCCGGCGGAACGGATGTGAGTGGGGCCGACTTTTTTACAGAACAAACCCAAAGATTGAATAACAAGAAAATCAGCCTTGAAGCAGAAACCGTGCGGCTTCAAGAGGCTTTGTCGAAAATACAAAACGACATCGCTGCTGCCGGGAAACTGCTCGGCCTTTCTTCGAATGACTCGGCTGCTTGTGATGCATATGGTGAGCGCTTAAAAGAACAAAGAGAGGCGCGCAGGCAATATGATCGTGCAATGGCCGACCTTGATAACACCAAGTTTCAAGCGGAGCGAGCCAGGGAACTCGCGAAAAATTTCCAGGATGAATGGCAATATGGAAATAGCCTTCTCGAAGCCGCTACGAAGCGCTGGCAGAATTGGCTGCATCGCCAGGGGTTGCCGGAGTCGTTAAGCCAGGAAGCGGCAGAGGCCACGATCGAACAGATTCGCAAGGTCTGTGAACTGGCGAAGTCCTCGGAAGAGGAGTCGCATGCCGCCGATGACTTAAGAATTCAACTTGAAGCGTTTGAAGTGAAATGTCATGCGCTTTTTGCTGCCTTGAACAAACCCGTGCCGGAACAGCCCGATTTAGAACGTGAGTTGCGCGAGCTGCGTATTCAGCGCGATGCGGCTGTCGAAGACCAGAAGCAACGCATTCTGCTGGAAGAGAGGCTCAATATCAATGAGCAAGCAACTCCCGTAATCCGTGAAGACGGCCGCAAGCTGATGCAGGAATTTAACGATCTATTGGCAGCCGGTGGAGCTGGGGATGAAAACGAATTTCTTAAACGTGTCTTTAGCTGGCACAAGCGCCAAGAGTTAGAGCTTGCCGAGAAAAGCTTGCTGGAAAAATTACAAATGCTCTCTGCTCCAGGACATGCCCTGGAAAAATTGCAGGCCGAACTGGCAACAATCGATCATGCAACTTTAACCAGCAGGCTCTTTGAAATAGAAGCGGAATCCACGCAAGCCAATGCTGAGTTTGACCGCCTCAATCAGCGCCTGGGCGAACTGCAGGAAGCGCGCCGCCGATTGGCAAGCGATGAGGAAGTGGGGCAGTGTGCTCAAAAATTGGAGCAGGCTAAAACTGAGCTTCAAGAGTTGGCCGCGCAATGGGCGGTGCGTCGCCTGGCTTTCAGGCTCATGGAAAAGGCTCGCCATAAGTTCGAGACAGAGCGGCAACCGGCAGTAATGCAAAGTGCCAGTGAGTCGTTGAAGATTATGAGCCGGGGGCGTTATGAAGGCATTATGCGTCCGCTGGGCAGTAGTGAATCGCACCTGCTGCAACCCAATGGAGATTTGCGCGGCAATGAAAAAATCTGGAATACCGCACTCAAGGAAAAGGTTTATTTGAGCTTGCGGTTTGGTCTGATTGAAACTTATAACGCTCGCCTTGAACCACTCCCGGTTATTTTAGATGACGCGTTGGTTAACCTCGATCCGCACAACATGCGCGGAGCGGCGCAGGCTATTCTCCGGTTGGCCGAGCAGCAACAGGTCATTTATCTGACGTGTCACCCGCATACAGTGGAGCATTTTGCCGCTCATGATGAGACGCTTCGAGTCTATGAGATTGATGGGCAGGGACGGTTTAATTTAAAGCTGCATTCCAATTAAACCACCATTTCTCTGCTTGAAGCAATTGAATCGATCATTGGATTAACACAAAGGCCACGAAGCTGACACAAAGATCACAATAATCTTTGTGTCAGCTTCGTGGCCTTTGTGTTGATTTTACCGAGACTTCCCGCTCACCAGGGCAGGAAAGTCGTGATGAGGCAGCTTACAGCTTCGCTTTGTAAACGAACCATTCAATAAATTTGGCGACATAAACCAGCACGAAAAAACCGATAAGAACGCCAAAGATAATAGTCGAAACGTACATCACTTGTTCCGCCGGCAAACCTCCGCCCGTATCAACTTGAGTGGTCGTCTTGATGGCATCCGGTGCTAACTTACGGGTGTCGAACGAAAGCATGCTCCAGACGGTGGACTTGCTAAAAGCGGCAAACAGCCGTTCCCAGATTGGCCAGATGACATACATGATGACGATTGTCACCGGCAGGGTCAGAGGGCTGAGCGCCCTGAACTTATGGCCCTGGTGTTCGAGATAGATATGGCATCGTGCGCATGGCGCTTTGCCGGTTTTGGAGAGGCGGGTCGGAGCTTTAATTGCTTCAAGCGACTCGCCGCGAATGATGCGGGAAATCATTTCTTCGTCGCAGTAGCAGCCTCGCCCAAAGCGCCAGCAGGTTTTGCGAGCCAGAAAGGCCGGGCATTGCTTACGAATCGTTTCACGGCAGAAAGGCAGTTTCCAACAGGGCGACATGACGTTGGCATCGCGTGCGATGCGTTGTTGAGCGGCTTCAGCTTTGCTGCCCAAGCCGACATCGGCACGTTGCTTCATGCGCTCGGGCAATGCCACGATCCACTGCATGAGATCAATAGCTGCCTTGAACACGCCAGCCCCGGCCAACCATAAACCTGTAGTCCGCAAGCTTTGGGCGATCGCCAGTGAGGCCGTGGTTTCACCGACATGGTTGGCAAAAAACCATGGCGCACCGAAGTGCAATAAGACGCCGCCGACGGCAAGGCCAATGCCAAGTTCTACGGAATCGAGTGCAAGAACGATGCTACTGATAGCCAGGATGAACGCCGACCAGTGAAAAATAGTGACCGTGGTCTTGAGTGTTTGGGCGACCGCTGCCGGAGTGCCGGGCTGGCCGACTTTGGTGACAAACACGGCATAGAGCAAGAAACCGAGCGACATCGCACAGAGAAACGCGCTGACGCGGAACAGCCACATGAAAACCGGCTCGGCACGCTCAACCATATCACGCCAACCCGGTTGGCCGTGGTGGATTGGTTCTATGGGTTCTTCTTCCACGTGCATCGACTGCAGGCTGGCTGGGCGCGGCACGGCCGGGGTGTGTTTAGGCGTAGGCGCCGGCGCTGCCGGAGTCGTTGCCGCGCGTGGAGCCACTTGCCCTTCGAGTGGACGGGCCGCCGCACGGGCGCGCCGAACTGGTTGTGCGGGTGCCACTTCCTCCTGTGGCATGAGCGCCTCTTCCTCAGGTGTCAGTTGCTGTTGAACCGGGGCAGGTGCTGGTGTTAGCGGTTCTTCGTCATCGAGCCTGAAACCGCCCGGAGGCGGTGCCGGTGGGCTGGATTTCTGTGCGACAGGCGGCAGCGGCGGTGAAGGAACCGGTGGTGGTGCCTGTTTTTTGACGTCGCCGCTATGTGGCATTTTAGGCAACGGCGGAGACGGAACAGGGGGAATATTTGGCTTTGGTGATTTGTCGGAAGAACTGGAATCAGGCATTATCGTGTCACCGCGTTAATGAAATCCACTACGCAGAGTTGGTATTAAATAAGACAGTTGTTTTCAAGAAAAGTTAGCCGCCGACATTAACCTCGAAATCGATATTAATATTGTTGGCTTCATAGGACTGGATGATACCGACTTTATCGACGGCTTTAATATAGCCTTCAATCGGTGCCACGCGTCCTTCCACCACATGTTTAATGATGGAATCGTTCATGGTTTGCATCCCCTGGGCTTTGCCGATTTGCATTTGGGAAGGCAATTGGAAAGTTTTACCTTCACGAATAAGGTTGGCAACGGAGGTAGGGACAAGCAGAATTTCATGAGCCGCCACACGTTTGCCATCGACGGTGCGAAGCAGTGTTTGGGCGATAACTCCTTTTAAGCTTTAGGAAAGCATGACGCGAATCTGCGCCTGTTGGCCGGGTGGAAACTGGTCGATAATGCGATCGACCGTGCTCGGTGCGGTAGTCGTATGCAACGTGCCGAAAACCAGGTGACCGGTTTCAGCCGTGGTGATGGCGATTTCGATCGTTTCCAGGTCGCGCATTTCACCGACCAGACAGATGTCGGGATCTTCGCGCAAAGCAGCGCGCAGTGCCCTTGAGAAACTATCGGTGTGGACGTGCACTTCGCGTTGGTTGATCAGGCATTTAATATTTTCGTGGACGAATTCGACCGGATCTTCAATCGTGATGATGTGCTCATCGCGGGTTTTGTTGATATAGTCGATCATCGCTGCCAGCGTGGTCGATTTACCCGAACCAGTCGGGCCGGTCACCACGACCAGGCCCTTGGACAGGCTGCATAAATCCATACAGGCTTTGGGCAATTTCAATTGCTGGGCAGTCAACACTTCCGAAGGAATAAGGCGGAAAACCGCACCCACCCCATGACGGTCGGCAAAGTAGTTACAGCGAAAGCGAGCCAACCCCGGCACTTCATAGGCGAAGTCGGTGTCTTTTTCGCTTTCCCACTGTTGCTGATTGCGTTCGGGGGCGATTTGCCAGAGCAGCTTTTTCAGATTGTCATGAGTGTTAATTTCATATTCGTTGAGTGTTTGCATCACACCCTGGATGCGCATCATCGGCAGCACTTTGGAAGACAGATGCAAATCGCTGGCATCGCGTTTTTGCATCATATGGAAAAGCTCGTCGATATGCTTGATGCTTCTTTTCTCGCCGATAACCTGTACCGGTGTATTCTCGGCAGCGGCCGTCGGGGCGGGCGGTGCTTCGGTTGGCGCAGGAGGTGTTGCTGAGGTTACTGCCGACATGATGCCAACCTGAAGAGCACCGCCATTGACGCGATGAATTACGATTTGATAAGCCCCGTTGGGCGATTGGTAACTGAATTTAACGTCTTCGCTGTTGGCCAGCCCGGCACGTAAATCCGGTGGGACAATTTCCTGAACCACTTGCTGTAATTGAGTGGCGGGAATAATCGGGCCAGGGCTATCCTGACCGTTGATAAACAAATGCGCCGGTTTGTCTCCGAGTAAGATCGCACGCTCTACATTTTGCTGCACCATCATGCCGATGAAACTATCAATGTGGGCCATAACGTATATCGCTCCTGAGTTGAGTAACGGCTGTACAGCATCTGCATTTACGGCTATATTATCCTTCGGTTCGTCGCATCATCTGACGCAATTCCGAACGAATACCGGCATACTCCATCGCCATCTCTTCGGTGATTCTGCCTTCGCGAACATATTTATCCAGCGCCATGTTCATGGTCTGCATGTTCCACTGGCTGGCACCTTCTTTAATAGCCGGGTAGATCTGGCCACTGCGGCCTTCTTCAATATACTGGGCAACGGTTGGTGAAACGTTAAGGATTTCCAGGGCGCAGACGCGCTTATTGTCGATAGTCGGCACCAGCTTCTGCGAGAGAATGGCGCGTAAGGTCTTTGAAAGACGCTGTTGAACCAGGGCTTTTTCATGGGGCTGGAACATCGCCAGCATACGCTCCATACTTTCAGCCGCAGAAGCGGTGTGCAAAGTCGAGAAAACCAAGTGACCGGTTTCAGCAGCCTGCAAACAGATACCCATGGTTTCGGTATCGCGCAACTCACCCACCAGGATGACGTCCGGAGCTTCGCGTAAGGAAGCGCGGAGCGCATTACCGAAATTCTTGGTATCCAAACCGATTTCGCGTTGGGAAACGATGGAATTTTTGTCGGGATGGACGTATTCAATCGGGTCTTCAATGGTCACGATGTGGCCACGCTTTTCCTGGTTGATAAGGTCGATCATCGCCGCCAGGGTGGTCGATTTACCCGAACCGGTCGGACCCGTCACCAGCACCAAACCATCGTGATGGCGAGTGAATTCAGCCAGGACTTCGGGCAAGCCCAATTCCTGAAAGGTGCGGATGTTGAGTGAAACCACGCGCAAGCACATCGCCACCGTTCCGCGCTGGCGATAAATGTTGACACGAAAACGCGCCACACCCGGCAGCATATAGGCCACGTCGTGATCGGGATGATCGAGAAACTCTTCCCACTGTTTGGCCGTCATCATTTTGCGAGCAACACTTTCGATCTCTTCTCCCGTCAGTTCAGGGTGATCGAGTTTACGGATGTGCCCGCCCAGACGAAGGGTGGGAGGGGTTTCAGCTTTAAGAAATACGTCGGAGGCTCCATTAGCCGTTGCCAAATTCAAAAGTCCATCAAT
>DAITOV010000236.1:0-8054 GCA_036833945.1 Abditibacteriia bacterium
TCCCTAGAGGCTTCACATCAAAATTACAGCGCGATGACGCCGCAGTGGTTGCGCTTTTACAGGCTTCGCATAAAGATTTCGACTATTTTCCCGATATCACCCGCAACGGCCCGGCACTCAAACCAGTAAAAGTGCAACTGAACAATGCCCCTTCAAAGAAGGGCGGCACAGTGGCGGTTCCCAATGCCAACTATGTGCTTTTGCACGCCTCGCAAGACGGCCCGGTAAAACTCGTCCCGCAAAACGTGCGGCCCGGTAGTTCGTTTCTCAACTACACCCTGCGCAGTGCCTCGAACCCGGGGCCAAATCTGCTTTCCGGTTTCCTCTACAACGACGCACCGATTAGCTTCGAGGCCAAGGCAGGAGAGACGTACTACTTCCACGTCGCCCCGACTGGAATCGACGTGCTGCCCACGGCTACCTGGGAATTGCGCATCGCCGGTGCCAAACCAGCGCAGGCAACTTTCGAAAAAGATACCCTCACCCTGAGCGGCGTGGCAGCCCCGTTGCATGTTTTTGCCCCGCACGGCTTACCGCTCATCGCCCAGGGCGATGACGCCGGGGTTCTGCTGCGCACGAAAACCGATAAAGACGAGCGCAGCGATGCCATTAAGAAGCTCTACCCGCAAGCGGAACAATTGATGGAACTTAGCACCCAGTGGCGCTTTGCCACCGATCCTGAAGACAAGGGAGTGGAAAAGAACTACACCAATGCTAACTTCAATGACAATGCGTGGAAAACCGTGACCACCACCGACTGGTGGCAGCATCAGGGCTTTAACAACTATAACGGCACCGCCTGGTATCGTAAAAGCTTCATTGCCCCACCCACCCCTGCGGACCAAATGCTAATTCTCTTTGTGGGCGCCGTCGATGGCAATGCCGATGTCTATATCAACGGCAAGAAAGTCGGCGAACACCGGCTGGGAAAGGATGGTACTGGCTGGAACGTGCCGTTCGGATTCAATGTCACCAACAACGTCGTGACCGGCTCGAACACCATTGCCATTAAAGTCACCAAGACCAATAATCTCGGCGGCATCCACAAAGGTGTGAGCCTGCTAACTATGGAAGATACCGGCACATTTTAGCCCCAAAAAAGTTGAGCGGTTTTCAAAGAGCTTGAGACGATAAAGACGTTTATCTTTGCCCCTAAATGGGTACTATAAAAGATAACTTTCGTTGATGGAGATAAATATGAAAACCGCTCGACAAACGGCTGGATTTACCCTCATAGAATTGCTTGTCGTAATTGCTATCATATCGATCCTCGCCGCTATCCTGTTCCCGGTATTTGCGCGGGCTCGTGAAAACGCAAGACGAACCTCCTGCATGAGCAATCTCAAGCAGGTTGGACTTGGAGTCATGCAATACGTACAGGATAACGATGAGTATTATCCCTACAGCTACCAATCGCGCACGTCTTTAGGGCCACCCTGGGCGCATATCAGCAGCACCGCCGATTTCACCAGCAGCTCAACGATTTTTTGGCCGCATTTCATTTTTCCTTACACCAAAAGTATGCAGGTTTTCTATTGTCCCTCGGGACGTGCAAAGGGTGATGGCGTGTATGGTCACTACGGTGTGAATCGGCTTTCTCTGACGGATGGGGGAAGCGCCGCTATTTCAATGGCCGCTCTTCTCTCGCCAACTTCCATCTACATCGGCATGGATGCCGGACTATATCGGCTCAATACTACTGATGTCAAAAACCCAGGTGCGGGAGCCAATTATTTGCCTGGCACAGGACCAGGAAGCGCTATCGATCTACCCGCTATTACCTTCACTTCATCCACAAGTGATCTGGATGGCGACTATAAAACAGGCCGCCATTTTGGCGGAGTTAATGTCATGTTCGGCGACGGTCATGTGAAATGGCTCAAAAGCGAGACGGTTTATCGTGAAGCCGCCAAATGCACCAGCGGCACATGCGGCACTGCGAAAAGCGCCTGGAACCCTCGTGTCGATAACTCATAAAGAATAATTACAGCTTATGAACAAGCTTCTCTTCTGCGTCCTCCTCTTCTTACACTTAGCTGTCATCAGCTCCGCACAAGGAGCTGAGCAGGACGCCTCAGCTCCCGCTTCGGCAACTTCAATCAATGTCAAAAATTACGGAGCCAAGGGCGATGGTATCGCCGACGATACGAAAGCGATTCAAGCCGCTGCCAATGCCGGATACGATCTCGTGCAAAAATGGCCGGTGCGGGTACGACATTGGAACTCCCTGGCAAAAGGTATTTCCGACAACCCACACCCTGAGATTGTCTTTCCGTCCGGAACCTATAAAATCAGTAGCACCATTGTCTTCCAACGCTCCACTTCACTCCGCGGTTTGGGCACGGCTGTCATTGAACAATCAAGTGCCGATCATGATAGTTTTTACTTTCACAGTTCGCTCCGTGTCACTGTTGAAAACCTCCATTTTAATGGTGGAAAGACACAATTGCGGTTCTATACTGCAAATCTTGGAACCGCGCGCATTACAGTGCAACACTGCACGTTCTCTCAATCCAAGAGTTACGCTGTCGAGTGCCGCTCTTACACCAAAGAACGCTTGACCGGGGCCGACTGGAACCGCTCCAAACCTTGGCCGCCCTATACAGTAACCTGGCAGAAAGGCACTCCCCAACTTACAGCCAACAACGCCGAGAACCTTACCCAATGGTATAACTCCACTGCGATCAACATTGCGCACTGCCGCTTTGAGAATGTGATGCACGCTGCTGATTTGAGCGGCGACACTTTAACTATCCGCGACTGCGAAGTGACAACCAACCGGCAAATGGATGGTGCGGCATTTAATCTTGCCGGAAAAATTCATCTTTACCGCATTAAAGGTTTGGCCCGGCTCGATAAAAATAAACACCAATATTGGATTCGCACATCGAGCATTTTTTCGGTGCGTGATAGCTTATTCGATACCGATTCCCTGCAAGGTATTTGTCTGGTGCGCTCGTATCAACGGCCAGCTTCCTCGGCTGTTATCATCGAAAACACACGCGTGAAGAGCGCCGGTTCCCCCGAAGGTGCGGTCACATGGATAGCAAAAGACACGCAACCCAATATCATATCCATCAACGGTATCACCGAAATCTCAGGCCAACCGGTAAAGGCCGTTATCTGGGAGGAAACACCGGATGAACAGAGTCTGGAAAAGATTAAAGAGCAACCTGCTACAGCACGCTCGGATTATATCTATAAATTACAGATCACTGGTAACAGCCCCAATATCGATAACAACACACCACCAGCCTTTAAAACCCTCATGCTATCTGCTACCCCAAGGGCTGCTATGGAATCGACCTTCATTCCCCGGCTCTCCTGGGATTTCAATACTCTCGAGAAGGGGGCCTTGGCCTCTGGTCAAGTAATTCAGGCCACCGACTATGGTGTCGATCAAGATCCTAAAACTGACGACACTGCCGCTATCGAAAAAGTATTCAGAGCGGTTGCAGGTCAAAAAAATGCTCTCGTTATCTTTCCTGCTGGAGCATTCACTCTTTCTCGCACTATCGAACTACCGCCTGATGTAGTAGTGCGCGGGGCTGGTGTCGCTGCATTCATCATGAAGGATGTACAAAGAGATATCTTTTCGACGCGCAATGCAGAGACTGTGGCTTTCAAAAATTGTGACTTCAACGGAGGGCGCAACGCCCTTAATTTGCACAGCGCCGTCATCACAAAAACACGCATTGCATTCGACAACTGTTCGTTCTACGATCAGGCTGAAAACGGCGTATATGCCGTGGCCGGGGACGGAAAGGTTGGTGAGCCAAACCAAACCGAGTTGTGGCACCAGGGGGGTATCTTTGCTACCATGCGTGCTATCACGACCAATGCCTCTCATTCCCAATTAGCCATTTTCTGGGCTATGACCGCTCCCAGGCTGGACAACGATGCTTTTATCCGCAACCTGGGTGGTAAAATGCGGATTGAAGCAATGCTCGGCAATCCGGTATTATGGCAAGGTAAAAGGAGCAAGATTCCGGATTCGATCCAGGATTGGCAGTTCAGTAAAAATACCCGGTGGATTGATAACTGGGGCCAAATATACAGCCTGGATAATCGATTCGGTGGCGAAAGCGGCGGTATCTGCAACATCTACAATCGCTCCAAAAACGGTACGGTGTATGTAGGTGGCGGTGTGACTCGTTTCTACAATGGAGTGACGCGCCAAAGTCTTCTCTATCTGGAAGAAACTCCGCGCGTGGCCGTTCTTAGCAGTATCACTGGACGCCCTTTACAGGTGGAAGATGGTGCCTGGGTCGTGCAACAAGCTAATGGCAGCGATGGAAAGGACCTTCCTCAGATTACAGTGCGGAGCGTGCCTACTCCGTAAGAGCCTGAGACATGATTCACCCATTCGCTTTTTGGCAGTTTATACATTCTTTCTCTCGAATTTATCTAAATTCATTTCTCGCCCCCGGCAACCCTGCTACGGCCAGACAATTTTTAGATAAGGGCTGAGCAATCTCCATTTATCATGAAGCTTCCTCGCAACTTGATACGTTTCCTTTTTTGGGCTTTTGTCGTCTCTTCATTTGTTGGACCTGCCTATTCCGATACCAGGACGATACTCCCTCATTCCCCCGCCTCCATCAATGTCAAAACCTATGGCGCAAAAGGCGATGGCATTGCCGACGACACTCAGGCCATTCAAAAGGCCGTCAACACCATGATGGCCCAGTATGAACAGTGGCCACTCCGCGTACGCCACTGGAACAAACTCTCCAACGGCATTACGGACAACCCGCATTCCGAAATTGTCTTTCCCGAAGGCACCTATAAAATCAGCAGCCCAATCGTCTTTCGCCGCTATGCCAGCGTGCGTGGCATCGGCAAAGCCGTCATTCATCAGGTCCACCCCGGAAAAGACAGCTTCTATTTTCACGGTTTGCTACGCAGCACAGTGGAAAACCTGCAGTTTGACGGCGGACGCATTCAGCTTCGCTTCTGGACAGCCAATAATGGCACCGCCCGCGTCAATGTGCAAAATAGTGTGTTTTCCAACTCCTCGGGCTATGCCATCGAATGCACCTCGTTTTCTAAAAAGCTGCAACCGGGTGAGAAAATGGACGGCAGCAAACGATGGTCGCCCTACGAAGTGGAGTGGATCGACGGCTATCCTCAAATTACCGAAAACAGTGCCACCAATATTCAGCTTTATAACAACTCGACTTACGCCGATATTGCGCACTGCCGATTCGAAAATGTGCGCGGCGTAGCCGATTTAAGCGGTGATAGCTCGGCAATGCGCGATTGCCAGATTAGTGTCAGCCCGCAATTAGAAGGCCCTGTCTTTCGGCTCATGGGGCTCATGCATCTACAGCGCATTAAAGGTGTCGCGCAACCCGCCCCCGGAAAAGCACAGCACTGGATTGAAGCTGAAGGGCGGTATCGCGAGATTACGGTGCGCGACTGTGATTTCGACACCACGACTCCGCAAGGCATTTGCCTGATGCGCTCCAAAGCCCTCCAACTCAATTCTTCTATCATTGTAGAAAATAGCCGTGTTAAAAGTGCCGGTTCACCTGAAGGCGGCCTAATTTGGATTGGGGCCGATACCCAGCCCAGCATCATAACGGTGCGTGCCACTACCGAAACCTCCGGCAAACAGGTGAAAGCCATCGCATGGGAAAAAGCTCCCGCCACTGACTGGCTGCAAGACTCTCGCGCCCGTTATGGCTATGCCGTGAGTCTTGAAAACAATAGTTCCAACCTATCGAGCGAAGTGCCGGAAACCATTAAACCGCTACTCCTGAAACCAATTTCTACTACGGTACTGCAAGACACCTTCGTTCCAACGCAAAACTGGGAGTATCGGGATTTGGAAAACCAGGCACTCACCGGTGGCAAGGTTTTGCAGGCGGCAGATTACGGCGTCGATCAAGACCCAAAAACCGACGATACTGCCAGCGTTCAAAAAGCCTTCGATGCAGCTGCCGCCCAGGAACGATCTGTCCTGCTTTTCCCGGCAGGAGTGATGACGCTCTCTGATACAGTGCGCCTGCCGACCAATGTGGTTGTGCGCGGAGCCGGGGTCACCTCGTTTGTGATGAACGACACTACCCGCGATATTTTCCTCGGGCAAAACGCCCAGATCATTGCTTTCAAAAACTGCGATTTATCCGGTGGCCGCAATGCTCTTAACCTGGGCACCATCAGCACTCAAAAAGCCCGCCTCGCCTTCGATAACTGTGCCTTTTACGATCAAAAGGAAAACGGTATTCTGGCACTGGCAGGCAAGGGTGAAACTGGTGAGTCAAACCAAACCGAGTTGCGCGTAATGGGCGGCATTTTCGCCACCGGCCACGCCATCACAACCAATGTTTCCCACACCTACCTGGGCACATTCTGGGCCATAAACGATCCGCACCTCAGCGATGACGCCTTTATTCGCAACATGGGCGGAGCGATGCGGATGCAGGCTGTCATGATGAACCCAACTCTCTGGCAAGGCGACCGATCGAAGCCACCGGCTGCTCTGAAAGACTGGCAGCTCAGCAAAAACACCCGCTGGTTCGATAACTGGGGCAAGCTCTTTATTATGGATACCCGCTTTGGTGGTGAGAGCGGCGGCATGTGTAACGTTTACCAACGCAACGCAGAAGGCAGCCTCTACATAGAAGGCGGCATCACCCGTTTCATGAACGGGGTCACCCGCCAGTCGGTGGTCATGCTGGAAAAAACCCCGCGCCATGTGGTGCTGCGCGATATTTCAGGCATGGAGCGTTCAGGCGTGTTCATTGTCTCGAACCCGGATGGCAGCGACGGGAAAAGCCAGCCCGGCGTCGTGTTGCGTGGCGTGCCTTTGCCCTGACAACCAGCCTACGGCTTAACCCGGTCACTCCGCTTATGCGACAGCAGCCATGGATAAAACTCCGGTTCACCATAGGCTTTAATCCAGGTTTGGGCATGTCCGGCATCGGGATATTCGGTGATGCGAGTGTTGGCCTGGGCAGCGCGCAGGGCTTTTACGAAAGCTGGCACCCGCCCCATCACTATAGAATCGCTGCCGCCGTAAAAATACCACGCAGGGATGGCTTTCAGGCTTTCCACGTCATCGGCTTCACCCCATATCGCTATCGGCGCAATGGCAGCCAAACGGTCGCCGTATTGACGCGCATAATCCCAGGTGCCTCCCCCGCCCATGCTCAGGCCGGTCATATAGATGCGATCGGTATCGACACGATATTTCAAGATTAATTCGTCGATCAACTCGTTGAGTTGCAGCGGGTGCCAGGTAGAGGCGAGTTCGGGCGCAAACCGCTCAGGAGCCTGGGGAGAAATCAAGATGAAAGGAAACTGCTCACCACTCGCCGCTTGCGCAGGCGGGCCGTTTTTCTTCACCGCTTCAAGGTTGAAACCAATTTCTCCGCTACCGTGAAGAAATATCAGCAAAGGCCACTTTCTGTTAGGGGCATCATTATAACCGGCAGGTAGGTTTTCGATGTAACGCAATGATGGCTGGTTGCCGGTCTTTTTCTTGATGCCATACCACCAATCGCGGTTCACAAACTCGGGCGAATAGCGCAGGTAAGTGGGCTGGCCCGGCTTAGCTTCTTCCAGTGCCGCTAACAGCACGGCCAAACCGCCGTCTTGGGTAATGTTGCGATTGAACCGCTTACGCACATAGGCATCGAGCACCTCCTTTTGCTCGGTCACGATTTGCGGGTCCATCCGCAACAGTGAGGGTGGCTTACCGCTCACTGCCAGGCCGGTGCCATTCCAATTAATCGACGCCGGTTGGCGAAATAAGGTAATAAACCGCTTATCGCTCCAGCCGTTTTCGGTGGTGATTTCAACAATCGCCCCGTAACGACCGGGCTTTAGTGCACTCTGCACTTCGTTGTAAGCGGCATCGTAGTAGGTGATTTTAAAGCGATAGCGTCCGGCAGCATCTTCCACTTGAGTCGGTTGGGCATAATCGCAAAGAGGGAACTTCTCTCCCGAAAATACCGCCGGAAGAAAAACCAACTCGGCATCTTCAAACGTCGCGCGCCTGGCGGCATCGTAATTGGGAATAGGCGTTGTAGCGAGTTGTTTGCCTT
>DAITOV010000237.1:0-8037 GCA_036833945.1 Abditibacteriia bacterium
GCTGGTTTGCTGGAGCGAGTGCGAGGCTGGGGAGCGAAGATTTTGTCCTCGGCTACCACGGTGGAAGAAGCACTATGGCTTGAAGCGCATGGAGTCGATGCTGTCATTGCCCAAGGTGTGGAGGCCGGTGGACACCGGGGAATGTTTCTCACGGAAGATGTCACGACGCAGGTCACTACCCTGGCGCTGGTGCCACAAATTGTGCAGGCCGTGAATGTTCCTGTCATTGCGGCCGGGGGCATTGCCGACACGCGGGGCGTGCAAGCCGCGTTAGCTCTTGGCGCAGCAGGAGTGCAGGTCGGCACAGCCTATCTGCTTTGCCCGGAAGCCGCTACCAGTGCGGTGCATCGCGCGGCGCTGCGTAGTGAAGCTGCCCACCATACCGCACTCACCAACCTTTTCAGCGGCCGCCCGGCGCGCGCCATTGTGAATCGCCTCATGCGTGAACTAGGCCCGCTCAGCGATGCGCCACCGCCCTTTCCGCTGGCGACTTCGGCGATTGCGCCCCTCCGCGCCAGGGCCGAAAGCCAGGGGAGTGGCGATTTCTCTCCGTTATGGGCGGGGCAGAATGTGAGTGGATGTAAAGCCATCTCGGCAGCGGAGTTGACGCGGGAGTTGGGGGAAGTTTAAGTGAGAAGTCGGAATGATGAGTGCAGAAGTGAAGGCAGAGATAAGCGTTTTGGTTTTGTCCTCGCGATAAGTTGTGTGTGGCCCTTGCCTTGCGAAGATAACTTTCTCGGTCAAAGATTGATTGTGTTACCCTCGCGTACTCACTTCATTCCCCCGGTTCCTGTACTCATCGTTCATTATAATATCCGTATGCAACAAAATGCAGCGATGAAAAAATTCATTCTCTCCTGGTGCTTGCTGGTTCTGGCGTTGTGCCAGTTACCCGGCAGTGCCATGCCGCAAGATGCTTTCGAGCGCTTGCTCTATCGGCTGGATAACGCTCCCCTCGACCTCGAAGTAACCGCGCGCAATTCGCAACACGCCAACACTGTGCAGCGGGCGGCAGAAAGCTTTACGCGCACTGTAGCTCCGCTGACACCGGTGCTGGAGAATGTGGCTAATAACCGGGTCTTGGTGGGGACGAGCCGTATTCCCATCCTCGGTGCTCCTGCCCAACAGGCCCGACAGACGTTGAATGGCGTCATTACGATTAACCGCAATTTCACCCATTTGGTGGAACTCGATAAGAAACAGTTGATGCCGTTGCGCACTGCCGCTATTAATGCGGCCACGCTCAAGCGCACTCGCAGCCGCAAAGATTTGCCCGCCGCCGTGCGCTCGTTTCAGCAGGCCCATCAATTGCTGACGGGCCATGAGCAGCTTCTGCAACAGCAGCGCCAGCGGCTGAGTGCCACTTTAGCGCTGATGAAACAGCTCTCTCCCACCATGCAACGCGTCGGCAGCCGGGTGCCGGGATGGAACTCCCAAACCTGGAAAACCGCAGAACGAAAGTTGCAGGGTATCCAGACCGTACTGGCCGATAAACAAAAGCAGTTGGGACAGTTGCGCCGTTTCACGGGTGAGTGCCTTGAGGATGGGCAACAGGCGATGCGCCGGAAATGAATGAAGAACCGTGCGCGTAAGTAAGCCGGGTTGAGTGACAGTAAGCAGATCGCTTTTTGCCATACGCGCTATATGGATGCGATTGTTTGATGGGCTAAGCGATGAATCTCAAAATGCTGAGCTTTACCGACTAAAAGACAACCTCCATCATGGATAGGCATAATCCCGAGCTTCTCATGTGGGCGGCAATTCTTGGTGCTGCTGGAGGTCCTCTCCTTGGTTGGGGGCAATGGCTCGTAGGATCTATCCTGGTTGGAGCCACGGCTTTACTCATGCTCATCGGTTTAATCAGTGATGTCATGAGGGATATTACACACATGAAAAGCCGTAATATGATTGTTCTTTTGGCCTTAATGTGCGGCAGTTTCTTTCTTTTACGTTCTGGAATAGCCTGGGAAATGAAAGAATGGTTCCTTCCATTAATCGCAGGTATTATGTTGTTTGCGCTCGCGGAATTGATTGCCCGAATTATTGTGATATTCCGGTCTGTGCTTGCAATATTTTAAAATTCCTCGATTTGCTGTTGCCAGCTAATTCTCCAACCCAAACCATGGACGCAGCTTCACCCCAATGGCCGAACCCACCAGCGCGGCGATAATCCACAGCCAGCCGTGCAGGCTGGTGGAGGCGATACCGCTGAAATAGGCACCCACATTACAACCGGCTGCCAGCAGTGCGCCGTAGCCCATCAAGAAACCGCCGATGAAATGGGCGGTCAGAGGTCGAGTGTCCCACTGGCCTTCGGTCTGCCAGCGTGTGGTGATCGCAACGGCCAGCACGGCTCCGGCAATCAGGCCAATGTTCATCACCGTGCAGACATCGGCAAAGATACTTTCGCTCAGCATGGCCTGGGCACCTTCACCGGCCCAGAAAGGGGCGCTGGTGGAATCCCACCCCAACACCGAAGCCAGTTTGGCGGGGAGTAGCGCGAAAGTCCAGGTGATGCGCCAGGGCATGCCCGAGAGGAGTAGCGTGATCCAGTTCAGCACCGCCAGCGCTACTGCTCCGATGAAAAGTAAACGCACCTGATGGGCAGTGCCCGAAAAGAGAGTGCGTGCCACCGGCAGTTCACCGGCATTCTGCGTTTTCTTTTGCCCGAAAATGCGCCAGCCAATAAACAAACCGGCCAGGACAAGCAGCAGGAATGACTGGATGAGAACGGCACCACCGGTGCCGTAGTTCTCGAGCAATACAATGGGCGGCACATCGGGGATGGCTTTCCAGAGATGGCGGGTGATGGAAGCCGTGAACGCCCCCACGGCAAAAGTAAACAACGTCACTAACAATGAGAGATTACCACCGCCTACCGCCGCCAGGGTGCCGCAGCCGCAGGCCCCACCCAATTGCATTCCGATACCAAAAAGCAGTGCGCCTAGAAAAAGAACCGGCCCCAGTTTGGCGGTGGCGCCACTGAGGGCGATTTCACCGAATTCCCCGGCGGCCAGGGTGGGGGCAAACAGCCAGGTTGCAACCAGCAGCATCACGATTTGCGCCAGGATGCCGTCGATCTGGCGATGGACAATCAGCTTGCGATAGGCTGAGGCAAAACCAAAGCGCGCGCCTATGAGCGTGAAGCCCAGTAATACGCCCACGAAAAGCAGTGCGCCTTGCTGCCAGCCATATTCGCGTTGCAGCAGATAGCTGCCTACCAGGAGAGAGGCGATGAGAATGAGGCTGATGAAGCGTTGGGGCAGGGAGATGGGAACCCGAGTGACTGTAGCGGTGGAAGATGTGCTCATGGAGATCGATTGTCATAAAGCACAATGGGGCTACGAGTTGCCAGGCAACCCGTAACCCCATCGGCTTGTAGAAGAGAGGAAGGAAGTTTGTTTAGCCTTTGGGTTTCGGCTTGGGCTTGGGGCGTTCGACCGGTGTTTCGCAGGCCTGGGCGGTTTGCGGTACCAGGGAAGCGAAAGCGGTCCAAACGGTACAGCCCAAAACGGCTAAAAAGAGTAATTTTTTCATGAGATGCTCCTAAAAATTATCGGCAGCAAGTCTTTATACCAATCCTGAAAAGTAACGTCCTACAGTCGAGTAATGGGAAACAGAATTCAGGAAACAGGAAACCTATTCTTGAGATAAGCAGTTTGCTTTTCCCCTGAACAAAAAGCTGTGTTCTGAATCCCAGTATTGGCGAGGCTGACGCGCTTATTGGATAATCGTCGCCAGCAAAGTCCGGTTGCCTTCCTGTTTCCTGTCTACTGTCTACCTGTCGGAGAGAAAGATAATTTCTGAGATTGGTATTATTGCTTGCCGGGGCCGGTTTCCACCGGCAGGTTGGTGGTGCTGTATTCCGTCCACGAACCTTCATAGACGCGCACATTGGGGTAACCCAGCACGTGCTTCAACACGGTGTATTGCAGCGTGGCTTCGCGACCGGTGCTGCAAGAGATGATGATGTTATCGGTTGGCTTGATGTTGTGCTTGGCCAGCAGTTCGCGGATTTCATGCAGCGGCTTGAGCTTGTGGGGGTTTTTCGCCTCGGCCTCGGCGTTGTTGGCCTGGGTGAAGCTCTGCCAGGGAATGTTGGTGGCACCGGGGATGTGGCCGTTGCGGGTCCAGATTTTGGTTTCGCCACGGAAGAGCGGGGCCGGACGGGGGTCGACGATTTCAACGCCCTGTTTGCCGGTTAACTGTTCAACTTGTTTCACCGAAACACGGATGGAAGGATCATCTTTGATCTTGAAGTCGCCACGTTTAAAGTCGACGTACTTCTGGGCCACCGTAGCACCCGAATTGTAGTAGGCGGTGTAGCCGCCGTCGAGAACGCTGATGTCTTTGAGGCCGAAGCGTTCCAGCAAGTAGGCGACGCTGGTGGCGCCCAGTACATCGTTGCCATCCGAATATACCAACACGCGGCTGTTGTTGTTGACACCGGCGCGGCGGAAGAGGTCTTCCAGGCGCTGGTTATCCCAATACTGCACCGGGAGCACACCGTTGGGGCCGCGGAAGTTGGCGTCGGCGATATTTACTGCACCGGGAACATGTCCGGCCACGAAATCGAGTGGCACATTGCGCACGTCGAGGATGCGCAGATGCGGGTCGTTGATATTTCTGGTGACCCACTCGGGGGAAACGAATTTGATTTTGGCGTCGGAGGTGTTGGCAATTCCGGGAAGAATGCTGGCAATCCCGGCGGTTAGAAGAATGGCCGTAGCTGCTAAATGAGAAGTAATTTTTTTGAGAAGTTGCTGTCTGAACATGAGAATATCCTGTGTCTCTCAGAGAGATATATTCGAAGGGAAATTTCGAATGGGAAAAGGCAGGAGGTGAAAGTCGTGTGGTTTGTTAACCCGGCTTTTTCGTCATCCCTGTGCCTGCTACTCCTACCGCGATAGGGGCGAGATGTCACAAAGCCGGGCACATACAAGTGCCGGCATGCTGACAAATGCAACAGAGAGAGAAGAAATTGGGTAACGACTTTGATCGCATGAGACGAACGATAAATGTCTAATAGACTTAATCCTATGTATGACATAGGATTTGAGGGGATTTTAACCGTTGGTGTCAATGGTGTCAACGGTTGTTTTGTTAAAAATAGAGTTTTTCTCTTCTTTTGTGTTGGGCGACGATGCTATTTGCGACCCCAGAGCGTAAGCGACGGGCACGGGCAAGAAGTTCGGGGAAGCAAAGAGATCGTGCCCGTCGCTCACGCTCTGGGTTCGCAAATTAAGTTTAAGGCTCTGGAAAGACTGCCCTGATGCGTACAAGCTAATCAACCAGTCTTGGGCGAGGTGGAGGAGGCGACAAAAAAAGAGCGCGGGGAGAAAACTCTCCTCGCGCTCTTGAAACGGCGTTTTGTTGACGGATTTAGGCAGCAGCGGCAACACGCTTGGCCAAACGGCTCTTGCGGCGTGCGGCGGCGTTCTTGTGGATGATGCCTTTGGCGGCAGCGCGGTCGATCTGGCTGGCGGCCGCTCCGATTTCACCGCTTTCCAACGCCTTCTTGGTTTCGGTTTT
This sequence comes from Abditibacteriia bacterium, assembly GCA_036833945.1. Classification (GTDB taxonomy): domain Bacteria; phylum Armatimonadota; class Abditibacteriia; order Abditibacteriales; family Abditibacteriaceae; genus DAITOV01. Next base: position 5,533 of record DAITOV010000237.1, read on the forward strand.
GATACGTGTCTTCACGATCTGGTTGACGAGTTTACGCTTGGAATTCTGGCGCAAACGCTTCTTGGCTGATGCTAAATTGGGCATTGTAACTTCCTCTAAAAATCGGCAAAACTATTTTTTGAAATTGCGACCTTACATTTTACGGAGTACAGCGGATTTGTGCAACTATCGCTGTTTGAGCTTCACGATTTCAGCGCGGGCCAACTCGTCGCAGCGCTCGTTCTCCTCGTGTCCGCTATGGCCTTTCACCCACTCGAAGGTGTAATCGCGCCCCGTCAGAAGCTGGTTGATTTCGCGCCATTGCTCCTGGTTTTTCACAGGTTGCTTGGAGGCGGTTTTCCAGCCGTTGCGAATCCAGCCTTTCATCCACTGGGTGACACCTTTGGCTAAATACTCCGAATCGGTCACGATTTTGAGTTTGCCTTCCTGCGGTGAGTTCTTGAGCGCTTCAATGAGCGCCTGCAATTCCATCTTGTTGTTGGTGGTGTGGTGCTCGCCACCGGAGTATTCGTGGCGCTGCCCGTCGATATCGACAATGCAGCCCCAGCCGCCCACGCCGGGGTTACCGCTGCAGGCCCCGTCGCAGAAGATGGTGATGAGTAATGTTTCGGTTGAAAAAAGAGTTCGTGTTGTCATTAGCGCGCGGGAGTATTCCACGCTTGCCTCATGGCGTCACGTGTGATGTTTTTCACATGGCCATCGGCAAACAGCACGTTATAGCGTTTTTGCTGCCAGCCTAGCACTCCGGTCGTGTGCCAGTCGCCGTGTCCATCGAAGATTAGATTGGTCTGGGCGGGGAATTTCAGGAAGTCATCCGAAAGCTTTAAAAACGCTAATTGTGTCCGATAGAAATAACTACTCTGATATTTTTCATAACACGAGGGGTAGGTGGGTTCACCACCTAATTGCCATGAAATATCGTCTGGCTGGTCGAAGCCGGTGTCTGAGGGGCAACGCCAGATAGCCGGGCTTTTCACATAGGCGTCCATGGCATCTGTGAGTAGAATCATTTCAGCAATGGTAATGCCCTGGGCATCTTCCTGATTCTGCCAGATTTCCGGTGCATATTTATCGACCGGATCGACGGCATAAGGGTAACGTTCCCAGTCGCCGAGATACATCGTCATAGCGGTGCCGATTTGTTTGAGATTCGACTGGCACGATGCCGAACGGGCCTTGGCACGCGCGGTAGCAAACACGGGAAACAAGATCGCCGCCAGTATCATGATAATGGCAATGACGACCAAAATTTCCACCAGAGTGAAAGCGCGTTTCATGAGATCGTGTTATTGGATGCTCGAAACGTGCCAGGGTTGCATTTTAGTTTGTGCGCGATGTGGGATGGGATATCACGCAGAGAACGCAGAGAGAATTTGAGAGTGGGATGAGATGGGGCAGAAAGTTAGTACCTATTTCTACCGTTTCGAGGCTCATTTCAACAAAAACTCAAAATGTTCTCTGAACTCGATATGAATCGGTGCATCGTGGTTGCCGCCTTCCTGTTCGGTGTACAAAAGTTGCGGGTGTTGTGGGCGCAACTGCTCCACTAATAGCCGGGCGTGATGAATGGGAATGGTTTCATCGTGCGTGCCGTGTACAATCGAAAGCGGCAACTGCATCAGGTTTTGGGCGTGGTAGCGCGAAGAACGCGAGCGAAACTCATCCGGAATTTCTTCGGGCGAACCGCCATAGGCTTCCACGAAATGGTCGGGGAAGCGGGCATACATTTCGGCCACATCGGTAGCCGGGCACAGGGCGAAAGCGCCATCGAGCAGGTCGGCGTGTTTGGTGGCGAAAATCAGCGTCGAAGTGCCGCCCATACTGCCACCCATGAGGATGGTTTTTTGCGGTTGATATTGCTCTTTTGCTGAGCGCAGAATATCGAGCAGGTCGCTTTGCGCAGCGGCGCTCATCCAGGAGTTGCCGCGATATTCGGGACAGATGTACACCGCCTCGCGCGATTCGAGTTCTTGCGCCAATCGGCTAAAGGCATCGCCGTAGATTCCGGCGGTCATCCCCTGTTCCTGATGGGATAATGCCCCGTGCAAGTAAATCACTAATAAAGGCGCAGGCGTTTGAGGTGTGCTGCGAAAATCTTTGAGCAGATATGTTTGCCGGGTTCCATCGTGCGAGGCGGTGAAGCTTTTCTCTTCAATTCCGGGACGAACCGGATTCGCGACGGGGTTGAGGTTTGCCATGGCGGTTTTTGGTAATTATTGCCAGCTATAGACGTCGCGGGCATCGTCGATAGTCCATTGTAGGGTGCGGGCGTTGACGCGGGTGACGTGCGGCTTGTCTTCGCGGCCATCGGCAAAGGCGGAATAAGCCCATTCGGTAAGCAAGGTTGCAGGTAGCTCGATTTTGGCGGGTGCCGGAAGTTGCGGAGCGCTCACAGCGGCAGCGATATCGCGGCGGATGTTCTCGCGCACTTCATCGGCAGGATACAACTCGCATGTCGCCCAGCCGGTGCCGCGTTTGGTGGCAGTGGTTACCACGCCGGGGAAG
>DAITOV010000238.1:0-8032 GCA_036833945.1 Abditibacteriia bacterium
AAAGTCGATTCGCCCAGTTTTAACTGGCCGGGCAGAGTGATTTTTTCAGGCTGCGTAGCCTTATTTTGAATTTGTTCCCAGAGCAGCTTTACCCCGCGTTCTCCTATTTGACGCAGCGGCACCTGCACGGTGGTTAACGAATGCTTTTGGTGAACGTTTTCAACGCCATCGAAACCAACCACGCTGACATCGCGCGGCACGACAATCCCTTCATGAGCAAAAGCCTTCATAATACCAAAGGCACGCAAATCGTTCGGAGCCAGGATAGCTGTGGAGTTAAGATTGCGCCAACCTTCCCCTAACCACTGTTGCATGCACTCCTCGGCGGTTTCGATGTAGTTCACCGGAGCAGCGTCCAAATCGGCGGGAGTTGTCACAACATAGCGCACTAATTTTTCATCGAATGCAATTCCGGCATTGCCCAGTGCCGTGGAGTATCCGGCTAAGCGCAACGCCGAATAAGCATCGCGATTGGTTGAAAGCATGCAGCTAATACGTCGATGCCCCAGGGAAAGTAAATATTCTGTGGCTAATTTCGCCCCCCCAAAATCGTCGGTTACAACATTGGTGATATTCAACTTGGTGGCCGGTGTCAGCAACAATACCCGGGGCATATGCGACGGCATTTTAATGAGAGAGACTTCCAGTTCGGTGCAGAACATCAGGAGGCCGTCCAACTTCTCATCGGAAATCGTCTCCTGCCCATCAACCAGCAAGATATTCAAACCGTATTCACGAGCCTGAGCCTGGATACCGGCAATGAGGCATCGCGTATAGGGGTCGTATTGACTGTTATGATTCATCAACAGCCCAATATTGCCCGTCAACGAACGTTTTACATCCGCGACATACACTCCACTGCCGCCCCGGCGCTCAATGAGATTTCCTTTTTCCAACAGCTCATAAACACGCCGCACCGTTGTCGCCGTAGCGCCATGCTCGCGATACATCTCTGTAAATGTCGGTAAACGATCTCCCGCCTTTAAATCGCCTTCCTTTATCCGCTCAGAAAGAACATCGGCCAACACCCTATATTTTGGTTTTTCGCTTACCAGCATAAACGCACCTTTCAAAAATCATAGCGCCACGATTTTAAATCGAAGCGCTATTAATTTGCCACATTTCCTCACCTTCTAAACATATTTCGCAGAATAGGTGTCATAAATAATACTAATAAAAACACCCCGCGGCTTAGCCGTGGGGTGTTAGAAACGATCGAATAAATTTAGCAGTTAACGCAGTTCTACATGCTGGGCAGCGGCAGAACTCTCAACCGTGCCGATAACGGAGGCTTGCACGTCCTGATTACTCAACTCTTGCAGAGCCGCGTCAGCGTTTTCGGGCGATACGAAAACCACCATACCAATGCCCATATTGAACGTGGTGTACATTTCACGCTCTTCAATCTGCGTCTGCTGCTGGATCAATTCAAACAGTGAAGAAACCTTCCAGGAATTGCGATTGATAACCGCCTTGGTGCCTTCAGGCAGAATGCGTGGAATATTCTCGTAGAAACCACCACCGGTTATATGTACGATGCCCTTCACTTCCACATTCTCGATGAGGCCAAGCACCGGCTGCACATAGATTTTTGTCGGTGCCAGCATAGTTTCGCCTAAAGTTGAACCCCAACCGTCCGGCGTGGAATCGTAACCCAGCGGTTCCAATACTTTCCGTGCCAGGGAATAGCCGTTCGAATGCAAGCCGGACGATTCCAGACCGATGATGACATCGCCCGCCGCAATTTTTTCACCGGTAATAAGTTTGGCTTTATCGGCTACCCCCACACAAAAACCGGCCAGGTCGTATTCGCCAGCCGAATAAAAACCTGGGAGTTCGGCAGTCTCGCCGCCGATAAGGGCACTACCCGCTTGCACGCAACCATCGGCGATGCCTTTGACTACCTGCTCCCCTACTGCCGGTTCAAGATGACCGGTCGCGAAGTAATCCAAAAAGAAAAGCGGACGTGCTCCACAACAGAGCACGTCGTTGGCGCACATCGCCACCAGGTCGATACCCACGGTATCATGCTTATCGAGCGCAAATGCCAATTTCAACTTGGTACCCACGCCATCTGTTGAGGAGACCATCACCGGCTCGGCATATTGCGTGAAATCGTGCTGGAAAAGCGCACCAAAGCCTCCCAGCCCCGAAAGCACCCCCGCCGTGAACGTGCGCTGGGCATGCGGTTTGATGCGAGAGACAAGTTCGTTGCCGGCTTCGATGTTCACACCGGCTTGTGCGTAGGTTACTGGAAGATTCATTTTCTAATCTAAAAAATTCAACTATGCGAATTTAAAGGGGCGCAAAGATATTCTCTGCGCCCCTTTAGTATTCCGTACTCTTCAATATTTAGGGTGCGGCGATTCCAAATTCGAGCTTCGCTTGCAAATTGGCCTGCAAGCGAGTATTCAAATCGCCCTCGCTCTCGGGGCCTGGATCGTCGCTATGGGTATGACTTTCAAAAACGTGTTTCGACATTCTGACATCGAGCGGAATTTGAATCGGATACTCACCATCGAAACAAGCCCGGCAAAATAGTTTTTTAGGCTGCCCGACGGCAACCATGAGGTTGTCCATCGAAAGATAGGCCAGTGAATCGGCTCCGTTATGAGCACGGATTTCTTCAACCGTTTTTTCGTAAGCGATCAGATCTTTCCGAGCGGCCGTATCAATTCCATAGAAGCATGGCCAACGATAAGGCGGACTGGAGATGCGTAAATGCACCTCAGCAGCTCCGGCTTCACGCAGCATCTTAACGATGCGACGCGTCGTTGTTCCGCGTACGATGGAATCTTCGACCACCACAACGCGCTTGCCGTCGAGCACATCACGCAGCGGAGTCAGTTTCATGCGTACACCCAACTCACGTTGGGTCTGGTCGGGTTGGATAAAGGTCCGGGCGATATAGCGGTTCTTAATCAGTCCTTCCTGGAAAGGAATGCCTGAAGCCGCCGCATAACCAATAGCGGCAGGAGTGCCCGAGTCGGGAACGCCAATCACCACATCGGCTTCAATCGGTGCCTGATTAGCCAGCATTTCACCCATGCGGCGGCGAACGTAATGAATGTTCTGGTCGAGCAGATAAGAGTCGGGGCGCGCCAGGTAGATGAATTCAAAGACACACAGCGCCGAACGCGGCTCGGCTTCGGGCAGTTGTTCCTTGAAATGCACCGACTCAACGCCTTCGCTGTTAATGAAAACGATTTCGCCCGGATCGAGTTCGCGCACGAACTCGGCACCTGCCACGGTGAGGGCGCAGGTTTCGCTGGCGACGGCCCAACCGCTGCCATCGGTCATTTTACCCAGGCAAAGAGGACGCACACCGTTCGGATCGCGCAGGGCAATAAGCGTATCGCGGGTCATAAAGACGAGCGAATAGGCACCGCGCACACGCCGCATCATTTCCAAAAGCGCTTCTTCAAACGGCAGATGACGCAGCGATTCGAGAACTTTGGCGATGATTTCCGTATCCATCGTCGTCTCGAACTCGATACCGTCTTCTTCAAACTGGGCACGCAGATCTTCGGTATTCACCAAATTGCCGTTGTGCGCCAGGGCGGTTTTGCCTTCCGAAGAGCGAAGCAAAATCGGCTGTGCGTTGCACAAACTGGAAGATCCCGTGGTCGAATAACGAGTATGGCCAATCGCCAGATCACCTTCGAGTTTTTCGATGGTATCGTTATCGAAGACCTGTGAAACCAGGCCCATTTCCTTATGGATATGGATATTGCGCCCGTCAGTTACGGCGATGCCTGCCGATTCTTGCCCGCGGTGCTGCAGGGCAAAAATCCCAAAAAAAGTGCGTCGGGCAACATCTACGCCCGGCGCGTAAATGCCGAAGACGCCACATTCTTCTTGCGGCCTGTCTTCGGCATTAAGTTCATCGTATGCCTGAAATTCGTGGTCGGAAATCAAGCCTTTATGCGAAGGCTCCGACGATTGTTTTTTACTGTTTACAACTTGATGCGCAGTGCGTTTTCTCATCGCCGGAGCGCCTCCCCGTTGGACTGGCCGCTAAATGTCCGAAAACACTTCATTCACTTGGTGCGACATAGAAATTCTACCATGCGCCAGAGCGTTAAGCGAGAGTTAAGTTTCAAACATCCAAAAAACTTCTTCCGAAAAAAATCTCTCAAAATACGCTTGACCACCCCCTCTAATTTTGATTTAATTAATCAGCCTCCGGTTGACGGAGTAACAAAAAAGGGGCCATAGCTCAGCTGGGAGAGCGCCTGAATGGCATTCAGGAGGTCAGCGGTTCGATCCCGCTTGGCTCCATATAATATAAAAACAGACCGGTTGCTTTTGCAGCCGGTCTGTTTTGCTATTACTTCCCTCTCTTTTTTGAAAAATAATTCTGCCTCTTCGGCTCTTAACAATCCCATCGGAGAAAAATATGAATTACCGCTTTTTCTGTAAATCAGCCATTATTATTTTCACTATTCTTGCTCCATCTGTAGCCTTTAGCCCAACAACTTCTTCGGCAATTGCACAAACCGCTGCTGCGGGAAGCTTCAAAATTCAACAACGCGTCGAGGTCGAATACATTCCCAATAGTGGGAAATGGCTTCCTGCCACAATATTGGAAGTTCTCAACGACGGTTACTCCTATAAGGTGCAAGTTGCACCGTGGGGTGATGGCAAAACGATCCAGGCCAATATTCATTACAAGCGGGTGCGCGCAGCCTCTTCCGTCGCTTCATCTTCCACCCGCAATAAAGCCAGGCCCAAATCGACAGGTTTTGCCGCACCGATTCTGGGCAAGTATGCTTGTAGCGTGAGCGAATATAATTCCGCTACCCAGATGTATGAATATAAGGCGAAAGGCTCATTCACACTCCTGGCGGGCAACGCCTACCGTTATAATGGCTTTAGCAAGCCGAGTACTGGCCGCTATAGTTTCGATGCCAATACCGGTAAAATCAGGTTTCATGGCGGTTATCTGGATAAAGGCGAGGCGACACCTGTTTCGGGATATCAAAATCGATATTTTCTGGTTAGCCCTACTCTTCCCGATCATCGCTGGACATGTGCTTTGCTCAAATAGATTCGACAAGAATTCGCCATGAAACACGGCTCTCTCCAAACGTCCTTTGCGCCTCTCTCGTTGGCATTAAGCCAACTGGAAGCCAGGCTCATGCGCGATGGAAATGCACGAGTCATTGTCGCATTCCCGTCAATCGAAGCCTTGAAAGAACAGCGTCTGCCCGAGCATGTCGGTGTAACCCCCAAGAAACGCATCGGTAAACGCAAAGCGGTCAGGGAACGGCGTAACTACCAAGAATCGCGCGGCAAATTAGCCATCTGGCCAGATGACGCGCAAGACGAAATCGCCATGTCTTCCATTGCCTGTGTTGTGAGTGGCCAGGCTGATTTTCATATTGCGGATTATTTGCTCTCTTGCCAGACGGGTGACTGCCTATTGATTCCGGCCGGCACCCCCAAGCAGGACGGCTCCACATCGCATTTCGAAGGCGACCCCACAGGAAGATCGTGTGAAATTCTCTGGATTTATGCAGCCGGCTCGCAAGATAGCGGTCTTTCGTGTTGGATATGCCGTTCGGAAGGAGCGCTTCATTTAAAACCCGATCACGCCAGTTGCCGTATCGAGAATCGTTTTCTGGCTCAACTTTTTAACGGATTCTGCCACGAAGCCGTAGCTGCGGGGCGCGCCGAAATTATCGAGCGGATTTTTTCACTGGTTCTGCTCCTCATGCGCAGTGAAATCGATACCGGAAAGGCTCTCGAAGGTTGGGGGCGGCCGCGCCATCAAGGCACGAATCGGCAAAACAGCCCTATCGCCCAGGCCCAGGCCTACATCGAAGAACATCTCGATGAACACTTAACCATAGAAAAAGTAGCCCATCACGTCATTCTCTCTCCGGCCACTTTTACTCGCCATTTCAAGCAGGAAACAGGACAAACTTTTTTGGAATACCAAACCCAATTACGCTTGAAAGTAGCTGAAAAAATGCTTCTCACAACAGATTTCCCACTTGCTTATATCTGTTCGCGCATTGGCCTGAAATACGGACAAGTATGGGCACTTTTTCAAAAGCAACACGGTTGCTCGCCCAGCGAATTCCGCTCTCGTCAACATTGATTGGATAATAAAAACTACTATCTGATAATGAAGTTTAGAATACTTCCCGGGGTGGTATGTTTAGTATGTCGTTCTGAACCCGAGGAGACGGAAATGTTTATCAATCGAGAAAAGCTAGTTGTCAGGCCACAAACACGCGGATTTACACTCATAGAGTTACTTGTCGTCATAGCCATCATCGCCATCCTTGCCGCGATATTGTTTCCAGTATTTGCCAGGGCCAGGGAAAACGCACGGCGTGCAAGCTGCATGAGTAATCTCAAACAGATCGGGCTGGGGATGATGATGTATGTGCAAGACTTCGACGAACAATATTTTGGTCGCGCCTATGGTGCCGCTGTTGTCGGTGATGCTCCTTACACCCATTTCTGGTCGCCTATCGGTGGTTCCACCGTCTGGTTTCTGGGGCCATACATTAAAAATACCCAGGTGTTTTATTGCCCCTCGTTCCCGACCAACCAGATTGGATACGGCTATAACCAGATCTTGAGGCCGGGCATGGCAGCAGCAGCCATTCAAGATCCGGCGCGAATGCTGGGCTTTGTCGATTCTCAATTCTTTGGCGACACCGCCTACGCTCCCGCCTGGCCCGGCTCCAAAGCCCTCTGGGACACGGTATTTTGCAAAACGGTCAATGCGTCTTCCTGCACGGCTCAAAACCAACTACATGGCCGTCATATGGATGGTGTCAATGTCGCCTTTTTAGACGGGCACGTCAAATGGATGCGCCCCAACGTCTTATACAATAACGGTAGCAACTTCCCGTATTACGACGGTCGTTAAGACTAACCCTTCATTATGAATTTTTCAGTATCAGTCAAAAAATTATTTACTTTAGCTCTCTTCGCCGGGGCTGCATTCTGTAGCATTTCTTCAGCAAACACCGATACGCCTCTCTTACGTATCGGAAAAACCATAACCGCACCGCAGATTGACGGGCATTTATCGGACAGTGCCTGGGCCAACAGCATCACGCTGTCCGACTTCAAACTCCTGGGAAGCAGCCGTCCGGCAAGTGAACAGACGCAGGTTCAATTTTTATACGACGACGATAATCTCTACGTCGGCTGGCACTGCCGGGAATCGTTACTGGTCGTCCAGCAACAACGCATGCATGAGGTGCGAACCAATGTCCGCACTCGTGATGGCGATGTTCTCAGTGACGATAACGTTCTCCTGTTCTTGCAACCGGGCGGGAGCGATACCGCCTACGAATTCAATCTGAATTCCGTGGGCACACTGTTTGATGCCAGCAGCAAACGAGATGATTTATGGGGCACGCGCAATGCTTCCTGGAACTCCAATGCCACTGCAGCAGCGCTTCAGGAAGACGGTTCCTGGACTGCAGAATTGGCAATTCCGTGGCAGGCATTCGGGCTAAAAGCCCCGCCCATTCCTGGTGCCAACTGGAACATCGGTTTGGCCCGGCGGGCTGCGGGGCGGGGCGAGGCTTCATCATGGAGTCAGCACGACTCAGCCCTACACCTGATTTCCAATTGGGGACAGTTAATTTTTGATAATGCCGTCACTGGTATTTCTCCCCAACCGTTAGCGCCTTTCGAGGGCGGTAAAAGCGATTTCAACGTGCAACTTTCCGCTCAAACTTCTGAAATCATTATTGAGGCGACTGTCAACGAAAATAACAAGACTTCGCGTTTTCAAAAAGCCGTCACACCCGGCAAGCAAGGGACATTAGTAACTTTGCCGGTTACGGCCACAACCGATACCCTGCTCTGGCAATGGTCTGCGAAAAAAGCGGACGGCAAGCTACTTTACCGTTCGCCACAACTCCTTGTTTCGGCCCAAAGTGCGCAGGCGCGTTTGAAAATCAGCACACAAGCGCCCTGGAAACTTTTTATTAACCAGGCGTTATTCCGTGAAGGAACGGCCGCGGAAAATCAGGAGATTTCATTTCCTCTCGTCAAG
>DAITOV010000239.1:0-2575 GCA_036833945.1 Abditibacteriia bacterium
GATAGAAATTGTCCGGCAGCGTCATGCCGCCTTTGGTGGGTGGGAACAGATAGTCGGCGTAAATATACCCGGCCAGGCGGCCCTGCGGGTATTCCTTCTTCACAATCTCGGCGACATCGCGGTAGAACTTGAGAATCAGCGGCGTGGTCGAGGGAAAATTGCTGCCTGCGGGCGCAGGGTCATACAGCGCCAGGCTTTCGGGGCTGGTGCTCCAGCCACGGCTATCGCTGGGCGAAAGCGAGAAGGTGCCCACGGTGGGGTCGGCCTTCAATTCGGCAATGGCGCGGTCGGCGAAGAAACGCACCACTTCGGGGTTGGTGGTTTCGAGCTTATAACGCCCCACCGGGTAGGGACGCTGGCCGTTGATCATGGGGAACCATTCGGAATGGGTCTTGTGCTTTTCCGGCTCCACGATATGGAAGTTGTGGCGATGCTCGATGCGAAACGAAAAGCCCAGCTTCTGTTGCGCTTCCCAGCGCGTCACGGCGGGCATGCCGTTTTGCATGTAAGGCTCGCGGCGGTTGAGAAAGCCGGGCGCTTCGGTGCGGTCGATATCGGGCACCGTCAGGCTGTCGCGCCGGGGAACGTCGCGGCCAATTTCGCCGGGCAATAGCCAGCGCACGTCGAGATAATCTTCCTGAAAGCTGTAAATGCCGTTGGCGGTACCGTTGCTGGTGCCGCCCTGCGCGGTGACTTTGCCATCGGCAGTATCGGGACCCCAGATGTAGAGGTTGCCGTCACGATTGAGGATGGAAAAGCCTTCCTCGGCGATTTGGCGCTGCAATACGTTGGCGGTTTGGGCCTGTTTGGTAGCTCCCAGGCTGATGTAGGGCGCGGTGACGGTGGCGCTATCTTCCTGCAACGTGAGGGCGACGCCGGTGGCACGCTGCAGGTTGTCTTGCAGCTCTTTGGCGGCGGTGCGCACGGATGTCGGCGCATTTTGCGGGATGACGATTTTATAACTGCTGCGGTTTTGCGCCACGATGGGAAGCGGCGCGGCGTTGGCGGGAAGGTGCGGGAAAGCCGCCAGTGCGGCGATGGGGAGAAGAAGAGTGAGGTAACGCATGGTTTAGGTGTTCAATATAGTTTTTAGCTCTGGTTATAAAGTATGGTGTCGTTGAAAGGTTCACCCCTCACCCCCGGCCCCTCTCCCAGAACAGGAGAGGGGAGCACGAGCCGCTACTCCTCACGCTGTGTATTGCGTCAAGGTTCGTGCAGCGTGCCCCCTCGCCCCTTCGGGGAGAGGGCTGGGGTGAGGGGAAAGAGCGTTTGAGATTTACCGGGTTATTCGGGGTGAGCGTTGGTAAAAGGCTTGGGCTTACCCGGCTTGCTTACGCGCGCGGTTCTTCAATCTGCCGAAGTCGTCCAATGACGCCACTGCTCCCTGTTGGGGCCTAAAATCGAAGAGCGCTTTTGCGTCTTCACATGACCATCGACATAGAGGACGTTCACCGTGTCGAGGTGCCGGTCGTCCACGTAGAACGATTGGCCATGCGCTGTGGTTAGCCCCAGTCCGGGAGAAACCACGTCATAACCCACCACACCGGAAGGTCCTTTAGAATCGGTGATGTGGATGGTGCCGCTGGGGTCTTCAATCGCTGAGATGTGCACAGAACTGCCGCTGGTGTGCATACCAACGCCGCAGTTGCTGGTGCAGCGAGGCACAATACCGGCAGCGGCGCTATCGGTCGTATTGTTGACGTATCTCAAAGTGTTGAAACTCAGGCCATACACCGTGGCGTTGATGGAACTGCACCCGCCCTGGTAGTTTTTATCGAAGCTGGGGCAGTTGAAAACCTGCCAGTTCTTGACATAAGGATCGATAAAGGTCGGCCAGGCCCCATAGCCACTGGAACAGCTATTGAACGGTGGTGAGGTATTGCGGTGCGAAAATAGCCGCTCGTCGTAATCCTGGGTATATTGCATAATCGCCAGCCCAATTTGCTTGAGGTTGCTCTGGCAACTGCTGCGGCGCGCGTTCTCCCGTGCCCGGGCAAACACCGGGAACAAAATGGCGGCAAGAATAGCTATGATCGCTATGACGACCAATAACTCTATCAATGTAAAAGCGCTGCGATGTTTTCGTCGGTTCATGTTCTCCCTCTGCGATATCCAAACTTGAAGTGATAATTAAGTATTCCCAAACTCAGCGGAATCTAAACCGGTCGCGACCAAATTCCGCCCCGTAAATAATTGTCCAAACCAATCATTTATCGATAGGGACGCGCATGCGTATACTGACGCCTCCGAAACTGGACCGGGGTGAGGCCGTGTTTGCGGGTGAAAGCCTTAATGAATGCCGAAGCCGAGCCGTAGCCGCAGTGGGTGCTGACCTGGGTGATGCTGAACGACGATTCGGCCAGCAGTTGCCTGGCATGTTCGAGGCGGCGCTCTTGCACAAAGGCCATCACCGAGCTGTTATATTCGCGGCGGAAAATGCGGTTGAGCTGCGAAGGCGAAATCTGCAGGCGCCCGGCCAGGCTTTCCACGGTGAACGAAGTATCGCGCAGCCGCTCTTCGATGAGCGAGGCGGCGCGCTCGGCCACGCCCTGGGCCTGGGAAGCGGGATGGAGCC
>DAITOV010000239.1:2585-8023 GCA_036833945.1 Abditibacteriia bacterium
CAGTGCAAATCGGGGCCGGACGAGGTTGCCATTTCGCTGAGAATCGCCGGGTGCAACAGGCTGGCCGAATGCATACTGAGCGCCTCGACGGCCTCGAAGGCACGCTGCATATAACGCACCATCAGCCCCAACTGATAATGCACCACCGGCTGGTGGTAGGGCGCGGCATTTTGCATTTCCTGAATGAGGGCAAAAGCCAGCGGCAGCAGGTTCTTGTTGTAGATAAAGGTGTAAGGGTGGCTGCGCAGTTGCCCGCGGGTGGAAGTGCTGAAATGACAGTTGCCCCCGCCCTGGTGAATCTGCATCCACAGGATGCGGCTGTAGGCATTTTCAGGATCGGGCCGGTGCCAGTGGACACTGCCGCCCGCCGCAATCGGCACCCCCGGCGGCACCAAAAACATACTGCCCTGCGGCATCTGTACAATCCATTTACTGCCCTCGATTTTGTTCTGACGGCAGTTGGCGGTGGTGGTGCCAATCACCAAATCGGCCTCGCCCTCGGTCACGCAGCCAAAATAAGGCACCGAAAGCGCGTTGAGGTTTTCGTCGGTCCAGTTCTGCACCCGCACACTAGTGCCCACACCGCGATGCACAGGCAGCACCGGGCCAGGCTGGTGGGTGACACGGTTCTCGCCAACGACACGCGGCGGCGTATCGAGCAACACAAACGGCACCCCACCATCGACCCACGGCACCAGCAGGTCTTGCAACGCTTCCTGCATTTGCTGGCCGGTGAAGGTGCGGGTTCGCATTGGTTTTGGTCTTGGGTCTTTGATCTTTGGTCTTGGGGGATAGGGTAATACCAATCCCAGATATTATCTTCCTTGCAGCAGGTAGACAGTAAACAGAATACAGTAAACAGGGAGGTAACCAGACTTTGATAGCTCCCGTAAGCATCTCACACTCGTCATCTTCACGAACGCGGGGATCCAGTACACGGCTTTTTGTTCAGGGTAAAACCAAATTGCTTATCTCAAGAGTAGGTTTCCTGTTTCCTATATTCTGTTTCCTTAGTCACAATAGAAGGAGGTTAGTTTTCAGGATTGGTATAAGTGAAATTTTAGCTGGTTTGGCTGTGTGGTGTTGGGTGATTGTTAGGAGATGTTGTGGGCAGATTGAACATCATCTTGCTCGGCGTTTATCGGATTTTATCTTCTTTCCGGACGAGTTCGCAGATGAATAATCCACTCCTTTTCCGCATATTCTTGATAAGCCTTTACAGGACGATTTGGTGCCGTTTCGATAATGTGAATCAATGTCCAGGCCATGCCGTAGCAGTCGTCTGGCCCAAATAAACCGGCTAACGCTTCGGCTTCTTCATCGGTTACAGGCACGGATATATCCTCAAACAGAGCTTCATAACGGAAGAGCTGTTCTTCGGTGGCAGATTCCGAATCGGGGAGCGGCCCCATCTCTGTGAGTTGTTGAATTTGCGGACGTATCGTGATTCTCCGTGTGTAGCTTTACGAAGTGGGGGAGGGGTGATATCTTCCCGTCGATAATGAACCAGTAATGTGGCTAACTTTTCAAAACCGTCGTCGTCATTCACAAAGGTTAAGCGGAGGTGGTGGCATATAGCACACCAATCTCCCCACCTTATTCCCAATTGCTCACTAGCCCAACGCAAGAAGCCAGCCCAAGCCATCACTTCCCGTTGTGCGCCCTCACTCCGGTTATGAGAACCCATACCACTGTAAAACCCGTCCAGGAAAGCACCCGCTTCCTCTAAAGTTCCGTTGGTGGTGTACATTTTGGGGCGGGCACACATACTCTCAGGCAAAGAGCCAAGAGGTTCATCCGGAGCGTATAAGTCCTGTATAGCCATAAGGATTTTACGATTAAATGAGAAGTTACGGCCTGCCCCAGCGACAGGTCAGATTGCAGCGGTGGGGTAGCTGACGGGCATAGAGAGCGGTCTGGAATTGGTGATCGCGCACCGCACACGACCAGCCATGCGAGGCCGTCTGCTCCAAATACCAAAGACGTTTTTCGGGCTCTTTGACTTTCTCAATCCGCAGGATATTGTGGCCCCAGGTCGGCAAAGGGGGCCGGAACAACCCACCGCTGCCCATGCGCACGAATGCGCTTCAAAGCTTTATTCTCAACGGAATCAGCGCGCTTTTGACACATATTATACCCTGACTTTGTGTCAAAAAGTGCGTAGGCTGCACCGCAGTGCAGCTTACGGAAAATACGATTTTAATTCCATATTGGTTCGATTAAAAGATTTGGTTGAACATCCGCAACCATTGCTTCGCCTGGTCATTTCAATTCCACAATGGTTCGATTAAAAGGACGGCGATTATATCAAAGAAGTGATAGCTGATCTTGATTTCAATTCCACACTGGTTCGATTAAAAGCATTTACAGAATCGTTTGCAATTGCGCTCGCCGGGATTTCAATTCCACACTGGTTCGATTAAAAGCTGGAAAGCAAGCAGTCGAAAAGTGCTATGCTGCATTTCAATTCCACACTGGTTCGATTAAAAGAAACTCTTCGACATCGTGACCGCGCATGCCAAACTTATTTCAATTCCACACTGGTTCGATTAAAAGCTGCATCAACATCCGATACATTAACCTCGCCTGTATTTCAATTCCACACTGGTTCGATTAAAAGGCGAAGCGTCTCCGGCGCGCCAAGCACTTCCCCGTAATTTCAATTCCACACTGGTTCGATTAAAAGAAGAGTTTTGGGGAGTAGGTAACGTTTGCCCTCATCGATTTCAATTCCACACTGGTTCGATTAAAAGAACAACTTTTGGCCGCATGACATCGCGCTCGAAATTTCAATTCCACACTGGTTCGATTAAAAGACCAGAATCAGGCTGGCGAAGTTGCTATCAGAGCACTTATTTCAATTCCACACTGGTTCGATTAAAAGCTACCTGCGTGACTGGGTAGCAGAGCACCAGGACGGTATTTCAATTCCACACTGGTTCGATTAAAAGCCTTTTCCACTGGTGACGCGCTCCGTAACTTATGCCATTTCAATTCCACACTGGTTCGATTAAAAGTTCTTTCTTGTGGTGCGCGAGGTTGTTGAGTTTGCCATTTCAATTCCACACTGGTTCGATTAAAAGTATGAAGAGTTGATTGGGTTATTTTTTAATGGACAGTATTTCAATTCCACACTGGTTCGATTAAAAGTCGAGCAATTTAATCCTTGTTCTCATGTGTTCCACATTTCAATTCCACACTGGTTCGATTAAAAGGGAGATAAACCCCGCCATGCCGGTTCTCACTTCACATTTCAATTCCACACTGGTTCGATTAAAAGTCCCTTACAGCTGGCATGACGAGGACGGAAATCAAATTTCAATTCCACACTGGTTCGATTAAAAGGCACCCTACACTACCCACTATTATACATCTTCTGAACTCAAACTTACAAAAAACCGCGAGATTTCAAGGGATGGATGTCGTCGGGTGCCGATAGCGTATTTTGTACGAGTGACCCGACGACTTGAGGCGCATTTTGTCACAGAAACAGGGCTTAACCTTGGCGATTTTGACCCAATATTCCTTTCAGAACTTTTCCTGTGGCATGTCCTGTAGAATTCGCTCGAAATCGGCGGGGGAGGGCAAAGCGTTTTGCAGTTCGTCGGGCAAATGCGTGGTGAGGCGGTAATCGGCCACGCCCATCGGTTTGCTCATATCGCGCAGGGAATATTCGGCGATGGTGCGCTCCTTGCCTCGACACAACACGATGCCGACCGAAGGTGCATCGTGAGGATGCCGCACCAGGTCGTCGAGCGCTGAAAGGTAGAAGTTCATCTTACCGGCGAATTCGGGCTCGAAATCCTGCATTTTCAAGTCGATGGCAACAAGGCAGCGCAGACGATGGTGATAGAACAGCAGGTCGATATAAAAATCGCGCCCGCCCACTTCGAGGTGATACTGGCTGCCCATAAACGCAAAGCCCGCCCCCAATTCCAGCAAAAACTCGCGGATGCGTTCGACCAGGGCGCGTTCCAAATCGCGCTCGTGCGCGGCCTGCCCCAGCGACAGAAAATCGAAGACGTAAGAATCTTTGAGCATCTGATGTGCCAGGTCAGATTGCAGCGGCGGCAGCGTTTGCGCGAAGTTGTGGGTTTTGGCGGCGGGTAGCTGGCGCGCATAGAGATCGGTCTGGATTTGGTGATCGAGCACCGCACGCGACCAACCATGCGCCACCGTCTGCTCCAAATACCAAAGACGTTTTTCGGGCTCTTTGACTTTTGAAAGCAACATAATATTATGCCCCCAGGGAATTTGTCCAACAGCTTGTTGGACTTTTGTTCCATATTCCCGGTAAGCCAAAAATACCTGCCGCATCAGAAACACGTTACTGCGCGAGAAACCTTTCACCTCAGGAAATTCGTGGCGCAGATCGCGGGCAAGCTGCTCGACAACGACGTCGCCCCACCCCGCGTTTTCCTGACGCTCGGCGATGCCTTTGCCGATCTCCCAATATAAGGCGATCAGTTCACGATTGACGGCCGCAGCAGCCTTGAGCTGTGTCGAATGGATGCGCGTTTTCAGGTCGCGCAGAAATTCGATGTAGTCACCAGGAAGCAAGGCGTTGGGTGAAGTTAATTCTTTGTTCATGGAAAAGGAAAACGTTCACGAAATATCCGCCATTCTACTTTGGAGTGCGGTGACTTGTCACCGCAGGGCTTAACAGCAAGTTTATCGTCTCAATCGAGCGCCGACACGACGCGGTGACAAGTCACCGCACTCCAAAAAACGGCCGGGAAACTTTTAAAGTTCCCCGGCCGTTCGCTTACACCTGTCACCTCACCATCAACGGCACCTGCGGACTCGTGCTCACCCATTGCGGCAGGTTGCGGTCGAAGATGAGATACACATCGTCGATGATGCCGCTCGAGGCCTGGGTCAATTCGATTTTCCAGAACCCTTCCTGCCCGGCGAGGGTGACGCGCTGCGAAGGGATGGTCACGGTTTCCAGCACGCTGGTTTGACCGCCCGGCGCAGTGACGATGAGCTTACCGGTTTCGCCGGGCACGGCGCTGCTCAGGGTGAGGTCCCAGCTTTTCACACCGGCGGGCACGTAATAATAGAGCGTGGTGCCCTTGCCGTAGAGATGGAACTGCGCGCCCTCTTCCAGGTTGGTCTGGTAGGCAGCCGTGGCACCTTCAATCGCCAGTTCGGTGATGCCGTTGGGGATGTAGAAGTAATACGGCGTCTGCGCCTGGGCGTTGAAAGTCACCGTCTGCCCGGCATTCAGCGCTCCGGTAGCAATGACTTTGCTTTGCGCGTCTTGCAGCACGTAACTCACGAACGGTGCGCCGTGGGTGGCGCGCACCGCCTTGATACGCACCTCACCGGCCTGCGGCGCATAAAGCAGCATCGCACTCTGGCCGCGAATGGTGGCGGTTTGGGCAGGTGCCTGGGTTAAGGCTGCACCGGCGCTCACGGTCACGCGCGGGGTAGCC
>DAITOV010000240.1:0-8013 GCA_036833945.1 Abditibacteriia bacterium
TACAGGCTTGGCACCTTTAAGGCGTTCGATAACCCAGTGAACGAATATTGGAGCGATGGAAAGGAAAACAATCAGCATGATTGCTTTTTCCATATTGTCCTTCACCGCCGGCACTGTTCCCAGGAAGTAGCCCAACAATGTGCAGATACAAATCCAGCCAATACCACCGACAACATTATAAAAAGCAAATTTCGAATATTCCATTTGCGCCACACCCGCCACCGTCGGGGCAAAGGTGCGTACAAATGGCATAAAGCGTGCCAGCACAATGGTCTTAGGCCCATGCTTGGCGTAAAATGCTTCTGTTTTTTCGACGTACTCTCGCTTAAAGAAACGCGAATCGGGACGGTTAAATAGCTTAGGCCCCACTTTACGCCCTATGAAATATCCGGTAGCGTCACCGCTAATCGCCGCAACGCAGAGCAATGGAATGAGAACGAAGATATTCAGGATCGGTGTGTTATGCCCCGGCAAGTTAATTGCACACAAAGTTCCGGCCACGAAAAGCAGCGAATCGCCCGGCAGAAAGAAACCAACCAGCAATCCGGTTTCAGCAAAGATGATGGCGAACAACAAAAAGTAACCGCCAGCAGCAATCAAGGTCTTCAACCCTTCTGGGTCGTGAAGTTGGTGCAGTAATTCCATAAATCAGGAGGTGTGACTACAACGCAAATAAATCAACATTGACATTTTTAGGGTAAAGTAACAATGTCCTATCAAAAGCTATCCGATTTTGGACGATGAGTCAAAGAACAAGTTGCCTGTTTCTTAAATATTCTAAGGTTTAGCATGTCTCGTAGCGCCGAACGATTCGTTAAAAATCATCGCCACATGTGGCAACGCCTGAGTGAACTCACCGATAAAGCCCAAAGCAATGGCTTAAGTTCACTCAATAATGCCGAACTGCATGAAATCGGCATTCTTTACCGTCGCGCTTCTTCCGACCTGGCCCGGGCTAAAACACGCTACAACAATACCAACTCAGGTCGCGCACTCACCCGTTCGCTCAACGACCTGGTGTTGCGCGCTCATACCCAGGTCTATTCTGCTCCTGCGCCGCAAGCTATCAATGCCTGGCATTTCCTTCTGCACGGCTTTCCAGAGGTGTTTCGGCGCTGTTGGCGGCCCATTGCCCTGGCAGCGGTTTTCCTCTTCCTGCCGGGCTTTCTGTCCTATATCAGCGTCGTTATCAATCCTGATACAGCCCCATTGTTCGTTCCAGACGGAGCGATCCGTGAAGTGCAAAAACGCGCCGAAGAAAAAATCATCGTTGGCTGGGGCGCACGCACGGAGTTTGAAGGCCTACTCGACAGCCCTGCCACGTCGTCATTTATCATGACCAACAACATCCGTGTCACCATCACCGCCGTGGCACTGGGTGTCACGGCAGGCATCGGCACAGCTTTGGTTTTACTAATGAATGGCCTCATGATCGGCGGCCTGGCCGGGGTGGCAACCGATGTGAATGCCGACGTGCTCTTCTGGGCAGTTATCCTCCCCCACGGCGTGATGGAGCTGCTGGCAATCTGCATCGCAGGCGGTGCCGGGTTAATGATTGGCCGCGCCATTTGGGCACCTGGCGACCTGCCGCGGCGCGATGCGCTTAAAATTGTCGGCGCACAAGCCGCTCAACTCCTGGCCGGGGTTGCCGTATTGCTGGTGATTGCCGGATTAATCGAGGGCTTCGTCACCCCACTACCGCTTTCGCCCCTGCTCAAGCTGACTTTTTCTGCGGGAACAGCCTTCGCGCTCATCTTCTATCTGGCCCCGCGCCGCTCCCTCCCCCAGGCCGATTTGGTAAAATCGCCTTCGCCCTGAAAATTATTGTCAAAGGATATTGAGTTTCATGCCTATTTACGGACGCTTTGAACAAAACGGCCAAATTCGCCATGCCGAAATCGAAGGCGATACCGCCCATTTTATTGAAGATCTCTTCGGAACAGCCCAGCGCACGGGAGAATCGGCTGCTATTGCCGACCTGAAAACCCTGGCTCCGGTCGCCTCTTCCAAACTCTTTGCCGTCGGCCTCAACTTTGCCGACCACGCCGCCGAAGCCAACCTGGAAGTTCCCCAGTGGCCGCTGATGTGGTTCAAGGCCCCCTCCTCGGTCATCGCCCAGGGCGAGACAGTTGAAGTGGCGCATCCCGACCACCGCACCGACTACGAAGCCGAACTCGTCATCGTCATCGGTAAGCGCGGCAAGGCCATCAGCGAAGCCGATGCCTACGACTACATCCTGGGCTATACCAACGGCCAGGACATCAGCGACCGCGACGTGCAGTGGGGCGAATCGCAGTGGGCGCGCGCCAAGTCGTTCGATACCTATTCTCCGCTTGGCCCCTACATCTACACCGATGTCGATCCCAACAACCTCACCATCGAAACCTACATCAATGGTGAAGTGCGCCAGTCGAGCAACACCAACCAGTTCGTCTTCAATCCGGCACAGTTAGTGGCATTCCTGAGCGAATCCATCACTCTCGAACCGGGCGACGTCATCTTCACCGGCACCCCGTTCGGCATCGCGCCGCTCAAAGACGGCGACGTGATTGAAACCCGTATCGGCGACATGGTCCCGCTGATCAACCCCACTCGCTTCAAAACCAGCTAAACCAATCTTGCGGGGAAGAAATGAAATATTTCTTCCCCGCCTCTCTTCTCGTTCTGTGTCACCACGCCACTTTCTTGCTCTTATCGCCGCAGCCTGCTTATTGCTGTGGAATTTGAACTACGCGCCGGTTTGGAACCCCGACGAAGGCCGCTACATCTCGGCTTCGCTGGAAATGATCGAGCCATTAGACGGCACCCCGCCCGACTGGACAGTTCCCCACCTCAACACCATCGCGCGCCTCAATAAACCGCCGTTGGTGTACTGGAGCGCGGCCGCACTCTTTAAAGTTTTTGGAGTTCACGTTCCGGTAGCGCGTTTAGCATCGGCTTTGGCCGCCGTGGGTGTGCTGGCATTGCTGTTCCTACTGGGCCGGAAAATGTTCAACCGGCAAACGGGCGTCTTGGCCGCCGTCACCTGGGCAACCTGTGTGCTGCCCTTCACTATGGGCCGCATGCTCTCCACCGACATGCAGTTGGCGTTTGCAATGACGCTGGCATTAGTGGGGCTGTATTGGGCGCTTGCACCCACGGTTAGCACTCCCCCGCCAAAACGCTGGCTCGGTTTTCTCATTGCTGCTCTGGGGCTTGGCCTCGCTCTCCTCTCCAAAGGCCCTGTTGGTTTAGGGTTGCCGCTCATCATCGCTTTCGTGTGGATGTTGATGGTCTGCGGCAAAGCGACTTTTCGTTTGCCGGTTATCGCCGGAGTGCTTGGCGCGATGGCTTTCGCCATTGCTATGGCAACTCCCTGGTACTCGGCTGTAAACCGCGTCGAGCCTCAATTCATTTCACAATTCCTCTTAGGCGAAAATATCGGGCGGCTTACAGGCGGCAAGTTCTATCATAACACCAAGCCGTTCTGGTTCTATATTCCGGTCATTCTGATTGCGGCACTGCCCTGGTCGGCTTTTCTCTGGCCCGCCTTGCGCAGTCTCATCGGAGATTTCAAAGCGCGCCGCGCTACCGCGACTCCAGAAACCCAGGCCGCCCAAGCCCGGCTTTTCCTGTGGATATGGGCCGCCGCCGTCGTCGGGCTGTTCTCGCTTTCAAGCACCAAGCTCATCACTTACATCCTTCCGGCATTACCGCCGCTGGCACTGCTGATCGCGCAAACTTTCTTCCATAAACCAGAAGACCAGGCGTATGCCCGCACCATGCAACGCGCCGCCGGGGTCACAGCAGGGGGGTTGCTCCTTTTGGGTATTGTTTTACCGCTCTTATTCCTCCACCCCAAGCTGCTCGCGGATAAAATCATGACCCGCGCCGATGTCTTGCCCTTCGTGACAGGTCTCAGCGCAGTGCTGATTATCGGAGCCATTGCCCTTCTGCTGCGCCGGCCTGCGGCCAAAATTCTCCCGGTGACAGGAGCCGCATTGTTCATGGTATTAACCGGCTTCATGGGCCGCTTTGCGCTCTACGAAGACCCCTCACCGATGATTGAGCGTCTGCTGCCGTATCTGCAACCCGATGGACAAGTGATGCAATTTAAAACCTTTCAGCCTTCGGTGATGTATTACACCCGGCGCCCATCGGTTATCGTCGATTTCGCCAACCGTTCGGGCCTCGATGAAGAAGAGTATGAAACTTCCGGCGATTTTGTAGACAACCACGATGCCATCAAGAAAGCCCTGGCTACCGGAAAGCAAGTTTTCGTGCTGACCCGCTGGAAGCATCTGCATTGGCCCACCCTGCCCAAGATGCATCTCATTGCCATCAACAACGATTATCGCCTGCTGTCGAACCAACCGGCACCTGCAGGCTATCATTACGAACATATCGCGCCCCGTAAAAAACAACGCGAACTCTCCCCCGCATGCAAAGCCCTGGAACCCGACTGTTAGACGAATCGGAAGCCGCTGCCAACCGCAGCGGCAAAATCAAGTGGTTCCTGCGACTGATGCTGGGCATCCTCGTGGTGGGTATCTTGGTGCGCTGGCAGGGCGATAACGTCGGCAACGCCCTGCGCAACACCTCCCCGCTCACTCTGGTGCTGGCGGTTTTTGCATATC
This sequence comes from Abditibacteriia bacterium, assembly GCA_036833945.1. Classification (GTDB taxonomy): domain Bacteria; phylum Armatimonadota; class Abditibacteriia; order Abditibacteriales; family Abditibacteriaceae; genus DAITOV01. Next base: position 4,617 of record DAITOV010000240.1, read on the forward strand.
TTTCCACCCAGTTCATCAGCGCCCTGCGTTGGCGCTTGCTACTCAACGCTGCAGTGCGGGCGCACAACACCCGAAATTTGCCGCCTTTGGGAGTATGGGAAAGTTACCGCCTCTACCTGATCGGTATGTTTTGCAACCTCTGGCTACCGACTGCCATCGGCGGCGATGCCGTGCGCGCCGCGATGGCAACCAAACACAGTGGCAACCTGGCCCTGGCCGCCACTTCCATCTTCGTAGAGCGCTTGACCGGCCTGACGGCGCTGCTCGCCATCGGCGTGATTGGTATGTTTGCTTATTTCGGCACCAGTTCAGCCGGAGGTCAAAGCGGACAGGCCCAAGCCGTCAGCATCGCCGGAATCGCCATCGCCGTGCTGGTGGCAATGGTGGTCTTTATCTGGCTGCTGCGCAAAATCGCCTGGCGTATTTCAACGCGCGAAAACAGTTCGAAGCTGGCGCAAAAATTCGTCGGCGTGCATCAGGCGTTCGATGTTTACTTTACTCCGGCCACCCGCCCGGCCTTGATTGGCGCACTGGCGCTTTCGCTACTTTTCCAGAGCAGCCATATCGTGCTGAATATCTTTCTGGCACGCAGCGTGGGACTCGATTTACCCACCCAGGTTTTCATCTGGCTCATTCCCTGTCTGGGTATCGCATCAATGATACCACTGGGAGTGGGCGGTCTGGGAGTGCGCGAGGCCGGAGCGGTGGCGTTTTTGAACGGCGCGCTCCCGGCAGGTGCCATGCCCGAACCCGGCACCATCATCGCCTGGTCGCTGCTGTGGCAGGCCATGCTGTGGATTTCCGGGTTGCCCGGCGCTTTAGCCTACTTCGGCTCAGGATTTAAAGGCGGGAAAGCTTCCGCTCCTCCGCCCGATCCCACTGATTAACGACGGCCCCACGACCAGGTCGCTTTTTGCTTACCACTGAGGCGTCGAGCGCCGGAGCGTGGCTGCATACCGGCGCTATCGGCCTTGTAGTAGTAAACGCCCGGCTTCACCTTGCGGGTTGCACTTTGGCCTTTTCCTAATTCCAAGGCAACAGTCTGCGGTCCGCTCAAACGTAGGCTCAAGGCACGGCCAACATGGTTGGTCACCGTCAAGGTAGCGGCATTGGAGCCTTTATACTCCACGAAACGCGGTGCTGTCAGCACGCCACGCCGCCCGTTCTTGGTTACCACCAGCGCATTATCCCGGGCGCGAAAACCCAGGGAAATTTCGAAGGCGTCACGCATGAAACGCAGCGGCAAAAAAGTAGTCCCCAGACGGGTTTCAGCCGGAAGAGGCAAAGCCATCTTACGAATTTTGCCATTCTGCGTAATTTGTGCGCTCCTTCCGCCCGCGCGTAACGAAACCACCTTGAAGCGAGACGCCTCTTCGTCTGACTCCTGCATGAAGGTCAAAACGCCATCGGAAGAGGTCAGTTTAATACCCAAAAAATCACACAGCGGGCGCACTGGAACCATCGTAGTGCCGCGATCGATGTAGTAAGGAGCCGGACTCTTAATAGCAACAACCGGAATGGGCGGTGCCGGTAATTCTGCCGTAGCCGTGGCCGACGGAGTAGGCGGCAAAGGCAGTTCATGCGTCGCGCCTGCCGTTGGTGGCGGTGGAAGCGTCTCGGTTGCGGTCTCTTGCGCCCACGTCTGCGCAGTTCCCAACATCAGGCTTAAAGCCGATAACGATAAAAGTTTTGTTCCTAATTTCATAACAACTTAATTCAACTAAACGTGCTGTTCCAGCAACGTTTTCCACTTCAGTTTGACCTCTTTCTCTCGAAATGTTGCAGCAGACACCATCGCCCACCCCATTTTTATACACCTGAAACCGCCTCAGGTTCCACCACTGGCCCAGACACAAACGCGAGACGGAACTCTCAAATTCCATCTCGCGCCTGGCTTTCAAACCGAATTTTTAACGATCTCAACTTATTTGACGTAGCTACCAGCCGGCACCTGGTCACCAACCGTAACCAGCCCCAACGGCGGGCCATCGGGCGTGCTGGCGGCCAGAATCATGCCCTGCGACTCGAAACCACGCAGCTTGCGCGGTGCCAAATTGGCGACCACGACAACCGACTGGCCTACCAGGGCTTCAGGCTCGAACTGCTGGGCGATACCGGCCAGAATCTGGCGCTGTTCATCGCCCAGATCAACCTGCAAGCGCAGCAATTTGTCGGCTTTAGGCACTTTCTCGGCTTCCAGCACTTTGCCGATACGCAGTTCGACTTTGGCAAAGTCGTCGTATTCGATATAGTTTTTCTCCGGCGCGGCTTCTTCAACGGCCGGTGTGGTTTCTGCTACAGTTTCAGTAACTGGCGCTGCAACAGCTTCGGCTACGGTTTCAGTCGATAATTCACTCGTCATTTTAGCGATTGTTTCCTCAAGGTTTTTAATACGCGGGAAGAGCGCGCTGGGGGCCTGGCACACATGGCCCGGCGTCAACAGCACGGTAAAGTCGTCGGCGTTTTCCCATTTCAAATCCGGCGACAGGTTCAAAAGTTCAATCAGGCGCTGCGAAGAACGCGGCATGATCGGCTGCAAGGTCAGCGCGCACCACTGGCACACCGCCAACAATTCACGCAGCAAAGCCGCTACCGGCTCACGCTCGCCAGCCTTAATCTTGGCCCAGGGCTTCTGTTCTTCGATCACGCGGTTGGCATGAGCCACCACAGAGAAGATTTCATTCAGAGCGCCACTAAAGTCGAGCGTTTCGTAGCAAGTCGCAACCGCTGGCGTGGCAGCTTTGGCGGCGGCGCGCAAGCCCAACTCGGCATCCTCGGCCGGGACAACGCCTTCAAAGTATTGGGTGAGCATCGACAGCGCACGCTGCACCAGGTTGCCAAGGCCATTCGCCAAATCGGTGTTGTAGCGCGACAAACAGCCGCCACGCGAGAAGTCGCCATCGGAACCGAAAGTCACTTCACGCAACGCGTAATAGCGCAATGCATCGACACCAACCTGGAAGTCGGCACCGGCGGCTTCGGCGATCTGGCGCGAAAACTCGACCGGTTCAACGATGGTTTCGGGATCGCGCTTACTCATCTTGCGTCCGCCCACCGTCCAGAAGCCGTGAGCAAATAGCTCCTTGGGCAACGGCAAGTCGAGCGACTTGAGCAATGCTGGCCACAGCGTCGCATGGAAACGGGTAAAGATATCCTTGCTCATCAACTGCAAGTCGGGCGGCCACACCTGTTCAAAATACTCCTGACGGGCGGGGTCGTCACTCAAATAGCCGGGAGCCGAGAAGTAATTCATCAGCGCTTCGAACCACACGTAAATGACGTGACCCTCGGCGTGGGGGATGCCTTCAGGCAACGCGATGCCCCAATCCATTTCACGGGAAATTGAGGTGTCGCGCAAACCGTTCTTGATATAGGCCAGTGTCTCGTTGCGGCGCGT
>DAITOV010000241.1:0-7948 GCA_036833945.1 Abditibacteriia bacterium
CGGTGCCTTTTTCGACTTGGCGCATCAACGACTGATAGGCACCCAGCAGCAACTGCTGGCCGGTTTGGCCGCGAGCATAGAAGGTGCGCGAGAGCTGTGCGCCACCGAATGAACGGTTATCTAACAAGCCACCATAATCGCGGGCAAAAGGCACGCCCTGCGCCACGCACTGGTCGATGATATTGTTGGCGACCTGGGCCAGGCGGAACACGTTGGCTTCACGGGCGCGATAGTCGCCGCCTTTGACGGTGTCATAGAACAAGCGGCGAATGCTGTCGCCATCGTTGGCGTAGTTCTTAGCCGCGTTGATACCGCCCTGAGCCGCAATCGAGTGAGCGCGACGGGGGGAATCGTGGAAGGTGAAGTTGAGGACGTTGTAGCCCTGTTCACCCAGCGAGGCGGCAGCCGAAGCGCCGGCCAGGCCAGTCCCCACGATGATGATGGTGTGTTTACGACGGTTGGCCGGGTTGACCAACTTCATGTTGAATTTGTGCTGATCCCACAACCCTTCCAGAGGACCGGCGGGGATATTGGCGTCGAGATCGGCACCAAGATTAAAACGATTAGTGACTTGCGAACTCATTTCGGTGCCTCCACGAAAAACCAGATATAGATCGGTAGCAAGAAAAAGCTACCAGCGATAATTACGGAAAATGCCTTTCCTGCGAAAAGCATGAATTTACGGAAGGTAGAGTTAGTAGCACCCAGTGTCTGGAATGCACTCCATACAGCGTGGTACAGATGGAAGCCAAGGGCTAGCATACAGGCCATATATAGCAGGGCAACAGGCGGCTTCTTCAATTCCCAGATGACATGGTTGGCCAGATCATAGACTTCCTCAGCACTTTCGGCCGGAGTTTGAACTTCGGTCGGGGTGATTTCGGCACCAGTCACACCAACTGCCGGTGCGGGTTCGCCTGCTTTGTGTTGAGATGTGGGGCTAGGAGCACCAATGGAGTTATGGTACTTCATCTGCCAGACGTGCACGGAAGCAAAAAGAATAATGATGATGCCGGTTACCATCATTGTTGTTGAAGAAGTCGTTTTGCGGCTCTTCTTACTCTTTTCCTTGGTCCAGTGCCGTCCGCCTTCATATTCGATGGGGCGTGCCGACTTGTTCTGCCGCCATACCATAAGACCTTCGTAGGCATGTAACAGGAACATGGCCGCAAGTCCCAATTCAATGATCGGCAGCACCGGAATTTTATTTAGCGTAGTTGCATAGAAATTGAACCAGCCATACTGGTTGGCCGGAAAGAGCAGGAGCAGGTTACCGAGTAGGTGGCCAACAAGGAACAAGCAAAGTCCCAAGCCAGTGATGGCCATCACGATCTTCTTTGTGACGCCTAACCAGGCGCGGCGTGGTTTATCCATGGAATTGCCTCGAAATTAGCATAGGTAATGAGCAGATGGTTTAAGTTGCTATAAATTTGAGCCCGATATATTTTACGTAACCGGTATAACCACGCGTCAGAGTTTTGCTAATGGTTGCGATAAGGAAGGAGTGATACTTTGTGCTATTTTTCACGAACTCCGTGTCGAAGAGGTTGAATACGCGTCACGGTTTTAACTTTCTAAGGTGATATGCGTGGATGTAACTCGTAAAAAAAGTTTGTTCAATAATAGCGAACTTTGTCCAATAGTAGCGATAGAACCATGCGTAGGCAGGGAAGAATAAAGATGTAGACGCAAAACATCCCAGGAGGCGTATTATAGATGAAACTGAAATTTCGAAACCGCGATAGCAATATCCAAAACAAGCAAGCCTTTACTTTGATAGAGTTATTAGTTGTTATAGCTATAATATCAATACTTGCAGCTATTCTCTTCCCTGTGTTTGCTCGTGCCCGTGAAAATGCGCGGCGGACGGCTTGTATCAGCAATTTAAAGCAAGTTGGCCTGGGGATAATGCAATACCACCAGGACAATGACGAACGCTATCCGATGATTTACAGCCGGAGTGCTGCGGGCAGCCTTCCGCCGGATGGCATTATCTTTTACGATACATATGTATTTTGGCAACAAGCGATTTTCCCCTATGTGAAGAGCCATCAGCTATTTTTCTGCCCTAATTCCCCTTCCTCAATGGGCGCTAATACGGCTTTGCCTCCTCAAGGCAGCCTTTTAAATGCTAACTATAGCTTCAGCCAGTATATGGGGCCTTCGGCTGGAGGTATTGCTATGGCGGCAGTTGATTCGTCCGCGACAACCTTCATGATTGCGGAAATGGGGGTTTACTCATTCCAGGCCAACGATATACGAGGCAATAGTAGCTCGGCTTATACAGGTAGCTACTATATGCCGGGTGGGGGAGCGCGTGGCATTAGTTGTGCGACAGTGACGGCTGATTATCGTGGAGATTGCGCAACAGGCCGCCATTTTGATGGCCTGACGATAGGCTATGCCGATGGTCATGCAAAGTGGCTAAAAGGCGAAACGGTGATTGCTGAAGCGCGTAAATTCAGTGCATCATCAGCAACAGGAAATGCAAGTGCGCTCAATCCTTATCGCAATTGAGAGATGAGGCTGTAAAAAAAACCTCCCCTGTTCAACAAGAGCAGGGGAGGTTTTTTGTATCTGGCAAATTCATTTTATGAACTGCGGCAGATCCGTTATTGGGCATTGGCCCAGCAACGGCAAAGCCAGGTCTTTGTCGGAAAGGAGAACTTCGACATCGCCTGAGATTTGCCAATCGATACCGATTTGAGGATCGTTCCATAAAATGCCGTATTGATCCGCAGGTTCATAAAAACCATCACATTTATAAAGAAATTCGGCTTCCTCGGATAACACGAAAAAACCATGTGCAAAGTCGCGCGGAATATAGATTTGCCGTTTATTCTCGGCGGAAAGAATTGCGCTGCACCACTGTCCAAAAGTGGGTGAACCCTGGCGAATGTCCACCGCAACATCCAGCACTTCGCCGCGTACCACGCGACAGAGTTTGGCCTGGGGATTATTTAACTGATAGTGCAATCCCCGCAAGGTGCCGCGACGCGAAAGGGAGTGGTTATCCTGCACAAAAACGCTGTCGATCCCCAATTCACGGAGTTTTTCACTATGGTAGGTCTCCATGAAAAAACCGCGTGTGTCGCCAAAGACTTCGGGTTCAAGCAATACGACACCGGGCAAGGATGTTTCAATTTTACGCATCGTCAGGAATTTTGGACCAAACGTTTCAAATACTCACCATATTCAGTTTTGCCGAGCTTTTCGGCCTGGGCTAGCACTTGTTCGGCGTTGATGTAACCCATTTCATAGGCCACCTCTTCCAGGCATGCAATCTTCAGCCCCTGGCGTTTTTCGATGGTTTCAATAAAATTGGAGGCTTCCAACAGCGATTCATGGGTGCCGGTATCGAGCCAGGCGCTACCGCGTCCCAATGTTTGGGCGCAAAGTTCACCACGCTGTAGATATTCGTTATTGACGTCGGTAATTTCCAACTCGCCACGGGCCGAAGGCTTGATATTGGCTGCTATTTCCGTGATTTTGGAATCGTAGAAATATAAACCCACCACAGCACAATGCGACTTTGGTTGTTGGGGTTTCTCTTCAATCGACAGCACTTTGCCGGTGCCATCGTATTCGATGACGCCATAACGCTCCGGGTCTTTCACGTGATAACCAAAAACGGTTGCACCGCCATTCGAGACAACATGATTTGCTGCGTTCTGCAGCATTTCTGTGAGGCCTTGTCCGTAGAAGATATTGTCTCCCAGCACCAGGCAGGCCGGGCCGCCATTGACGAACTCTTTGCCGATATGAAACGCCTGGGCCAACCCTTCGGGGCGTGGCTGCTCGGCATAGGAGAATTCAATGCCAAACTGCGAGCCATTACCAAGAAGGCGTTGATATAAGGGGAGATCGTGGGGTGTGGAGATGATGAGGATTTCACGAATACCCGCCAGCATTAAGGTGCTGAGCGGGTAGAATATCATCGGCTTGTCATACACCGGCAGCAGTTGCTTGGAAACTGCCTGTGTGATGGGGTAGAGTCGGGTGCCGCTGCCACCGGCGAGAACAATGCCTTTCATGGAAGATAGGTGATGAGTAATGGGTGTTAGGTAATGGGAATTACCAGTTGAGTGCTTTTAAAACTGCATTCGTCATGACCAGATGGCCCAGGGGATGAGGATGGACGGGTTCCGGGCAGAAGTAGTCGGCCGGGAAGCGCTTGAGCTGCTCCATGTAGAGATCGTGTGTGGGGACGTGCAGTGCGTTGAATTCATCGCGTAACTGATGCACAACTGCGATGTAATCGGGCAGCATATCGAGCACCTGCTTGCGCTGGCTATCGGGATTGGTTTCCTGCGAGATGTAGAAAGGGTCGATGAGCAAGAGCTTGGCACCGCTATCGCGGGCGCTGGTGAGTATCTGGCGGTAGGCTTTTTCAAATACTTCCGGCGGGGTTGTATCTGCGGTGTTGAGTAGGGTGCGGTGCAAATCGTTAATACCGATTTTTACCGTAATCCAATCGGGTTTGTGATACATAACGTCGTCCTGCCAACGGTCGCGCAATTGCTGCACTGTATTGCCGCCAATTCCGGCGTTGTGGAATTTGATATTCCGCTCGGGGTAGCGTGCGCCGATAAGATGCACAACCTGTGCGACATACCCCTGGCCATAAGGCTTGTGATCGCCACGACGCCCACAATCGGTAATCGAATCTCCGGCAAAAACCACGGTCTGTCCATCTTGGATAACGAAATCGCTCATAATTTTAAAATGATTCTCCTCACTGGAAAGCGCTAAGTTTGTCCGCTGAAATACCCAAAGTCAATTGCCGGTGCATTGCAGTGGCATTAAATCTGCAATAAGCCACGGCCAGTAGATAATAAAAATTTACAGGAGAATAAAAATGGCATACGATCCCGAAGCACGTGAACAAAGTAATTCAGCGATGATTATCGCAGTCGTAGCATTGGTTGTAGTAGTTTTAGGTGCATTAGCCTGGTTTGCGACCAGACCGGCCGATGTTCCCGTCGCAGAAGCCCCCACGGTAATACGAACGGAAAAGGAAACAGTAACTGAGGTTCCTGTTCCCAATAATGCACCTGCCCCAGATACCAACGTGACCATTAACTCACCGGCACCGAATCCTCCGGCTCCGGAAACCAAGACGGAAACTCAGGTGACCATTAATTCGAATCCGCCTGCAGCAACACCTCCTGCAGCGAGTCCTGCCCCTGCTCCCGCTGGAGATGCCGCAGCACCACCCGCCGGGGACGCGCCGGCTACGTCTGGCTATTAATCACAATTAAAAATCCCGTTCAATAACACCGCCTGATGAATTCATCAGGCGGTGTTATTGTTGCCGTAAGGCTGCACTCGCGATATGATTTAGCGCGTTTTTAGTGCTCTTTTTATCGATAATGAATAAGCAAATCCTCCAAAATATTAACGTAAACAATCAACGCGTATTAATGCGTGTCGATTACAACGTTCCGCTCGACGAGAACGGACAAATTACTGACGACGCGCGTATTACGCAAACCCTGCCGACTCTAAATCATCTGCTTGAGAACGGTGCCAGTGTGGTTTTGATGGCACATTTTGGCCGTCCCAAAGGCAAACGGGTTGATTCCATGAGCTTGAAGCCGGTAGCCCAGCGTCTCAGCGAACTGCTCAAGCAAGAGGTGCGCCTGGCTCCCGATTGTATTGGTGAAGAAACCAACGCGCTGGTCGATGCTCTCAAGCCGGGCGAAGTGCTCTTATTGGAAAATCTGCGTTTCCACGCGGATGAAGAGAAAAACGAAGCTGAATTTGCGGCGCAGTTGGCCCGGCATGGTCACCTCTACGTCAACGACGCTTTTGGCGCGGCCCATCGCGCACACGCTTCCACTGAAGGCGTGACCAGACAATTTCGTGAGTTGGGTAAAGCGTGTGTGGCCGGGCATCTCATGGCATCCGAGCTGGAGTTTCTCGGTCAGTTGCTGCAGAATCCGGCTCGTCCGTTTGTGGCGATACTGGGTGGCTCAAAGGTTTCCGATAAAATCGATGTGATTCAAAACCTGTTGCCGAAAGTGGATACGCTTTTAATCGGTGGAGCCATGAGCTATGCGTTTTTCAAGGCTCAAGGTCATGAAATCGGGACTTCGCTTTTTCGCGAAGGTGATGATGAGGTCGCGGCTGACATCTTGAAACTGGCGGCGGATAACAATTACGATTTGCGCTTGCCGCAAGATGTGCTGGTCACCGATCGCGATGCCGAAGACGCACAGACACAAATTGTGGCGGCTAACGCCATTCCTGCGCAACTGATGGGTATGGATATCGGGCCGCACACGATTGCAGAATATTCAGCGATCGTTGAAGATGCTAAAACTGTATTGTGGAATGGGCCGATGGGCCGCTTTGAAGTGTCGCCTTTTGCCGGTGGAACGCGTCAGGTTGCCGAGGCCGTTGCCAATGCGACGCAGAACGGGGCGCTCACTGTGATTGGCGGCGGCGATTCGGCTGCAGCAGTGAAGCAGTTTGGCCTGGCCGAGGAAATGTCGCATGTTTCCACCGGCGGCGGTGCCAGCCTGGAATTCCTTGAAGGCAAGGTTTTGCCAGGCGTGGCTGCGTTAGACGAGAAATGAATTTGCTTGAGAACTTGTATTTAAAAAATCTAAACTAAAAAATGCGAACCCCTATCATTGCTGGAAACTGGAAGTTAAATAAGACCATTGGCGAAGCTGTTGCTTTCGTGAACGAATTAAAGCCTTTAGTGGCCGATGCAAGCGATGTGGAAGTATTGTTATGCCCGGTAGCGACCGTGTTAGCCCCGGCGAGTGAAGCTGCTGCCGGTTCCAATGTGTTGCTGGGCGGCCAGAACCTGTTCTGGAAAGAATCGGGTGCCTACACCGGAGAAGTTTCGGCTGCGCTTCTCAAGGATGCGGGTTGCTCCTATGTTATTGTCGGCCATTCAGAGCGTCGTGGCCGTTTTGGCGTGCCGGAGCCGGAATTAGAAGGCGATGCCGGAAAAGTGTTTGGCGATACCGATGAAGCTGTGAACCGTAAGGCGATCGCTGCTCTTGCAGGTGGACTGACCCCCATCATTTGCGTCGGCGAAACGCTGGCTGAGCGCCGCGCCGAAAAAACCGATGACGTTGTGCGCGACCAGGTTGCGGCAGCGTTGAAGAACATCGATTCGCAGGAAGTCGTTTTTGCTTATGAACCGGTTTGGGCTATCGGCACGGGTGAAACTTGCGCCGCAGAAGAGGCCGATCGGGTTTGCGGAGTCGTTCGCAGCGCTATAGCCGAAATCCTTGGTGAACAGGCCGCTAACGCAATCCGTATTCAGTATGGTGGAAGCGTCAAACCCGATAATGCAGCCGATTTACTGGGCCGCGACAACATCGACGGTGCTCTCGTGGGCGGTGCCAGTCTGAAAGCCGACTCGTTTTCGCAAATTATTCAGGCCGCTTCTAAATTTTTCTAACCAAAAGGTGATGAAAACGCGTTAGAATAAGAGTGCCTGTTTTTTCGGGTGTGAAAACAACCGTAGTTGGACTACTTTTTTATTAATTTCTTGATCTGGTGTTTGCATGGCATTGCTGAAATGTCGGAATTGTGACGAGGAGATTAATTCGGATGCGCGTGTAACGCGGTGCAAGGGTTGCGGGACTTTGTTCCCGCTTACTTGTGCCGTCTGCGAACGTAATCTCCGTCCGCCATTCCCCGTCTATTCGGATGAGCGTTATCTCGACGGTGCCGATAATCCGCTTTGCCCCGATCATTTCGAGCGGCAGTGCCCTTCTTGCAAAAATTGGTTTCAGGCTGATGAAAATCCCGGCTATTTCATGTGCCGGACTTGCCTGGAAGTGCGTGAATCGGCCGCTTCTTCCGCTATGCTTGAAGAGACGGTGGGCACGGTCAATTATACTGACGACGAGTCCACCGTTTTCCCGCAATGGCATGAGGAATCGGTTGCCGTAGCAGCACCGAGTTGGTCGCGCGATGTCGT
>DAITOV010000242.1:0-7932 GCA_036833945.1 Abditibacteriia bacterium
TCCCCTACCCTCACTCGATACAGCCAAACTTAAAGAAGTGCAAAAGAGCCTGGCAAATTCTTCGAACCACAGCATTTTGATGCATGTCATGCTGGGTGAGCATGGCGACGCTATGCTCATTGCCCGGCGGCTACTGCTGGATAATCCCTCCAAAGGGAATGTCGCTGCTTTAGAAATGGCCCGTGTCTTCAAGGCAGCCGATTTGAATATGGTGCGTGCCAATGCTCTCCTGCAATACATGCAAACGGGCCAGGGCATCAATCCTACAGATGAATTTTTTAAACAATATCCGGCAGGCCCTGCTACCAACGGTTAAAAACGAATAGTTTCTGGAAGCCACCATGCAAATTGGTTGTAGTGGTTCAGATGATAAAAAGTGCAGCCCGCATAAGCTGATGCGAAACCTGGTATTGCCAGGCTTGGTTGTGCTGCAAGTTTCAATCGCTGGTATTTCTCCTTCTGTGGCTCAACCTCCAGATCCCGGCACCGTTAACGTTGCTTATCTGGATCCCGCCATCGAGGCTGAATGGAAACGCTTGAGGGAAGCGGTCAGCACACAGGAGATCAGCGCACCCCAAGAAACTATTAAGCGTTACCAGCAGTTTTATGAGCAGCGCGGTGCACGAAGCCTGGTAACGGCGATTAAGATCAGTCGACTCATTGCGCAAATCTACTGGCAGAAGCTCAATAATCGGGAAAAGGCTCTGGAAATCTATGACTGGGCACTCAAGACGTATGGTGACTTACCTCATGTGGGAATCCTGAAGACCGAACGCGATCTGGTGGCCAATACGCCTTCGTTACAGTCACTGGTATCGGTCACGCCTTTATCTGTGGGCGGGTTGGAAGAAGAGACTGCCGGACCAATCTCCCTGACAATCAAAGTGCCAGCCCCCGGTCCGTCGGCATTGCCGCAAAATATTGGAATTACACCTGATGCAGGGCTATCTCCTGTTTCGAATATGCCAGGCGCAATCCGTTTGCCCGGCCAAGATAGTATTACCGGGTCGTCTTCCACGACTCCAGGACAATTGCGTCCCATTGGGCAGGCACAGGATAATGACACGCAGCTTCCCCAACCTTTTAAAATAGGCGTTGGGAATCGGTCGGCTTCTACAGCGCCGTTGGCTGTACCAATACCCAGTATTGAGCAGCAGGATACTTCCGTTTCCATTTTCGGTATTACGAATAGGTTAACGGCATCATCTCCTTCGCTTAGCGCGATTTCTTTACCTGCTGGTGTGGCAGGGAACCCGTTCAGCATTGCGCCTTTGACAGCGACAGGTATTCCTCAAGCGCCCTCGCTTTCCCAGAGGCTTGAAGTGCCGTCTGTAATGAATGTTGATGTTACATTGCAGACACCTACTATCCCGACGTCAACCATGACAGTTGCCACGTCGGCCTCGTCGATCAACCCTCGTTTGACGGCCCTCACCGGTTATATTACGCAGTGGCAGGAAGGGCGTTTGTCTTGGGAAGAGGTTCTGAAGACGGCCAATTTTACGGCGGACGACATCATACTCCTCACTTCGCAGCGCGGAGTTGTTTCCATGGGAAATAGCGGAGGAGGACTTCGAGAAAAACTGGGGGAGTTTATCTATCAGTCTCCTCCTTTAATGGAGCGTTGGGAAACCCTACCCGTTCCGGCCCAGGTGGCTTTAGCCGAACATTATAAACGGTTGAAAGATCCGCTATCCGTGAAGATTTACCAACACCTACTGAGCCAGGAAGTTCCTGTAAGCGCCTGGTGGACAAAAGAACTGCTGATGTATCGGTTCGCGGAATATTACGCGGCGCAAGGTGATTATGTGAAAGCCGCCGAGGTTAACATAGAAATTGCCTCGGTTTCCAAACACCCCGACTGGAAGAGTGATTCCTACATCGTGGCCGCCCGCTATTACCGGCAGGCAGGTCAAGATGAAAAAGCCAATGAACTCTACAAGCGCGCGGAAGTGGGCGCGCGAGCCTGGGCGCTGGGTATTTTACGATACGACCAGGCGCGTATTCTTATAGCGCAGGACAAACACGAAGAAGCGAGAAAGCTATTAATGCTTCCGCTCGAAGGCTCCCTGTCCGAACAGGTTCAGATTGTAGTATGGGCTTTGTTGGGTTACTCCTATTATCAAACCGGCGAACTGGAATTGGCCCGTAAATATTCTCAAGACGCGGTGAACCAATCGCAGCGCTTTATCCAACTGTTAGCCAATGAAGGCCTTGAACAACAGGTGGCGTTTGCTAAACGGACATTGCAATACCTGGATCAATGGCAGAAAGCACCTCTGCTGGCGCAGCCTGCTTCGCTTACGGTTGCTCTTACTGCCGATCATCCGGCGGGTGAAGCATTTCGTTTTCCGTTCGGAGTACAGTCGCGTAGTCGCGTACCACTGACGGTGAAGAGCGACAACCCAACGATCAAAATGTATGTCGACCCACCGGAACGAGCTGCCGATCAGGGACATTATTTTGAAACCATGATAATCGCCACGTTGAGTGCTGAAACTGTAACTCAACTTCGTCAAGGAAGAGGGAATGTCGAGTTCAAAGTTGAGGTAAAGAGTTTGTCGCATCCTGATGTAATTTTGTCTATCCCGGTGGTAGTCAAGGGCTAGCAAAAGAAAGTCAGCAGGGACAACTTATGAAGTTTATGTAAATTGTCTTTCATTCATTAGTGAAAAAATGTCCGATCGAATCGGCGAATAACCGATCGAGACGATAATTTTTTCAAAAACCATGTTAAGATAGCGGGAACACGTTTTGCCAACGATCAAATGTGGCTGGTTCTAGGATTAATTCAAGTATTCTAATGCGAATTTACAAGCGTTGTCTTTCAGTTGCTTTTCTTTTCTCCGCCCTGGCTGTAGGGTATGTTTCGTCTTCTCAGGCCGATGAAGTGGCAGATATCATCAAGCAAGTTGAACCGAGCAGCAAAACCAAGCCTGAAGAAGCGATTGCCCAACTGCGCCAGTTTCAAACCGCTCATCCAACGGTGGGAGCATCGCGCCTGGCGACGATCGATTATACGATCGGGAAGATCTATGCCGAAGTTCTCAAGGATACGGATAAAGCTATTGCTGCTATTGATGCCGGGTTAGCGCGTCCGATCGACTCGAGAACTTACTTCTCCGTCATTACCTATAAAATCCAAAGCTTGTCCGCTGCCAAGCGATACGATGATATTATTGCTCTCACGAAATCGGAACTCCCTAAGTACCTGGTCGCATCGGAACTGAATCGGATTTATTACCTGCGTTTGTTTTCCAGTTATGAAATAGCGGCGCGTAATACGGGTAAAATCGATGAGTACATTGCTACGACGCGGGCGGCTCTTCTGCAACAACCGCAGATTGCTTCTTCGACCCCGATTGCCCAGCAGTTCGTCCAACATCTTCTGAATAAGCCGGGACAGGAAGCCGAGGCCCTTTCCTGGGCCAAGTTGCATTGGATGATCTGCGATTTCGATGGCAAATCAGTCAATGCTGCGACCAGCCTCTTGCAAAAAGCCTGGACCTCCAAGGATATGAACATGGTCAAGGGCGCTGAATTCCTGAAAGCTTTGCAGGATAGTGCGGCTCCCAACCCTCTTAAGGAAGTCCCGTTACCTCCGATCGACAAAGCCAAACTGAAGGAGGCGCAGCAGACTTTATCCGATCGTGCCGTGCAAACGCGGGTCATCAATCATTTGCTTTTGGGTGAAAACGGTCAGGCGATGCTGGCAGCCCGTCGCATGTTGTTGGACGACCCAGCCAAAAAAGGCAACGAAGCGGCCACGGAAATGGCCCGTGTGCTCAAGGCCGTTGATTTGAACGTCCTGCGGGCCAATGCGCTCGTACAGTATCTGCAAACCGGCCAGGGCGTGAATCCGTTGGACGAGTTCTTCAAGCAGTATCCTCCTCATGGAGGAGCGTAAAGGGCCGAAGCCACGAAAGAAATTCATGAATACTGCTAATCGTCAACACAGGTCATCGCTCTCGCAACGCAAGTGGTTCTCACCGTTGCCGGCTTTGGTCGGGTTGGCACTGTTGCAGGTGACGAATAACGGCGGCTTACCGGTAGCGGTCGCCCAACCGCCTGAACCGGGAGCAAATAATACGGCTTACCTCATTCCTGAAATCGACTCAGAGTGGCAGCGTCTCCGCACCGAGATGGGGTTGAAGGAGTTCACGGCTCCTCGCGAGGTAATAACACGCTATCAGCAGTTCTACGAACAAAAAGGTGTGCGGAGCGCTGCTACTTCGGTCAAGATCACTGGCGTCATCGCTCAGATCTACTGGCAGCAACTGGGAGATCGGAACAAGGCGTTGCAGATTTATAACTGGGCCTTGGAGAAATACGCTGAGTTCCCCATTGCCGACAACCTGCGCCGGGAGCGGGATTTGATCGTCAATGCGCCATCGCAAAATGACATCGTCAGTATCGCGCCGATTGTTATTGCCGGACAAAATGAAGGTAAAGCGGTTGCAACCGCGACGGTTTCGCTCAATTCTCCTCCTGCTGGCGCCTGGCCAAGTGTCGCTCCGGTGACGGTGGGCACCGTTTCTCCGGCGGGCACAAGGGCATCGGTGGGACAAGTGCAGGTTGTTAGTCAGCCGGCTAAAAACACGACGCTTGCTTCCATTATTTTAGGCGAAGCGCAGCCAAACAAGCCCTCGCTCTCATCGCCGGTAACGATCACTGCGAGCATGGGACAGGAAGGCCGTGGCTTTACGCCGGTTTTGCCTCCTGCAATTGCCACGCCTTATTCAAACGAATGGTTGCCTGAAGTGGTGCTTTCCTTCCCTGCACCATCCGACAATCCTCTCGCTTCCGTCGCGGTTTCGGTGAACAGTGCTCTACGGTCAATCGATGCGCAAATAGCAAGTGTGCAGGTCAGCAATACTAACAGTGTGAGCCAGGAGGTTGTAAGCACTCTCTCAACCGTCAATCCTCGTCTGGCTGCTTTGAATGGCTATCTCGCGCAGTGGCGCAGCGGGCGCATGAGTTGGGAGCAACTCGTCAGCGATTCGCAGTTCCAGGCCACTGACATTACCTTACTCACAATGCAACCCGGCCTGGTTTCGCTCTATAGCGATGACGCCGTGTTGCGGGAAAAATTAGGCGAGACGATGCGCGGTTTTCCCGAACTGGTGAAGGATTGGGCGAAGCTGCCGCCTTCGGCGCAAATCATCCTCGCTGATGACTATTTACGCCAGAAGAACCCCCTGGCCAAGACGATTTATGAATCCTTAATCCAGATGGAGAAACTGCCGGACAGCGTGTGGTGGAATAAGGAACGCCTCACCTACCGGGTCGGTCTTTTTCATGCCGCCATAGGTGATTATGTTAAGGCGGCAGAGAGCAATCTGAAGATTGCAGCGTTTACCAGCAGTCCGGCCTGGCTTAACGATTCGTTGATTGTAGCTGCCCGCTACTATCGGCAGGCTGGTCAGGAAGAGAAGGCGGGCGAACTTTATAAACGCGCGGAGAATGGCGGACACGGTTGGGCGACGGGTGTTGCGCGCTACGACCAGGCTCGCATTCTCATCGCGCAGGGTAAGCACGAAGAAGCACAGCGGTTGCTCAGCCAACCGATAACCGGTAACATGTCCGACCAAATCCGAATTGCGCTTTGGGCATTACTAGGGACTTCGTACTATCAGACCGGCGATGAAGCTCAGGCCCGGAAATATTCCGAGGATGCCATTGACCAATCCAAGCGCGTAACCCGGCTTTACGTCAACGAAGGCATGGGCGATATTGTGGCAATGGCTCAGCGTACGTTGCAATATCTCGATCAATGGCAGAACGCTCCCCTGTTGGCTCAGCCAGCATCGGTATCAGTTGTGTTTCCTACCGACCATCCGACGGGAGAAGCGTTTCGTTTTCCTCTGGGAGTTCAATCGCGCAACCGCGTGCCGTTAATGGCCAAAAGTGACAATCCATCGGTCAAAGTGTCTGCCGTTCCGCCGGAGCGTGCTGCCGATCACGGGCATTATTTTGAAACCATGGTGGTTGTCGAAATAAGTGCTGAAACACTAACCCAACTCCGGAAAGATACAGGCAAAGTTCAGTTTCAGATGGAAGTGAAGAGTTCGACTTACCCCGATGTGGTTTTGAATATTCCAGTTGTAGTAATGACAAGTCAGGCTGAATGAAGGATTAACAAGATTGTTGAAAGCATATTGAGAGGAATCAAAGGATAAGAATGAACGAGATGCAAGCGATGAATCAAGCGATGAGAAAACCCAAATCGCCACTGAGTATGAAAGGTGCCGGGGGCCTGACGGTTTTCAGGGCATGGTTGGGATTATTATTAGTGGGCATAGTGCTCACGGGCTGTTCATTGTTTTCTCCTGCCCATGCGGTCGATGTATGGCCGAAGGATTGGATTCCCGGGGGAGCTATCACGAATGGCCAGCTTGTTACAGACTCTCCTCTTTCAGTTCTTCCGGGCGCGGAGCTGTTTCTCGAAGTTGGAGTCGCCAATGACAACGATCTTTGGGTTATACGCCGTAAAAGCGACTATAGTATTGTGCAGCAACAAAATGAAGCGGATACGATCACTTATAAGTGGACCGGCTCAGGAACTTTTACGACTGCTAACAGCCGCACAACTTATTGGACAGCACCCCAGTCATCGGGGACATATACCCTAACCTGCACCATCAACGACCAACCCAAGCCCGTCATTCCACCCGAGACAGGCAGTCGTGACGATATGCCGCTCGAACGCGAGATTACGGTCAGGGTCATTAAGGTAGATGAACTCCAATATCGCCTGAATAGCGAAGATGAATTTGAAGACGTGCCGGATCCTCTCTATGTCCCAATAGGCCAAACCGTAGAATTTAAGGCAACTAAAACCCCGTCAAGTGGTAGTTGGCCGGACGGCAAACCCGTCTGGGGTGGAACCTCTGGTGCGAGCGGCTCAGGGGTGACGACTAGTGTTACATTCAATACCGTATCTACGACTGCCACGGATTATAAGACTGTAACAGCAGAATGTGGTGACACAGAAACTGCAAATGTTATCGTATTCAACGTGCAATTTGATGGCACGAAAAGTCACGATTATCTTGTTCCGGGCTCTTCGCAAAATACTATTATTTATACAATTCAACCTGAGGATATCTCCTTGGATTCGGTCAATATTGAAGTTAAAGATAAATTGGATAATTTAGTGCGTTCCCTTACAGGCTTACCCACAGAAGGAGATACTCACCAAACCCAATGGGATGGCTTAGATACAAATGGCGATGCTTTAACAGAGTTAATGTCATCTTATACCTATAAAATAGAAGCAAAGAAAAATAGTCTGTCGGCAGAAGCTACATTGGCAGGACGCCAAATCAAAGAATGGGGTGTGAGTTTTGTCGTTCAGGATCGTTCATCGCCTAATACTACCTATGAAACAGGAGTAGATGAAGAAACAATTGCGGATGAAGATGGAACACCTGTGAATTTAAAAGTAGAAGTAACAGCTTCCGGAATGGATAAAACCGAAATCCCTTATTTTGAAGTTATACCGGATATCGGAAATGAAAAATGGGACGCAGAAGTTAAACTTAAAAAAAATGAAGATGAGGACTGGTTCTTATTCTACACTACGCCTACTCCACAGGAAGGTGTTCCTGAAATTAGTTATACGGTAGAACTCACCCAGTCAGATCCATACGTTCAAGACGTAGGGGGCAATACTTGGGACATGGACGACACCACAGAAGAAGCCGAAACAAAGACCACTTGGACTTTCGGCATTAATTCTGACGGAGGTATTATAGACTTTCAGGCTACTTATGAATAAGTTCAATTTTCAAATAGAATAGTCAATTTTGAATTTTTATAAAGAATTCAGTAACGGATTTTCAGATAAAGAGGTTTGCTATGTTTTGGAAATATGTCAAGGTTATATGCTTGCTAATTTTATTTACAAGCATTGTTGCAACAGAAGTGTCG
>DAITOV010000243.1:0-7878 GCA_036833945.1 Abditibacteriia bacterium
GGCCAACCGAGCGCGATGGCACCCAACATTTTGCCGTTGATATAGACCGGGCTACCGCTCATACCGGCTACGATACCGGAGTTGCGTTCGACCACCGGGCCGCCCAGCACTTTGATGAGAACGATATCGCCGCCACCTTGCACACGCTCCAAAGTCCCGAGAACGACGATGGGGAATTTTTCGATCTTGGTGCCCTGGAATACGCTCAAGGCATAGCCCATCATGCCGCGTTTGACGCTACTGGAGCGAATGATGCGGCCTTCTTTAAGAAGCTGATCGACAATGGCGTTGGCCTGACCCTGGTTTTCAGGAGGAATTTGGAGTGAAGGCTTGGTTTGAGCGGTAGCCGGTGCGCCGTTAATAATAACGGTAGTGGCCACCAGTGCCTTGGCAAAAAGTGCGTGGCGCAAGAAACGACGATACATAAATGTACTCCGTTACAAAGTGGACTCAAGAGACATAAAAAGATGTCAAAAGCAAGCGGGGGCACTCTTTGAGCACCCCCGCGAAAGTGTAGCAAAACTATAACAGCACGCGCGTAAAATTATCAGCGTCGCAGCCGCGATTTAGCGTCGTCTTGTAAAACGTCGCGTGCGCGTTTAATACGGCGCCGCAAAATGAGAAAAAGCATAATCACACAAGGTGCAAGCAGCAGTTGCCACCATGGTGAAAGCGTTTCTTTAGCACGCCCGGCGGCAACCCAGGCCAGAAAATAAATCCAGACACAACCAAAACTGGCAGCAATAACAATCGTCTCCCACAGGGGACGAGGCGCAATCGGCGGTAGATCGCGTTGAGGCGGCAATTTCATGCCTTACAGTTTATAAGGTTCAGCCAACTTTGAATCAAGATTGCATCAGGCAATAGCCCGTGCATCGCTGTTATGCGAAAACGAAGTCTGGTGCATCGCCGTTTCCTGCAGGGAAGCGTGGCGCTTCAATTTCTTCAATGCCATCTTCTCAATCTGCCGAATCCGCTCGCGAGTCAACTGAAGCTGCATGCCCACTTCATCCAGGGTACGGGTTTGTCCGCTGCCATCGAGGCCATAACGCAGTTGCAGCACTTCGACTTCGCGTGGCGGCAGGCATTCGAAGGCTCGTTTGAGTTCTTCGCACAGGGCGGCATGGGCAGCGATTTCCGGCGGGGAAGCCGCATAATGGTCTTCGATATAATCGACCAAAGCCGTATCGTCCTCATCGCCCACTACAATATCAAGCGACATCGGTTCGTTCATTTTGTCGAGGATATCTTGCACTTTGTGCTCGCCGATGGAAAGGTGCGAGGCAATTTCCTGCCGGGTGGGAGTGCGCTGCATTTCCTGGGTGAGGTGAGCGCGCGCGCGGTCGGTGCGCGATACCGATTCGACCATGTGAACCGGCAAGCGGATGCTGCGGCCCTGTTCGGCAATAGCACGCATTACGGCCTGGCGAATCCAGTAACTGGCGTAAGTGGAGAATTTATAACCTTTACGGTAGTCGAATTTTTTGACGGCACGAATCAGCCCCACGCTGCCTTCCTGAATCAAGTCGGCAAGGGTGAGAGAAGAACCGGCAAAGCGGCGGCACTTGCGCGAGATATTGGCCACCAGGCGCAAATTCGCTTCGACCATTTCGTTAAAAGCAAACAGGTCGCCTGCTTCAATGCGCTTGGCTAACTCGACCTCGCGTTCACGCGTGAGAAGGGGATACTGCTGAACCTTCTTCCACCATAGCTTGAGCGAGTCTTCATCGAAGAAATCGTCTCGCGAAGGAGTCGATGGCCCTGAATGTTCCGTTCCTTCTCCGTTATATGTACCGTAGCCAATCGTTCCGTCCTGGGCATGATTGATTACATCGCCGGCTCGTTCTAAAACGTCTTTCATCGAATGTGCCTCCTGTCGTGGTGTGGTTGCAAGTTGAAAGATTTTTTAGCTTTCAACGCACGGACAACGGTACGTCGTTTGAGCTGTCTATTGCTTCTGCTGTTTCTACCGGGTTTTCGACCCACCAAAATCCATCGCTGGCGAATTCTTTTTTCCAAATGGGAACGGTTTGCTTGATGCGATCTATGGCGTAACGGCAGGCTTCGAATGCGGCATCGCGATGAGATGCGGAAACGGCGATGGCGACTGCGGTATCGCCGACTTGCAATTTCCCAATACGATGTGAAGCGGCACAACGGACATTCCACCGCGCTTCGACCTCGGTGACGACACGAGCCATTTCCCGCTTTGCCATGGGGGCATAGGCTTCGTATTCCAGAGAAGTGATGGTGCGTTCATGCCCGGACGTGTCCCGGGAATGATCGCGCACGATGCCTTCGAAAGTCACCAATGCGCCTGCGCTGGAATGGTTAACGCATTCGACAACGCTCGTAAGAGAGAGTGGTGTGTCTGTAATCGTGTCAATCATAGGGAGCGAAATAGTCGCAGCTCTTAAATCCTAAATCAGGAATTTTAAAGACGTGCGCATATTCTTCCCCTTTTGAGGACACTTATAACGCTATTTATAAAAAATTTTTTCTTGACAAATAGATTTTTTAAATATAGCCACCGGCAATGGGAGGTATAAGCGCGATTTCATCGCTATTTTTGACCGGAGTTTGAGGGGTAGCGTATTCTTGATTTACCGCTACGCGCAGGTGAGGGAGCCAGGGAGCGACCTTTGGAAACTGCTCTGCACATGCTTCCAGAAGGTCGGCTACGCATATTGTAGATTGTATGGTTTGTGGAGAAACCGTTACTTCTATGTGATCGACGCGCAAGGTATCGCGCATACCACCGAACAATAAGACGGTGAAGATAAAGCGAGTGCTGTCGTTGGCGGGCTGCATAGTCAATGGGAATTACCGCTCGGAAATTTCCGAGAGAAAAACTTCGCGTCCATCTTCATCACGGCTACGGATTCCGGCGATCACGAGTTTCATGAGTTCGATGGTTTCGGTAAACGGAAACGGACGCTGGCCGGTCTGCACGAAATCGACGAAGGAACGCATCTGGGCTTTGAAAGCATAAAACGTGTCCCCGGACTTCGCCTGGGCATAGCCTTGCGTGCCGCAAAGCGAAAGAACTCCCAGGCCGCCCAGCATATCCTGATGCGCGGTGACTACGATATCAGCACCACATTCGTGTTTGAGATGCACGACGTTTTGTTCTTTGGTTCCTGTGTTGCGTGCTGAAATGAAGCCGGGACCGAAAATAGGGTACATGCCTTCCAGCGCGTGAATGCCGTATTTCTCCCATGATTTGCAAGTCGTGATGGAGGCGAAGCGTATATCACCTAAATTACGCGTGGAGAGACGATAGGGCAGAAATTCCTTGGTGTAACGCAAGCCGCTCGAAGAGAGAATTTTGGCCCCTTCATCATACCATTTCACAAACGTTTTCAGGTCGGCTTCGTTATCGCACATCGGTTTATCGATAAAAACCGGTAAGCCAGCCTCAATAAAAGGCCGGGCGCGCTCGACATGCTGATAGCCGATATCCGTAGCGATTAATACTCCATCTACTTGCCCGATAACATCCTCGGCGCGTTCGACAACATTGGGCACCAGGGAAGCACGTGAAACCTGTGGTGCATCGGCCGGATCGTCTGTCCATACATGGGTGATGCGAGCGTTGAATTCCCGGAATTCGCTCTCCGGTTGTTGATCTAAATAAGCCGGGATGCCTGCAAAGGGGCAATCGCTCATGGCTTCTTTGTCGTAGCCGTTGAAAATTGCACTCCACGAGTAAGGGTGGCCGTTGCCTTCAGTCATGCCCAGCATGGCAAAGCGAAGAGGAGAGGAGGAGGAAGTAGTAGTCATAGGAATTCCGCTGGCCATTATAACATGCGGCAACGTTCTCCTCTTGTATTTAAGCTAATAAAACACCGATAAAATCAAGGGAGCTTTTCCTATTTCCTTGCAGTGCTATAAACTTTCCCATAATGATCGCCACTCTCCGCCATCGTGTTGGCGAAACGATTCAGGATCGTTATGAAATCGAGCAAGAATTAGGTTCGGGCGCTTTCGGCACTGTTTATAAATGCCGCGACCTTGAGCTGGGCACCACCGTGGCTCTTAAAGAGATGCACGTGTTGGATGAGCCAGACACCCGCGACGATGAGCGCGCACGAGCGCTGGAATTGTTTCGCCGCGAAGCGACACACCTTTCCAATTTGCGTCACCCCAATATCGTTTCGGGCCACTACCAACCTCACAACGGCACCTGGCTGGTGTGTCCGGTGTGTGGAGAATCGTTCCGAGGAACTCCCACTTGCCCGGTGCATAATGCCAAACCCATCGTCATCAAGCAGCGTAATTATCTGGTAATGGAATACTTGAGTGGCCCCAACCTAGCTCAAGCGGCTCAAATTGCCGGTGGAATTCTGCCTCTGCCGGTCGCCTTACGCCTTATTCGACAGACCACCGAAGCCCTCAAGCAGGTGCATGCGCGTGGATGGGTGCACCGCGACGTCAAACCGGAAAACATTCGCTTGCGCACGGAAAGAGACGATGCCGTGTTGCTCGATTTCGGCATCGCCACCGAAAGTGGTGCAACGGGAGAATTCACCACCCGTGCCATTCGCCACACCCAGGGCGGGGGAACGTTGGGTTATGCGCCTGAAGCTCCCGGTGAACGGCGCAATCCCGATGCACGCAGTGACATTCATGCTTTGGCCATGACGTTGTACCGTCTTATCAGCGGGCGTGATCCGCAAGAAGCCGACGAACTGGCGCAAATGCGTAAATATCCGCCCAGCAGTTTTAATCGGGCGATCACGCCCGGATTGGATAAATTAATTCAGGCATCGATTAATGCCAATCCCGATCTGCGCCCGCAAAACGCAGATGAATTTTTGCGGGCACTGGATGCGTTGGAAAACCCTGTTCCCGGCCCTCAGGATAAACCCAAAGCCGTGCCTGCCACGGTAACACAACCAGTCCGCCCAACCCCGGCGCTGCCCAGCTTGAAATTTTACGCCGGGGAAGAGCCGCATACCGTTGAACAACTCATCGAACTTTGTGAACGCCGTCCTGCTGAAGCGCGGGAATATCTCTATTCCGGCCATCTGGAAACCTGGTTAGCCAGCCGCAATAGCCTGGAGTTGGCCAGGAAGGCACGCGAGATTGCGCAGCGGTATCACAAGCGCGAGCGTGGATTGGAAGCATGGCTGCAATCGACAGGTAGGGTCCAGCCTCCCAGACTTTCGGTGAGTCCAATGTTTCTGGACTTCGGGATTGTGGCACCGGGGGAACAGCGTGAGTTGGATTTAAACTTGCGCAACCCCGGTCGAGGATTTCTTTTCGGTATCGTGCGTTCGAGTCATCGTAGCGTGCGAGTTCCTTCTGAATTTGATGGGAATAACGCGACGCTGGAAATTGTGCTGGATGCAGCGCGCATGGACGATGGCGAATATTCCGGCGATCTCACCATCGATTCCTCTGCCGGTGAAGTGCGGGTGCCGTTTCGCTTTACCGTGGCAGGTTCGCCGCGTGGCAGCTCTGTCGGTGGTGTGGCACTGTGGTCGGTCTTGGGAATGCTGGGTGGGCTGGGACTGCGCACTTTGCCGTTTGCCTGGACCAGCCCCAATCCCGGCTGGAACTGGATTACCGCTTCTCAACTGGTGCCGTGGAAATGGAGCGGGCCGCTGTTTGGCATGAGCCTTTTTTTGGCCTTGTGTCCTTTTATTGCGGGCGAGGCGCTGCGTCGCCGGAGTTGTTCGACCTGGTTTTCGCTCACGATGTCGGCGCTGCTGTTAGCAGGCGTTTTTGGCTTAATTGGCGATAGCGTGCTGCGTAGCGTCGATATAACATTGCGACCGCTGCTGTTTGATCTCACACGCAACTGGGCGGCAGGCGGCTGGTTATTTGTAGGCGGGGTGCTGGGTGCGATTTATGGGACGCTGCGCCAATGGAATCTCATCTTTTCCAGATACCTACCGCAAATCCTCATCGGCTGGCTGGTTTCGATGGCGTTAGCCTACGGCCTGTTGGCCGGTGTGCGCTTTTTGCCTTCATAACTCCAGGCCGAGTTGTCTTGTTCCGGTGGCAAACTCGCTCATACGGACGTTGCCTTTATCATCGAAGCCCACGCCTTCTTCCTCCAGCAGCTTGCGCTGTTTCGATGAATACTCCGGTGTGCGTTTACTGATGGGCAAGTTGCCGTTTTTTCCCACCACGCGCCACCACGGCACGTCGTCGGGTATATTTTGCATGATGCGTCCGCAGATATAACCGGAGATCGGTGGCGAACATTGTGCCCCGATAGCACCATAAGACGATACGCGGCCTCGCGGAATCGCTCGCACCAGCGCATAGACCTGTTCTTCGATGTTCGTATTCTCTGCCGCGTCGTTCATGCTTGTCCCATTATAGTGGCGATGAGTAATGTAACGGTCAATGCAATGAGGATAACGACCGTCGTCCAGGCCACACTGTTTTGTAGTTTATTATTAGCCCAGTCTCCCATGATACGCCGGTTGTTCACCAGGCAGAGCATGAAGATGAGAACGATGGGAAGCAGCATTCCGTTGACGAACTGTGAAATCAGCATCGCCAGGAAGAGAGGAACTTTGGGCATCAGCACGACCACGGCGCCCACGGCTTGAGTTGCGGTGAACAAGCCGTAGAACATTGGTGCTTCCTTGAAGCTGCGCTGTAGGCCGATTTCCCAACCGAAAGCCTCGCAGTAGGTGTAGGCCGTCGCAAGCGGCAGCACAGCCGAGGTGAGCAGCGAAGCGGAAAGCAGGCCGGTGGCAAACAGTACCAGGCCGATGTGCCCTAATGGGATGGAAAGCGCGCGTGCGGCATCGGTAGCGTCGTGAATGGATACGCCCGAAACGTGCAGGGTCGCTGCCGTGCATACGATGAGGAAGAAGGCGATGGCGTTGGCGGCGAAGGTGCCCGCGTAGACATCGGCTTTCTGGTAGCGGTATTCGCCGATATGGATGCCTTTATCGACCATGCTGCTTTGCAGGAAAAATTGCATCCACGGCGTCACGGTGGTGCCGACGAGAGAGATACAAAGCAAAATGAAAGCAGGTGAGCGCTCAATTTGTGGGGTGATGAGCTGTGAAAAAATATGTCCCCACTGCTGATCGGGCGGCTGTTGGCCCACGGCTTTGAATGCCGCCACGACGTAGGTGACTTGTACCAGGCAAATCACCAGGAAAATGCGTTCCACGATCCGAAACGGACCGCGTGTCACCAGCAGCCACATCACCAGCGCCGACAAAGGGACTGAGACGTATTTTGAAATATTGAATAATTCTCCGGCGGCGGCGATACCGGCGAAGTTGGCAACTGTGGTGGCGGAGTTGGCGATGAACATGACGCCAAGCGCGAACAATGTCCAGCCTACGCCATACTGCTCGCGAATCAGCTCTCCCAGGCCCTTCTGGGTGACGGCTCCCATGCGCGCCGACATCTCCTGCACGATGGCCAATACGATCGTGATAACGAAAAGCAGCCACAAAAGTTTGTAGCCATATTGGGCACCGGCTAATGAATAGGTGCCGATACCGCCGGCATCGTTACCCGCGAGCGAGGCGATGATACCTGGCCCCATGGCCGCCAGGTACAGTGCCAGCACGGTGCGGCGGGGAAAGAGGCGACGCAGGCGCTCAAACCGCGAAGGAAGTGGAATTGTCGGTTTGGTGTTGAACTTAAACATAACGGCTCAGGAAACGGGCGGCTACTCAGTTATACTACCTTGGCTCATTTTAGTCACAGGACCCTGGTAAATTTAATGGGCATTTAAGCTTGTCCTGGCCAAAAGCAGTTTCTGTGAAGGCCGCATTTTGCCCGGACGACAGACTTTTTATGAATCAGCATTCAAGCAACAACGCTAATAGTGAAGCCGATGTGCTGTCGGGGCGTCTGGCAACCGGCACTTTGGCTCATGCGGCCTTGCCGGGA
>DAITOV010000244.1:0-7862 GCA_036833945.1 Abditibacteriia bacterium
TGCCCGATGCCGCCGCCGTGGACGAGGCTGTTATCGACACGGTTCGGGAGTTCCAGCCACGCGCCTGACTGAGAGACATAGTAGTATTCATCTCTCGCCATACCTTCCTGGGGGCTGGACGAAGTGCGCAGATGGCCGGTCTTGGGGAAGCGCATAATGAGATAGCCATCTTCAACAGGGAATGGCGGAGCGTTTTTGATTTCGTATTCGATACGATATACGCCCACAAAACCGGCAGGAAACAAGTAGCGCACGGGAGTGCGGGTGTGGGTTTGCCGGTCGAATGCGAAGACCAACATCGCATACCACACGATAAAAGCAATCAACCCATACAAGGCATGACGCCAAAGTTTGAAGCGTGGTGGGGCTGGCTGGCCTTGTGTGGTGTCTTGCATTTTGTTACCTGATGTGAGCATAACATAGCTTACAGGCTGGTTTTTCGCGATGTGCTCATTGATGTTATTGGGGTTAACATTTAATAGAACGCCATGCCTTCGGCAACGCAAATTTCACGCGCGAGTTTTCGCGATTAATGGAGAATGGATTTAACCACAGATGAACACCGATAAACACAGATTTTGTGCTCTCCATAACGGATGAGTTCTAGTTATATTAAGGAGGACAAAGCCAAAGCGCTTGTCTCAATCATCTCCTAAGCTCTAAAATCTATTTTTATGCTATCATCGGGGCATATCTTTGCCATCTTCCAGAGATAAGCTCAAACAAACCGCCGAGCTTTACCGGTGGGCTTTGGAGTGTTCGCTCATTGAGCCGCAGGAAGTGTGGCAGTGGTGCGAGCGGGTGGCGGACACACATCCCCACCCGCCGCGGCTGCCAAATCCTCACCAGAAATGAAAATTCTACCGCTACTGCTGACATTGCTGTTGGTTAGTCTTCTCATCGAATGGCTCGCACCGGAGATGCAACATGGCCCTCTCGGCATCGGCCTGGCGGAGGGAATTGTGGATTTCGCCGTTATCACTGCCTATTTGCTGGTAAACAAAAGTCGTTCCAAAAACTGAAATGATATGGATTCCTCATTCGATTGCCAAAACCTGAAAGAAACGGCTGTCTTCCACTTGATGGCAATGGAGACGGGCCTCTTATCGGTCGATGAAGTGGTGGCATGGTGCGATGAGGTGATTGCTACCCACCCCGACCCGCCGCTGGCGATAATTAATGCTTCGATGGTGAAGGGCCAAAAGCATAATGAAGTGGAAAACGAACTGGCCTTGTTGGAAGGAAAGTTCGATGAAGCGGCGGTGCTTCGGTGGTTGTTTGGGAAAATGGCTAATCAGTTAAGTCATAACCCGGTGCTGATGCCGCGCATTGCAGCTGCACTTAACACGCTCAATGACGCTGGCTTTTCCTTAGACGAAGCAACTAAAAGTGAAATCGGCTATTTTGACACCTATACATATTTTTGCGGCGATGACATTTTTCGTGACGAGGCGCAGCGCCAGATTTATAAAGAAAAAATAACCAAGGAAATGCTCGATTTTCTGCAGCATGCTGCGCGCAGTGAAGTGACGAATTATGCGGGGCAACACACCTCTCTCGACCTGAGTGAATATTATATGAATGAAAAGAAAGAGGCCATCGGCCTTCGCTCCAAGATTCCGGGGCTGGTTTATGAAGCGTTGATTGTGGGCTTGCTGACGGCG
Organism: Abditibacteriia bacterium; assembly: GCA_036833945.1. Lineage (GTDB taxonomy): Bacteria > Armatimonadota > Abditibacteriia > Abditibacteriales > Abditibacteriaceae > DAITOV01. The sequence goes on from DAITOV010000244.1 coordinate 1,665, forward strand.
ATTGCGGTGTTGCTGGTGAAGTCGCAAGAGCAAGCTGGCAGCGGCTTTGGTTGGGGTGAAGTGACGATGCTGCTGGCGATTGTGGCGGTGTATGTTGGGGTGAGTAAGTGGCGTCGGAAGAAGTGAGACTTTATGAACAACGAGCACGCCCCCATTCAACTGAAAGAGACGGCGGAATATTATGCCGAAGCGCTCTATATGGGGCTGGTGAGCGTCGATGAGGCCGTGGCGTGGTGCGACAGTGTGATTGCCACTCACCCTGACCCGCCGCTGGCGATTATCCAGGCTTCGATGGCCCATCGGCAGGGGGGCAGCGAGGTTTCGGACGCGTTGTATGGGGTTGAAGGCGAATATGAGGACGCTACGGTCTATCGGCGGCTTTTTGCCAGGCTTCATGAAATGCTGAGCCGCGACGCTGGTGAATTGCCCAAGGTTTTGGATGCGCTGGATGTGATGTCGCTCGATTTCCCGCCAGTGAGCAAAGAGGTTTACGGGGAAATGCGGCATTTCACACAAAAATATTTTCTTTTGTACGATGAACCCGAGACGAAGGAGATGGAAGCATTTCGGGCGGAACAGACATTGGCAATTCTCGATTTTCTGCAACAAGCGGCGCGTGGTGAGGCGACAAGCTATGCCTTGGAGGAAGAGGCACTGCCTGCCGCACCGACTTCGTGGGTGGCTTATGCAGGGCTGATAATAGGGGCTTTCGGGACGTTTTACATTCTGGTGGAATTAGCGGAGTTACCAGCGGGGTGGAAAGCAGTTTTATATGTCTTCGCGATTTTTGCTATTTTCCTTTCCATTTCCAAGTGGCGACGGGAGCGGTGAAGGCTGACACTTTCTTCAGCAGAGATTGGCGATTTGTGGTATAATTAGGGTATTGGTTGAGAGATGTTTTCTCCCATTTTCCCACGTTTTAATAGACCGCAAGGCCTGCGGCCACGCTAACGGCGTGCGTTAGTTTGGCGACATTTATTTAGCCACAGATTTCACAGATGGATTTTCGGGTAGGCTAATTAGTTTCGCCTTCACTCAACTATCATTTCCGCTACAACTGCCCGCTTATTGGCACTCGGTTTGATAGTGTGGTGAGTATGAGTAACCATCTGGTATCTGCACGACGAAGAGTATCGATATGGAGATTGGTAGCCATGCTTCTACCGTTGTTCGCCTTGGGGCTATCAGCGCGTTTAGTGGCTTTAATGCTCTCTCCCGACAGGCTACCAGTTTGGGCGGCTCTGCTGGTGGGGCTTGTTATGGGGTTGATTGCACTGGTGGCCCTCACCGCAATTTCGGGCACTGATCTTTCCGACTTAATGGTAACTTCCGTCTACATCATTATCGGCATACTCATACTCACCCCGGTCATGTTGCGGGCGCAACAGAATGCAAAAATTCATCAGATGGAACGACAGCTCAAAGAGAAGCAAGTAACGCAGGATAAGGGCGGACGTGATCTTAGGTTTCGTCCTAAACAATAAGCCGTGTACTGGATCCCCGCGTTCGCGAGGATGACGGGCTTCTTTGTTGACGATAGCTTGCGGCGGTTTGGTTTGCGCGATGTTTTGGGCGCAGCATGCTGCGCCCCTACGGGTGATTCGGGCCTGCGCGAATGTCGGATTACGTACATGTCCCGGGCGCATTGCCACGCGCCCCTACGGGTGGTTGCCTCAATTCATCGTTCATCATTCAGCATTCATCGTTTGCTTATGCCTGACCTCCCCCACCCAACCTCCCCCTGAGGGGGAGGAGTTTTGTTGACGTTCCTCCCAGCGCCCCTTTCTGCCTTCTGCATTCCGATTTCTCACTTTCCCTTCCATGCTTACCATCATCGACAACAAAGACATTCTTTTCCATTTTTCCCAGCTAAAAAAGGCCGGGATTGTGCCGGCGCAGGTGAAGCTGGACGGGGTGGTGTTCGAGCGCGGCGGCAGTGTGCTGGTAGATGGAGCGATCGACTTGCCGGTGATTGGCGGGTTTGATGTGAAGCTGAAGCTGGTGGTGAAGCTGCTGGCCGATTTGCGCACGATTCGGATTCGGGTGGTGGATGTGAAAGTTTCGGGCGTGGGCACGCGGGCGGTGGTGATGGTGTTTCTCAAGCGCATCGTGGAGAACATGAAACTGCCAGGGCTGCGCTGGGTTGTTGATGGTGATGATGGTTATTGTCAGTATGTGCGCCCGCAGGAATGGCTTTTGATGCGGGATATTCAGACCGATGGGGATCGGTTCGCGCTGGTGCTGGATGGCGTGGATATTCCGCTGGCAATTCGAGAATTTGAGAAGGTAAGCGTCAAATAGCACGCTAACTTCGTTCGCAAGCAGCGCCGCAAGTTTTCGCAATTAACGGCTTAAAGAATTTAGCCACAGATTGACACAGATGAGGGTGGAAGAGCGGTTTGGTTTTGTTCTAATCAAGAAGCTGCGACCTGGATCCCCGCGTTCGCGAGGATGACGAAGTTGTTGCGGCATCGACAGCGTGCGGGGGGTTGGCTTGCGCGATGTTCTGGGCGCAGCATGCTGCGCCCCTACGGGTGGTTGCCTCAGTTCGGTATCCATCGTTCGCTTATGCCTGACCTCCCCCACCCAACCTCCCCCTGAGGGGGAGGAGTTTTGTTGACGTTCCCCCAGCGCCCAGGGCCTTGTGCCCAGCGCCCCATAACCCATGACCCATGACCTATCACCCATTACCTATCACGGAGTGAATAATGAAAAAGTATCTGGCATTGTTGAAATGGGCGCTTTCGAAGACGCCCGAGACGGCTTTGGCGCTTTTGGCGGCGCTGAAGATTGCGAATTGGAAGCTAAGCCTGGACGGGATGGAAGCGGAGGCTTATTCGGTGGAGTATCAGACCGTGCAGACTTTGCTGCATCTGGCGAAGGAGCGCGAGTTGGTAGTAACGATTCGCGGCACTTTCGAGGGGCAAGAGCACGTTTACACGGCGGCGACGCGGTTTAAGAACAACGGCAGCGATCGGCTGAGCCGCGATGGCGTGGAGCAGAAGTTTGTGGATCTCGATTTCGATATCATCGGCCTCACCGACACGCAGGTGCGGGTGGAACTGCGCTATTTCGATGGCGATGGCCTGCCGCATGAACTGCTGCTTTCAAATAAGGCGATTAAGGTTTTTTAGGTGGATTAACCACAGAGGACACGGAGGACACAGAGAAAGAGAAGGGGTGGGAGTTGAAGGTCTTGATCTCTGCGTGAAAAGGTAATAGTTACGAGTGGCTATTATTTTTGCGTTTTTGAGTTCTATCCAATTTTCTCTCTGTGTCCTCCGTGTCCTCTGTGGTTGACCAAACGGAGTGTTAATGAATACCTACACACCCGCGCAGGTTTTTATTCGGGGGGTTGTTTATCTGGCGATTGCGGTGGCAACGGAGCTTTTGAGTGTGCTCTCGGCGGGTAATGTGGAACCGCGGATAGCAGGTGTCAAAATTTTTATCGCCGGGCTGCTGACGCTGCGAGCTTATCTCGACAAGACGCCTTCACAGATTCAAGAGAGCGAAAACGGCGCTTGAGGCAGCAGCCCTTCCCTGCCCCTTCTATTACTATTATGGCTATACCTACAGAAACACAGCGGAAACTAAATAATGCTTCGCGTTTGCTGAAGATTTCGCCTGCGATTCGCTCTCATGTGGCGGCGGTGATTACGGAGCTGGAGGCGGCGGGGTATCGTCCGCAGATCGATTCACAGGTGTGGCGCAGTATCGCGCAGCAGGCGAAGTTGAAAGCAGAGGGGAAATCGACGGTTTCTTATTCGTTTCATAATGTGAGCACTTCTATGGGTAGTCCGGATGCGTTGGCGGCGGATATCGTGGATGTGCGCTGGCAATGGAACGCACCACGGAGTTACTGGTTGCGATTGGCGGGGGCGGCGCAGCGGCAGGGTTTGACGACCGGGATTTACTGGGGCTTGACACAGGCGCAACGCAAGGCGATTGCCGGGGCGATTGAGCGCGAAGACTGGGACGCTAAAGTGGCTCTGGGCTGGGATACGGCGCATGTGGAAGTCCCGGAGTTTAGTATTGCGCGGGCCAGAAACGGTGAGCGTCCACAGTTAGGCAAGCCGGTGCTGCCTCAGCCGATGCGGTTGTTTGTGAACAGCAAGCAGGTGGAAAATGCTTACCTGGTAGCCGGGAAATGGTATTGCAGCGAAGGCGCGCTGGCGGCGGTGTTAGGCAGCGCCACGCAAAACGAAGCGGCGATTGCGCCGGTTTCCTTGCTGCTGGAGCGCTGGGGCTGGGTGAATGTGAAATATACGATGCAAGCGGAGAAGAACCGGGCGGATGTGCGGGTGATAGCACGCTAACTACGTTCGCTAACTTCGTCGCGAGTTTTTTGATTGGATTAACCACAGATGAACACAGATAAACACAGATGAGGGGATGGGTGAGCTGTTTGCCTATGTCCTCATCAATAAGCCGCGCACTGGATCCCCGCGTTCGCGAGGATGACGGGCGTTTGCGATGACGGTAAAGCGTAGTGTTAACGTGAGCACCGGGCTTGCCGCCGCAAGCCCCTACGAGCACTATCAACGCCCGGTTGCCGTTATTCATCATTCATCGTTAGCTGTTCGTGAATTTAGCTGAGAAGTCGAATGACGGAGAGGCCGGTATTGGGTGTATTTTCATCGCCTACTTTGACATAACCATTATCGTTACTCAGCGTCAGTCCGGGCAGGATACGGCCTATCAGATAGGTATCCTGTCCACGGTCATCGAACTTTTCGACGTAGATCGGCGCGAATTTTCGGGGAAGAAGCTTGGGATTATTGTTATTGGCAGGGTTTTGTTCTGCGACCAGAATAATGAGAATGCGCGGATCATCTTGCTTGAAATTGGGAAAAGTATAGGGCGAATCCGGCGTGGGGCCGGGGTTGAACCAGGGAGCTTTGCCAGAACGCTCAATGCGATTTTTCAGTGCGTTTTTAATTTTCTGGGTAGTGGAGTTAAGGCTGGCATTCAAAACACTGGTCGTTTGCTGGTCGAAATAGATTTTGTGATACCAACCCCACTTCAAATCTTCTTCGAAGTCGTCCGTCGATTTACCGGAGTTTTCTTCACGCAAGTCGAGCGGGGCTATCGTGCCGTTGAGAAAATCTTGCCGGTTATTATCGACCAGGCGGCCTTCGAAAAGCGCGCCGTTCTTGAAGGTTTCATAATCCTGAACCGTCATGGCGAGCGGAGAGACATACGGCACATCGGCCACGTTGGAACGCCCGGCCAGAGCCGTGGCGTTAACGAGGCCTGATTTCAACCCTAAGAGGGGCGCAAATAAAAACGATACCTGGCGATTGGCAGTTACGCGGATTTGCTGTGCCGCAGGGAATTCGATGGTGACTTCAGTATTATTGACACCGTTTTGCCGTGCGGTGAGAGAGGCATGATGAGTGGCATTGCCAATTCTGACGGCATCGCTCGCCGGAAGTTCGGCTGCTCCCGCCAGGGCGCTGGCATCGCAAGTGCGCTGCAAGTGATTCTTAGTAGCCACCATACGACCATAGTCGACGGCTAAGGCACAACACCCCAGCAGCACTACCATTGAACAGCACACAATGATCAGCACGTTACCCGAACGTTTACGGTGAGTGAGCGATTTTACCGGCAAAGAGAATGGACTTGAGGGTGTAGTTTTCATGATTTCCCCTGATTTACGTCATTAATAATGATGAATAAAAACGAATGCACGAGATTGGGCGGAACATTTACGGTTCACGGCGAATGACGACACTCACGCGGAGGTTGCGGTTCACAGGCAGAGCGCCGGTGAGGGAACGATTCGCCGTGATGCAAGTGACCCGGATTAATTTGCCGGGATCGACGCCGTTGCGCCCGTTCATATCGGCAGGCCAGGCGTAGTAATTCGCACCTTCGTTGGCCGAATATTCCAGCACAATGCCGGTGTTGGGATTGAAAACCAGCGGCGTGCCGATTCCGGTTATTCTGGCTTTGGTTTCGGCAATCGTTCGCCCCACGGATGCAATGCGCGCGCCTTCGCGGGTCGCGTTAGCGAGCGTGAGGTAGTTCTTGATCATCCAGCCAAATTCAAGAATACCCAGCAGAATGCCAAGGATAAGAGGAAGAATGAGGGCAAATTCGACGAGCGTCGCGCCGCGTCTTCGAAAGCAGCCACGAGATGGCCCTATAGATAAGCAATGAGCAGACCGAAATCTTCTTGATTTCATTTTTCTC
>DAITOV010000245.1:0-7851 GCA_036833945.1 Abditibacteriia bacterium
TACCGTCACCGCTTCGAGCGAAGTGGAAGGCTGGCAAGCCGCCGCCATCCTCGATGGCACCAGCCGCTTCCTCAAGCCAACCTGGGGCAATTGGTCGGACGACGAAGGCCACGGCTGGCATTCCGCCGAGCTTCCCGCTTCAGTGGAGCTGAGCTTCGAGCAACCGGTGGAAGTCAACGAAGTGCACCTGGTCTTCGATACCGGTATGCAGCGCTTCCTCACCCTCACCGCCAGCGACTACTACAATAACTACATGATTCGCGGCCCGCAGCCCGAAACCGTGAAAAGCTATCGTTTGTTAGCTGGCGATGAAGTGATCGCCGAAGTCGATAACAACTGGCAGCGCAAGCGCGTACATAAGCTGGAAAAGCCAGTGAGCGCGGATAAGTTAAGGCTGGAAGTGACGGCGACGAACGGCGCGGAAGAAGCCCGGGTGTTTGAGATTCGAGTTTATTAACCCGAGAGAAACGACATTGCACCATAGTTTAAGCTGTAGTGCAATGTCATTTCTTACTACATGCTAATTCATAGTTATTCGGCACATTTCCGCCATGCTGCAGCGGCACCTCTTTTCTCGGGAACTTGTTCAAGCATGTTCCTGTTTTTAAGGCGATAAAAAACCTGTTTCATTGTATTCTCACTTTTTATCCCTGTAATCTCCCGTCCAATGGAATTAGTTATTTCATCATGTGTATTCATATATTCAAGAACTAATTCTTCCGGCGAATTAAGGGATTCATGTTTAATAGATACTAATACGGAGTTATCTTTCTCAATAATAGTAGGAGGCTTTAAACGTAGTAGTTCCATTGCTCGAAATGCCGTATTAAGACCTTCTCCAACATCTTTATTAGGAGGATCAGGAAATTTATTAATCAGTCGAACAATCATTGGATTCCTTGCACTCTGTGTATCTAATATATTTTGGACGGTGACATGTCCGGGTAGCTTCCCCGGGCTCTCCACCTCAATTCGATTGTCGAAAATCCGAATTTGTATATCAGCGGTAATGCTATAATCTCGATGCAGAACTGCATTAGTAATTACTTCATGCAAAGTCTCTTTTGGATATCGTATAGATTCTAAACCACTCTCACCGAGCCTCTGCATACTTTGAACTATATCTACTGTAGTGTCGACTGCTTTATATATCAGTTCGTAAATACTACCTTCGATAGTATGGGGAGTGCCTTCTAAGAATTCTCGGCCTATATCATCCTCTTTAGTTCTATAGCGCATGAGCTTGATACTACTTCTTTTAGGAAGATATATCGCCGGCTCATCACAGAATAGCAGCACACCGCATACTTTCACATATTCACTATCCGCTTTAACCAACTCTTGATTTCTCAAATAAGCAATAGGCTCACCATTTGGAATAACGTTAATTAGAAATTCCAGAATAGTTAAGCTATTTTCAATTTTCCTGAGTGCAACGTGCACCCACTCATCTTCAAAAGAAACTATACCTTTATCTAACTCTAAACGCTTTATTTTCTCTTGAGTGTCCAGTTTTACTTTACCTGCATTCACTCTACTAAAGATTTCGCCAGAGGAAGATTTTATTATTTCTTTGGTCTTTTTTATATTGAGATGTAGGACTAATCCATCCATCCCATCACATCTCAGAAACTCATAATTAAAGTAATTCCCCAAAGGAGATAATCCAAACAATACGTGTAGGATATCGTTTGCCTCTTCCTGAGAAGAAAAACCTAACCAAGTGCGTTTATTTGTAATATTATTTTCATTTACACCAAGGTATATATCACCGCCAGCTGCATTAGCAAATGCGGATACGGTTTCTGTTAGCTTAGCAGGTTTGATTTCCTTAGACTTAACGTCATTTAAAAAATTCTCTTCTATCTGGAGAATGTTATTTGCTTGTTCTTTGCTAATTTCGTAAACGCTGGACATTGCACCCCTTTCAAATAGATTTAGTAACGACCTTATTAAGCAGTATTGTAACATGCTTTTTATGGAACTGGTTATGGGTTTTTCTCGGCTCACAACTAATTACATTTACTTCAAAAATACGGCTCGAAATCATACGTATCCGTATCCTCACTACGCATTACACTCTCCAACTCCTTCCGCTCGGCCAGAGGCTCCACTGTGAGCGTTTGCACTTGCCCCACCCGCTTTTGTGCAGAGAGAATCAGCTTTTTATCTTTCATTATTCATTCCGCGACGACGATTTCTTTTTCTTTATACTGCCCGTTCTCCACGCAGAGCACTTTACGTTTGGTCATTAATACCGCTTCTTTATATCTCTGATTTTAATGATGAGGTTACGACCGGTGTAATGATGGGTCGGGTGTCAGCCAAGCAGCATCTTGCCCCTCGTCACATTTTGGGGACTTGCTCTCCGAGCAAATCCCCAAAACCTACGGCATATATTTTTCCAACTTTAATACAGCAACCAATTTACACAAACTTCAACGGCGTAAACTGTCCGCCCAACACCTGCGCACTTGGCGCACCCAACCACTTATCCAGCAACGCAGCATAGACCGTGCGAAAGTCCGTCGTCATCTTCAAGTCACCACTATCGAGATCGGTCAGGCTGGGATATTGTCCGTAAACCCCACCCTTCACACCGCCACCGGCCACGAACATCACGCTGGCCGCGCCGTGGTCGGTGCCTTGCGAACCGTTTTCGTGGACGCGTCGGCCGAACTCGGAGAAGGTCATCACAATGACGTCGTTGCCACGGCCTTGCAGTTCCATATCCTTGAGGAAGGCAGAAATCGCATCGCCCAGGTTGCCCATCAGGTTGGCGTGGCTGCCGGCCTGGTTGGCGTGGGTATCGAAGCCGCCCATGCTGGCATAATAGACCCGCGTGCTCAGGCCACCGGAAATGAGCTTGGCGATGGTTTGCAAGCGTGTTGCCAGGCCGTTGTTATTGGGGTAATTCGCCTTGGCTCCGGCTTTTTCGTCGTAGCTTTTGAGCGCGCCTTTAATCGCCTCGGTGCTGGTATACACCTCGTGGCCGACGTTGCGGATGAACTCATCGGTGCCGGTGGCAACCGTGCCATTCATGTTCTTCTGCGGCATATACATCGCATTGAAGGCCGCCATCTGCTGGTTTTTATCGGGGGCGTTGACACCAAAACCATAATCGCCGCCATTGCCGATAACTGCCGCCTGGCTACCTGCCCCATCGAGAGCCAGGGGCAACTGCTGCCCCAGCGCAATGCCGGGGAGCGAGGTGTTTTTCAGGTGGCCATCTTCATCGAAAAAGCGCGCCAGCCAACCTTCACGGGCACGGTTGTAGTCGGGATCGCCTAACTGCCACACGTCCATACTCTGGAAATGCGAGCGGTTGGGGTTGGGATAGCCAACGCCCGTCACGACTGCGACCTGGCCTTTATCGTATAGCTCGTGCAGACCTTTCAAACGCGGGTGCATGCCAAGCTGCATGCCGTTGCTCTGCTCGATTTGTAATGCCTGGTCTTTGGTAACAGCAATGTTGGGGCGGGCCTTGGCGTATTCGGGCAAGGCGTAGGGCATGACGGTATTCAGTCCATCGTTGCCGCCCGACATTTCAATGACGACAAGAATTTTTCCATTACCGGTATTGAGAATTCCCGGTGCCCCTTGTCCTTGCGCCACGGCTTCGGACGCGCGGAATAAAAAGCCCGGCATCATTAAACCTAAAGAAACAAATCCCAATCCATTCTGGATAAATGAACGTCTTGTAGCCATATTAAAAACTCCTCTTGTCTGCTCAACAAGTGTTTACGGGCCAATACGATGCCACGCTCTGGGAACTCTTTACGCCATCTGATACTCCGGGGTTCCCATAATCAAGCTGGTGAGTCCCGGTAATTTTGCATTGACATTGATTTTGCCGTCTCGCGCACCTTCCTGCACATAGGCCAGCAATGCCGGGCGGGTGCGTTCGCCCATCGGTTTTCCCGGCAACAACGCCTCCCACACACTGTTAACCATGCTTTCAGGAGAACTGAGATCGGCATTGGGCACCAGAAGCTCGGTTTTCATGCGCTCGGCCAGCGTGCCGCGCCGGTTCATCTCGGTGGTGACGGCACTGGAGAAATTAACCCGCGCCAGTAGAGTGCGGGTGTTGATCCACTCGGTGCCCCCCGGCCAACCGGCAACATCGGGCGGATTGAGGAGTTCCTGCCCCATCGAAGAAATATGTCCCGGCAGGTTGCGAATTGCCAGCAGCGGCACATCGAAAGTGCGCATGGCATTCACCACATATTCCACCGGACTTTTTATCAATGAATAGCGCGCGGTATCGGCGTAGAAAAGCGGCGAAGTGAGCAATGCTTCCATCACCGGGCGCATTTCATAACCGCTCTTGAGATAGATTTGCGCCAACCGATCGACTTCTGCCTTTGGCACATTGTCCGAAACGAAAAACTTCCACAATTTAGTCGCCAAATAGCGCCCGGTCGTCGGTTGGGCTGCGATAATTTCCACAATATCATCGCCGTGGAAGTTGCCGCTCCGGCCTAAAAAGGTTTTCCAACCGTCGTCGTGAAGAAATGGGTTGTAGGTGAAGGTGCGGGTGTTGCCGTCGTACATCCAGCCGGTGAAAGAACGGGCCGCTTCCTGAATGTCTTTTTCGGTGTAGCCGTTACCAGCCCCCACCGTGAAAAGCTCCAGTATCTCACGGGCGAAGTTCTCATTGGGAGCACCCACTTTGTTGCGCGCTCCATCCAGCCACACCAGCATGGCGGGGTCACGCATCATGGCAAGCAGCATGCTGCGGAAATTGCCCAGGGCGTGTTTGCGGAAGGTTTCTATCTGGCCCGCCATCCAGCGCGGGTTGTTGACCTTGTAGTTGGCAGTGGCAAAATGGTTATGCCAGAACAGGGTCATCTTTTCTTCCAGCGGACGCTTGGATTGCGCCATGCGGAAGATCCACCAGTTTCGTGCGCCGTCGAGTGTATCGAGATCGACAAAATTGCCGCCGATAGTTTCGAGCAGCGCATCGAACTGGTCGGGAACGGCTTCCGGGTGTAGCAGCTTTTGCGTGGTGCCAGCTACACCCAGTTGAAGATACTCACGCCACTCGCTGGGCCGCGCGCCAAACCCCGCGCGGCGCAAGAGGTGCGCCAGTTGAGAACGTTCGGCAGAAGTCGGTGGCATGGCAGGAACAAGTTGCGGCAAAAGATAAGTCGAATAACCCATCTATCTTCCCCATCGCCCCGCGCCTACTTCGGATATTCCGGCGGCGGTGGTGGGTTCTGATGAATGGCACGACGCTCATAAATCGTGCCGGACCGGCTACGTCCGTAAATCGTATGCGTGATGGCCGTGCCACCCGCACCATACTGCACGCCCGGTGTATATTGATTATACGTCACACCGGTGAGCGCAAACATCACATGCCCACCCGCCAGGTCATCGACCGTCAGCAATTTGCGCGGATCGATTTTCTGCTCCGCGAGCCGGGCTTTATCGGCCGCGCCTTTCTCCGGATGTCCCAGCCACCAGCGTGCTTCCATATAGCCCTGGAAAGCGCGGCAAATGGCCGCCGTGATGACACCTTCAGGCGCAGCGCCAATGCCCAAAGCCACATCGACATCCAGCTTGGGATCGAGCGCCAGCAAACCAGCAGTGGTATCGCCATCCTTAATCAACAGCACCTGCACGTTAAGGCGGCGCAACTCTTCGATGACGCGATAGTTCCGCTCGCGCTCCAACACCATCGCCACCACTTCCGAAACCGGCTTCTGGCGCACGTAGGCAATCCAGCGCACGATGTCTTCAGTCGAGTTGTCGATCAGGCCGTGCGTCTCGTTGACCTTGACGTAGAAGTAAGGGCCGCCGGTTTCTTTCATTGCCAGCACACGCTTGGCGAGGTCTTTGCCGACGACGATTTTATCGAAGTAACCATCGACATTACCCATCAACTGTCCGTGCCCGGCAAGAGCGCCCGCTGCGACGGTGATGGCACCCGGCTCACCACGCGCACAAAGCGTGGAGCCTTCCAGCGGGTCGAGCGCCAGCAGCAACTGCGGCTCACCTTCAGGCCCCAGGCGTTCGCCCGTGAAAAGCACCGGGCCAAGATCAGGGGCGTTTTCGCCCAAAACAATCTCCGATGGAATCGGCAAACCGTCTTGCAGCGCGGCGCGCATGGCGTTCATCGCCAGTTCGCCGACAAAACGTACGTTATTGCGCCCACGGGCATGAGCGGCATTGAGGGCGGCCACCGAACAGGCGCGGGCCATGACATTGACGATTTCGCGTTCCAGCGATTCAGGCGTCTGCACCCAACCCGAAACGGGAGCAGTGTTTGCGGCTTCTTCTGTATTGGCCATAATTTTCTGTTTCAATTTTTTAGACATTCAAACCGAACTTTCGATTCGCGACCCTGTTTTCAGGCATATCCGCCGCCGGACGAGTTTTCGCCCCGCGCCGCGCGAGCCGCCGTGCGCTCTTGCGCCACTCTGGCTTCGTAGCCACTGGCACGATAAGCCGTCAGCGGATCGCGTTCCAGGCCACGTGCCTCGCGCCAGGCTTCCAGGAGCGGACGCACATCGGTATTGAAAGCGCTTTTGAGCAATTCTTCGGCGGCGACAATATCCATCTTAGCTTGCGCTTCCTGCAACTTCTCGCGATCGACCAGGCAGGCCTTAAGATACAATTCCTGCGCCGTTACCACCGTCTGAATCATAGCCTCGATTTTCGGCTTGAGGTTATGGCTCTGATCGATCATATAGGCAATCTGCGAGACGTCGCGCCCGTGAATTTCTGCCGCATTGCGAATTTCATGGAAAATGCGAAACACCGCATAGGGGTCGATTGAACCCAGCGTCAAATCGTCATCGGCATATTTGCGGTCGTTGAAGTGGAAACCACCCAGCATCTCTTCATCCAGCAACCAGGCGACGATCTGTTCAATATTCGTGCCCGGCAGGTGATGGCCGGTATCGACGAGAACTTTGGCGCGCGGCCCGGCTTTCTTGGCGTAGACCAACGCCATGCCCCAGTCAGCGATATCGGTATGGTAGAAGGCCGGTTCAAACGGCTTGTATTCCACCAGCAGCGTCATGTCGTCGTAGAGCGAATCGTGCCAGTTGCGGAGCGCCAGTTCCATGCGGCGCTTGCGGGAAACGATGTCATCCTGGCCCGGATAGTTGGTGCCATCGGCGAACCACAGGGAGATGAACTTCGAATCCACGATTTTGGCCAACTCGATGGAGTTTTCGACATGCGCGTCGGCAGTTTCACGTGCCTTGGGGTTAGGGCTGGAGGAAGAACCGAACTTATAGACTTGATCCTGAAACAGGTTAGGGTTGATGGCACCGATCTTGACGCCATTTTCCTGTGCGATGCGCGCCACGGTGGCGGGGTCGGTGTCTTCGTTAAAATCCCAGAGTACGTGGACGGCTACCGTGGGACAGGCACCCGTATAACGGTGCACGATTCCGGCATCTTGTATCTTCTCTTCAACGGTAGTGGCGGCGGCAGCCTGGGCAAATTTCCCAAAGCGCGTACCTGTATCGGCAAAACCCCAAGAGGGCGTTTCGACCTTAAACTCGTCCAACAGTGCAAAAATTCGATCTTGTTCCATGAAGCTCTTGTAATATGTTTTTGTTCCTGTTCCCGACGCTCAAAATATAACTGATTATGCGCTCACTTGCCGTTCAATTTACGCAAAGCTGCCAAAGCAATTATAATCATTGCCGGTAGTATCACATTCTCCATGCGTCAACGTTTTTCAATCTTACTTGTGGCGTGCCTCGTACTGGTGGCATCGTGCAGCCAGGCGGCACGCGCGGAGGCCGGTTTCGATGGCGGCGACCTGCATTCCCTGGCCGTTCAAAACGACGGCACCGTGTGGGCCTGGGGATTGAATTTTGGCATCAAGCC
>DAITOV010000246.1:0-7847 GCA_036833945.1 Abditibacteriia bacterium
GTTCTTCTTGAATGATGAATTATGAATACTGAATGATGAAGTTTTTGCACCACTCGGTTTCACTTCTCACAAGAAGCTCTTCATTACGCTATTACGGGCGTTCCCGGCTATCACTACAGTTTTGAGTTCTCAGTTTTGCGTTCTGAGTTAACAACTCAAAATTCAAAACTCAATATTCAAAACTCTCACAACAGCGGCTCCAAGGCGAGTTCAGTATCGTTTCGTTACCGGTCTTTCAGCACTTCAACCGGCTCTCTTGAACGGAGGGGATACCTACTACTCCTTATCACAGCCTCTTCTACCAAATTGTGCCTTTTAGTTTCTTAAAGGAAAGAGTGCTTGTCAACCTTTTTCCCATGTTAAAATACGCTCAATTATGGATTATCGCGAGCGTTTCAAATCATGTGGTGAAAACGTCGTCATCGGACCGAATGTTTTCATCGAACACCCCGAAGTGATGGAAGTGGGCGACAACGTCAACTTCATGGCCAATTTCTATATGATGGCCCAACCCCAGATCTGCCGCATCGGCAACAACGTGTCGTTTTTTCCCAACAGCTTCATCCAGGGTTCCCCGAACCGTTTCATCGTCGGCGATAACGTCGGTTTCTACCCTGGCACCTATATCTCGCTGGGCGGCGAAAACGGGTTTCTCGAAATCGGCCACACTTCGCATTTTGCCGCCGGTTGCGCGCTTTATGCGGGGGGGGGCCTCACTTTTGGTGCCTACAACAACATCGCCGCCCACGTGGTTTTCGCCAGTGTGCAGCACGACGATAACATTATCGACCGCCCGATGGCCAAAACCGGCATGAGCGGACCTATTACGATTGAGGAAGACGTGTGGATTGCCGCCAACGTCACTGTCGCCATGAACACCCGCATCGCGCAAGGTTGCGTGATTGGGGCTAATTCGGTCGTGACCCGTGATACCGAGCCAATGGGCGTTTATGTCGGCGCTCCGGCCCGCCGTCTGCGAAATCGCGGCGAACGCAAGGCGCGGTGAATTAACCACAGATGAACACAGATAAACACAGATAGTTTTTGAGGAGACTTCACACGCTTTAGTCCATCGCCGTTTAGTTCATCGTTCATAATTCATCATTCAAAATTGCTTTTGCAACCTTTGCCCGTCTTCATCGTATGAATAATGCCGGACTTTTAAAACGTATTTCAAGGAACATATTTCATGAATTGTCCCGTTTGTAAGGAAATAGAACTTCGCATTACCGATCGCCAGGGCATTGAGATCGACTACTGCCCGCAGTGCCGCGGCGTGTGGCTCGATCGCGGCGAACTCGATAAGCTCATCGAACGCTCGCTGCAGATCGCTCCGCCGCAACAGCCTCCTGTCCAGGCACCCGCTCCGCAGTATGCTCCGCCGCAACAGCAAAGGCCGCAACAGCCGCAGTATGAACAGCCGCGTCGTCGTGACTATGATGACGACGATGACTACAAATATCACAAGCGCCGCAAAAAAGGCGGTTGGCTGGGCGACTTGCTCGATTTCGACTGAAGCCATTCATTAAAGCAAACCTTACCCTGCGGGCGGCCTGCATTTCACGATGATTCCCGAAAACCTTCCCCTCACCGAAATTCTGCTTCGTCTCGTGGCCGCTTTTGGTGCGGGTGCATTGCTGGGGCTCGAACGTGAAACGCACGGGCGGCCCGCCGGTTTGCGCACCACCGTCCTCGCCTGTGTCGCTGCGGCGATGGCGATGATTCTCTCCGAGCATTACGCCCTTTCGCTGGGCGACTTAAATAAAGGCATTCTCCGCTCCGACCCCGGCCGCCTTGCCGCCGGGGTGCTTTCGGGCATCGGCTTTTTAGGTGCGGGCACCATTTTCCGTTCCGGTTCGCTGGTGCGCGGCGTCACCACCGCCGCCGTGCTGTGGTATTCCACTGTGCTGGGCCTGGTGCTGGGCAGCGGCGAATGGCAACTCGGCCTCTGCGGTGTGGCTCTGGCTGGGATAACGCTGGGCATCCTCCCCATCGTCGATGCCCGCATCTCCCACAATGCCTACACCCGCGTCGGCATCACCACCAACGACCAAGCCACCAACGCCTCCGTGCTGCGCAACGCCATTACGAGTTTGCCGCTTAAAGTGGAAGTGTTCGACGTCTCCTTCAATCACGATCTGGAAAACGGGCGCTACACCACCACTTTCGATATCAAGTTCGAAAAATCGCATCTCTTCGATGTGATTTATGAAATCTCCACCCACATCGAACCCCTGCCTGGCGTGACGAACGTGAGTTGGGAGCATCGCACCAACTGAAGAACCGCGCGCGTAAGCAAGTCGGATTGATCAAACATAACGCTAACCCCAACCCCGAAGAACCGCGCGCGTAAGCAAGTCGGGTGGGCTCAAGCATTACGCTAAACCAGGCACAATCTCAGAATAGGCAAGAAGCCCAGGGATACCCGACTTGCTTACGCGCGCGGTTCTTCGGGCTAAAGCACTTGTTTCAACTTGCGCACCAAACCAACAATAGCGCCTCCCACCAAAATCAACAATTCAATAAAAATCGGTTTTTCAACTTTGGTGTAAACCACGATAGGCGTGGGCAAAATCGGCGTATTGGCTGTCGAGGTAAAAAACACGTCATCGGTTCCCGGGCGCGGCGAACTGAAATCTTCAAACACGGTTAAGCGCCCGGCCTCGCGGAGCGCCTTTTGGGGAAGATTTAAATCTTGCGCCATGCTTGCCCAATCGATGCCGTGTTTATCGGCAGAATCGGCCCATTGCACCTTGCCCGGCCATTGTTGCGAGGCTTTAAAAGTGCCCGGAACTGCCTGCACCTGATTGGGGGCAAAAAAGAACACGCGCAGGGAACGCTTTTGCGAGCCTGTCTCGTTACCTTGTTGCGGCTCACGATAGGGATAAAAAGGGCGCGGTGTCGTAAAGCTCATGCGCACCGGAGCCAGTGCGAAACCGGGCTGGCCGCTCTCGTTTTTCACCACCTTGAACGCCGTCACATACCAGCGCTTCTGGATATAAATATCCAGCCATTTTTCAAACGCCGCATCAGAACTGTAACCGTTCTTGGCGAGCCAACGTCCCAGAGCAGCGGCATCGGTAGCACGCAGGACGGTGGCATCGTAATCGCCAACACGCTGCGTATCGATCACTTCAACCGGCGCTGCTGTCGAATCGATGGAATTACCCGCAGTTACTTCCTCTTCAGCATCGCCCCGGCCAGCAATAAACCAGGCAAAACGACGCACCGTTTGCGTCTGATAAACCACTTCGGGTTCAATCAATTCCTCCAACTGTGCAAACGCGCGATTATCAGCTTTGGCCAATTGAGGGACGCTTGGCGACGGCACAATAAAGCCAAGGCTTTTACCATTGCCGTTGAAATGGGCTTCGCGAATAAAATGTTGCGTCTTGTTTGCTTCATCCCAAACAATAATCGCCGATTCTTCCGTGACTTTCACCATTGCATCTTTTTGGGGCATAGGCGCACAAGCCTCCAAACGCACCGATGCCAGTAATAATCCCAGGCCAATCAACATTCCTATTTTCACGCGCATTTCACTCACCTCACCTTCCATTGTCGATGATAAGCCGGCTACAGCACAAGCACCCGCGTGCCTTCTTAACATCACCGGGAGTTTTTTCTGTCAAACTGCATCTATGGCCGATATTGCAAAAGCTGCTTCAATCGAACCCGATGCCCCCGTTCTCGAAGGGGTAAGCCGCCTGGCTGTCACGCTATGGCGCGATGCCTGGAAACACGCCGATAAAACCGCCCAGGGCGATGCCGAAGCGTTGCACGACATGCGCGTGGCGATTCGCCGCTTGCGCTCATTGCTGCAAAACTTTGAAGGTGAAAAAGAGTCGCCCGTTCTCACGCCATGTTTGAGAAACGAACTCCGCGACCACCGTAACAGCCTCAGCAAGCTCGGCGACGCGCTGGGCCTGGTGCGCGACTGCGACGTGCTGACAAGCTATCTGAACGACTACGCCGCCAACCGCCTGAAAGCCCCGCTCGATGAGAACACGCCCGGCCTACTCACTTTTGAGCGGCACCTGCAAAATCGGCGTGCCGAGGCTTTTGCGCCGATGGTGAAACGGATCAACAAGAGCCGCCGCCCGCAAGGCTTGCACGAGCAATTCGCGCGCTGGGCGCTGGGCCTACCGGCAGCCGCCTCACCTGCCCTCTCACTTTCCGACACCGCGCACAACTTGCTGGCAGTGCGGTTGGACGAAATTCAAGACCACGCCGACGCGCTCGATGCCGCGCATGTCGAAGTGGAGCAGCACGAACTGCGCAAATCGCTCCGCCGCTTGCGCTATACCTTTGAGACGCTGGGGCCATGCTATACCGATGATGTGAAGCCGCAGATCAAAACCCTCGTGGAACTGCAAGATTTATTAGGCGAAATGCAAGACCGCGCCGTGCTGCACATGACAGCACTGGGAGCCTTCGGCGTGCCGGTACAATTCACAGAAGATGGCATCCGCCCAACCCTGCCGGAAGAAATCCCGGAAGACGTGGCCGCCTTCTTAAAGTATGGTGCTAACCGTCGCTCGCATTTGCTGGGTCAAGTGCGGGGCTTATGGAAAAAACAGCAGGACGCAGGCTTCTTTGAAAAGCTACGGGAAATTTGACTAAAGCTCACGCAGAGAGAAAGAGGGCGCAGAGAGAAAGAGGAGGATTAGAGTTTTAAGCTCTCACTCAAATCTAACAGGTTTGGGGATTCTTTGAGACCAAAGGTCCAAGACCAAAGATCAAATTTTCTCTGCGCCTTCTGCGTCTCTGCGTGAGATTATTTTCATTCCGCTAATTGCAAACCCGTAAATATCGCTTCACATCGCGCCTTATCTTCAACATGATTGGGAAAAATATCGGCATACACATCAGCCTTGTCCGGCCGGTTTTCAAAGCCGGGCGGTAGTCATCCTGAGTCTGCGAAGGACCTCATCGCACATTTCTAAACCTTAGTGCTTAAAGTAAAAAATTTAGATTACTATTACGAGATCCTTCGCGGACTCAGGATGACAAATTACCGAGTGAACACACAGCGTAAAATCAAGAGCATGTTGAACAACCTGCCCACATACAACAGACGCGATTTATCGCGTCTTCCAAACAGAACACATTCCAGCCATCAATGTCAAGAGAGATTGTAATGCTTCAAGACGTGATAAATCGTGTTTCTACGGAGGGTGCTGTGTGTAACGGTCTTACAAGAACACTAAATGCTTATTCGTCCTGCAACAACGCCTGGGTCCCAGCGCTGATCTGCCCCGCACTGAGGAAGCCGACGAGTTGGTTGACGATTTCGCCATCCTTGAAAAAGGTCAGGTTGGGAATCTTTTGTACGCCGTATTGCGCAGACAACGCATTTTGCTGATCGGTATCGACTTCGACGAACTTAATCCGACCGCTATATTCCTGTTCCAGCTTTTGCAAAATTGGGGCGATCATGCGACAAGGGCCGCACCACGGTGCCATGAAATCAACCACGACCGGGATTTCCGATTCTAACACTTCCTGCTGAAAATTCTCGCTGGTTACCGACAAAAAATGAGCCACGTTCTTCTCTACTTTATTTCTACTTGTGCCACCAAGATTCTTCAGGAATCGATAGAACTCATATCCGGGTAACGCTCACCCGCGGCGCTGCCTTTAGGAGCAATCTCATCGAGGCGGGCCAGTTCTTCGGCATTCAAACGCACAGCGTCTGCGCCCAGATTATCTTCGAGGTTCCTGGCTTTGGTCGTGCCTGGAATCGCTGCCAAGCCAGTGCCATGAACATCTCCTTGTGCCAAAACCCAGGCCAGAGCCAACTGGGAGGCAGTGACACCTTTTTCATTGGCCAATTCCTGCACCCGCTCCACTAATTGCAAATTCTTAGCGAAATTCTCGCCCTGAAAACGCGGAGAAGCGCGGCGCCAGTCGTCTTGCGGCAAATCATCGATAGTTTTAAAGCGGCCTGTCAAAAAGCCACGACCGAGCGGTGAGTAAGCGACGAAACCGATACCGAGTTCGCTCAGCGTCGGAAGAATTTCATCTTCAGGATCGCGGCTCCAAAGCGAATATTCCGTCTGCAAAGCGCTGATGGGATGGACTTGATGCGCACGGCGAATGGTGGCCGGACTGGCTTCCGAAAGACCGAGAAAGCGCACTTTGCCCTGCTCGACCAATTCACTCATGGCACCGACGGTTTCTTCAATCGGCACATTGGCATCGACACGGTGTTGATAATAAAGGTCGATATGATCGACACCCAGGCGCTTGAGCGAAGCATCACAGGCAGCCTTCACATATTCGGGGCGGCCGTTAATGCCCAGAAAATTTCCCTCTTCGTCACGTACATTGCCGAATTTGGTCGCCAGCACAACCTGGTCGCGGCGATCTTTAATGGCGCGTCCCACCAACACTTCGTTGGTGAAAGGCCCGTAAATATCGGCAGTATCGAGAAAAGTCAGTCCGCTATCGAGCGCCTGATGAATGAGCGCAATCGAAGCCGCTTCATTGGCTTCGCGCTCCGACTTCTCGAAATAAAAATCGCTCATGCCCATACAACCCAGGCCAAGCGCAGTCACCGACAACCCTTGTGAACCGAGAGAAATAGATTTCATATGTGAACTTCCAACATCAAACGTTGAACGTCCAACGTCGAACAAAGAACCCATTCAAAGTTCGATGTTCAACGTTGGACGTTCGATGTTCGCTCTTATTACAACCCTTTGGAGGCCATGTAGTTGATGAGGTCGGCAACACGGCAGGAGTAGCCCCACTCGTTGTCGTACCAGGCAACGACTTTCAACAGGTTGTCGCCCATGACTTTGGTGCTGAGCGAATCGACGACCGAAGAGCGGCTGTCGCCCTTGTAGTCGACAGAGACCAGCGGTGCATCTTCAACGCCCAGGAAACCCTTCATGGTGCCGTTGGCATAGGCGCGGAAAGCGTCGTTAGCAGCTTCGGCAGTGACGGACTTCGAGGTGGTGACAACCAAATCGACAACAGAAACGGTCGGGGTCGGGACGCGCATGGCGGCACCGTCGAGCTTGCCCTTGAGTTCCGGGATAACCAGCGAAATGGCCTTGGCGGCACCGGTGCTGGAGGGGATGATGCTCTGTGCGGCGGCACGGGCGCGGCGCAGGTCGTCGTGTACCTGGTCGGCGATTTTCTGGTCGTTGGTGTAGGCGTGAATGGTGTTCATCAGGCCATTTTCGATACCGAAGGTATCGAGCAGAACCTTGGCGACCGGTGCCAAACAGTTGGTGGTGCAACTGGCGTTGGAAACGACGTGATGTTTGGCGGCATCGTAGGTTTCGTGGTTGACACCCATTGCGAAGGTGCCGTCTTCATTTTTGGCGGGAGCCGAGATGATGACTTTCTTTGCGCCACCCGATTCGATGTGGGCACGTGCCTTATTGGCATCGGTGAAGAAACCGGTGGATTCAACAACGATATCGACGCCGTAATCCGACCACTTCAGGTTTGCGGGATCGCGTTCAGCCAGAACCTTCACGTTCTCGCCGTTTACTACAAAACCATCACCAGTCACTTCAACAGTGCCCGGAAAACGTCCGTAGTTGGAATCGTACTTGAGCAGATGGGCGTTGGTTTCGGGATCCGAGAGATCGTTAATCGCGACAATGTCGATGCTATCACCGTATTTTTCCGTGATAGCGCGAAACGCGATGCGCCCAATGCGCCCAAAACCATTAATACCAACTTTTACAGCCATGAGATAGATACTCCTTCGATTGTTTTTTTCGTAGTCAGTATAGCAATCTTTTTTATTGCTGCTGTGCCGTAAGCACAATAATGCGCAAAAAGCAAATAATTCTTTCCGACTTATTAAAAATAACTTAGAATAGTAT
>DAITOV010000247.1:0-7831 GCA_036833945.1 Abditibacteriia bacterium
GGAGCATCCCCGCCGGCACCGCCACGCTCAATTCCACCGTCGCCCACAGCGGACAAAACAGCCTGCACTACAGCAACACCGACCCCAAAAACTACAAATTCTTCCGCCAGAAACTGGCCGGAGTGAAACCGGGGCAACATTTGCATTTCAGCGTGTGGGCCAAAGGCGAAAATCTCACCGCCAAGGGCGCGACACTCTACGTGCAGAGTCTGGATGCCGATAACAAATACATCAACGGCTCCTACCCGCCCGGCATTCCCGGCACCCATGAATGGCGTCAGGTGAAAGACGAGTTCATCGTGCCCGATAACGCCGCCAGCACCTGGGTATTGCTGTACCTGCACCGCAACGCCACCGGCACCGCTTGGTTCGACGACGTGGAAGTGCGCGTCGAACAACCGGCCACAGTCGAGACGTTTCTGCGCTTTCCCAACTATCGGGGCCTGGTCAAGCAAGGCGACAACACCACCTGGAAAACCGACCTGCGTTTCAATCCTTTGCCCGAGTGGAAAAACGGTAGCCTGCAAATCGAAAGCACTTTAGCCGATGCCACGGGAAAAGTGCTGACAAGCAACACCCACTCCGTTGCTTTGTCCGAAACCGGGACACTCCTGACTCTCACCTCACCCGCTCATTTACCGGTGGGAACCTATTCCTGGAAGCAAACAGTGAAAGGCCCCGACGGCCAGACCGTTTCGCAGCAGTTGCACCCTATTCATGTTGTTACTGCCCTGCCCAAGGTATATATCGATAGTGAAGGCTTTACCGTCGTCAACGGCAAACGCTTCTTCCCGCTGGGCATGTATCTGGGCAATGAGGAACAGACATCTCCCGAGCACTTCACACGTATGACCGAAGGCGGCTTCAATACCGTGCTCAATTACGGTTACGGCTACCGCGAGAACGACCCTGAAGCCTACCTAGAGCGGGCGGCAAAGCACAAGCTCAAGGTCATCTACTCCACCCACAATACCATGCCCGGCCTTTATAACGGGCCAGAGCCTGCCAACGGCGATTCCTACAGCGTCGCCGCCAATTACGTACGCCGCATGCGCGATAAGGAAGCGCTGCTTGCCTGGTATATCAACGATGAACGCTCGCCCGGCTGGCTGCCTAAATTACAAAAGTTACACGGCCTGACAGTAGAACTCGACCCCAACCACCCCACGTTTCAAGTGCTGGCAAACAGCAGCGCCAGTGCGCTCGAAAAGTATTTCAAGGTGACCGACGTGCTGGGCAACGATCCTTATCCCGTGGGCCGCGAAAGCGACCTCACCGCGACTTCCCACCATACCCGCATCACCGTGGAAGCCGGACACGGCGGGAAAGGCACCTGGATGGTGCCGCAGATGATGGATTGGAGCGTTTACCGCCCCGAACTCAAACAGCACTCGCCCTCGCGCGACGAACTTCGCAACCAGGCTTACCAGGCTATTATTAATGGTGCCAAGGGACTGATTTTCTACACCTACTACGACATGATGTATGAAAAGTTTCCCCGCACTGAAGCCACAAAGAACCCCGAATTATTCAAGCAGCGCTGGGAACAGGCTGCTGCGATGGGCCGGGAAATCAATGCACTCATTCCGGCAATTCTCCACGGAGAGAAAGCGACCCTGACGCTCCCGACCGACGCCCGCGTGGAAGCCAGTGCGCTGACTTATAATGGCGAGTTGCTGATTCTATTGGCCAACCCCTATTATTCGACAGAGAAGCTGACGCTGAGCTTGCCGCAGGGCTGGAAAATCGCCCAGGCTAAACAGGGGCATATCGAGAGTACCGTTCAAGGTAATCAGGTGACGTTCCAACTGCCTTCAGTCGGTAGTGGTGTATTCCGGTTGGTGAAGTAAAAGGTGAGAACTCATCCCCAAATATTAAACGCGTGAGGAGAGTCGAACTTTGATGGGCCTGTGTAGGGGCTCCCCTTGTGGGTGCCCGCGACGTAGTATGCCCGATTAACACGCGGCACTGTCTGGAACGCACCGGGCACCCACAAGGGGAACCCCTACACAGGCTTTAAAAACGGTAAAATGAGAGGCACGCCAAAGGTTGGCGTGCCTCTCATGCTTCAAGCCACTCTCTATCAACGGATACTTGGATACAGCCTTTCGGAGCTTCCGCCCGCGTTGCAGCAGTTCCACGGCCAGGTGGAAGGCGGATGCGCCGAGGGCACTGTCACGGTAGAAAGCGGACGCGGCATCCTGCGGCATGGGATGGCTGCACTCTTGCGTCTTCCCCCACCAGGCCAAGAAATTCCCCTCCAATTAGAAGTCGTCACAGAAAATGGCTGTGAGCGCTGGATACGCCACTTCGGTGATTATTGTCTGGATACGCTGCAATGGCAGGAAGGCTCACTGCTCATTGAAAAAGCCGGGCCGCTTCAATTTGGATTTCGCCTTAGCGTCGAAGATTCATTACTGATTTTCCGACAACAGCGCTGTTGGTTAGGAAGGTTACCTTTACCTCATTTTATGACGCTTTCTATTGGTGCCATTGTTAGTGGTAACGAGAAGGGCTGGCAGGTTGAAGTTGTGATTAGCGCGCCGATTTTGGGTGTGATAACGACCTATCGCGGAGAGGCTTATGTCCGTCTCATTCATTGATTTCCAGAGGGCGAGGCGAGGGTAAGAAGCCGAAACAGTCCGGCTTGCTTACGCGCGCGGTTCTTCATCTCGCAGCGGCACTATCTCCACCAACGCATTGTAATCCGGCACTCCTGCCTGCACGTCCAGCAAATCGGCTTTCAAAAGCACGTTCGCTTCGGGCCAGTGCATTTGCAGGTTACGCGGACGCATCGGCGCGATTTTTACCTTGCCGTGAAACTCGCCCAGTTCGTTCTTCACCAGAATCGCATCGCCATCACTCAGGCCCAACTGCGTGGCGTCTTCCTGGGCCATGAACACATCTTCGCGCTTGCCACCGGTGAGCGGATCAACTTTGGCGTGTACCATCGAATTGAACTGCTTGCCGCGCCGGGTCGAGACTTTGAACTTGCCTGCGGGCCAGTCGTTTTCAGGGGAATCGACGGCCTTGAACAGCGCCCGCCCGTCTGCAGTTTTGAAGATACCGTTTTCGTAGAGCCGCGTGCCGCCCCACTGCACCATGTCGCCGGTTTTGGTGAGGTTTTCGATACCGGCATAGTTGGGATTGGCTTTGGGAATTTCACGACGGATTTCATCGACGTGGTTGTAGGTAATCAGGTCGGCTTTTTCGGGATAAACCCTGGCGGCTAATTCGGTGAGAATTTGCCACTCGGCTTTGGCCTCGCCAATGCGCGGGCCGGGGATTTCGGGTGAATAGGCGATGCGGCGCTCAGTGGTGGTTTCGGTGCCGCCGCCGGGCTGTTCATAACGCGTCATGGCCGGGAACAGCAGTACGTCTTCCTTGCCTTCCACCAACATTTGCGAAGTGAGCACGATATCCTGGTGAATGCGGAGCGGCACGTTCGCCAGCGCCTCTTCCACCCAACGCGGGTCGGGTAAGGTTTCCAGAAAGTTGCCACCTGCGCTGTACATCACATCGATAGTGCCCTCACGGCAGCCGCGCAATTGCGCCACCGAATCGAGGCCGCGCGTTTCAGGCACTTCGAAGCCCCACATCTCGGAGAAGATCTTGGCATTCTCCGGCGTTACCGGCCTACCACCGGGCAAGGCTGTGGCATAGGCTCCCATCTCCGCGCCACCCTGCACGCCGGAATGGCCGCGAATCGGCATCATACCGGCATGCTCGCGTCCGAACCAACCCATCGCCAGGGCCAGATTGATGAGGCTGTGTACGGTATCGACGCCGTGCGTGTGCTGGGTCACACCCATGCTCCACACCAGGATACCGTTTTTCGACTGCGCGCAGAGGTTGGCAAAGTTGTGAATGGCTTCGCGAGTAGAACCGGATTGCTTTACCAGCGTATCCCAATCCAAAGACTTGAGATGGTCGAAAACACCCTGAAAACCGGTAGTGTGGTCGCGAATGAAATCATGGTCGAGAATCTTCTCGCCCGCTTCATCACGCTCGATGAGTTCCTTGAGCACCCCGTTGAAAAAGGCCAGGTCACCACCGGTATGCACCATATAAAACTCATCGGTGAGCTTGGTCCCGAAGATGGCGCTCTCAGCCGCCGAAGGCACCCAGTAGCGCTCCATGCCCGGTTCGCGGTAGGTGTTGACGGCCACGATTTTGGTATTTTGCTGGCGCGCGTAGTAGATGTATTTGGTAGTAATCGGCTGGTCGTTGG
This sequence comes from Abditibacteriia bacterium, assembly GCA_036833945.1. Lineage (GTDB taxonomy): Bacteria > Armatimonadota > Abditibacteriia > Abditibacteriales > Abditibacteriaceae > DAITOV01. The sequence goes on from DAITOV010000247.1 coordinate 4,232, forward strand.
CAACGTTACTACCTACAAACACCAGTAAGTCGGTGCCAATCCAGTCGGTGTAGGAAACACTCGATGCCCCCGCGCCTAATGAACGGTTGAGCGCCACCGTGCTGGGCGCGTGGCAGATGCGCGCGGCGTTATCGATGTTGTTGCTGCCGAGGAACCGCACCGCTTTTTGCGCGGCGTAATAAACCTCGTTAGTGAGGCCGCGCGAGGTGAGGTAAAACGCCAGGCGGTCGGGCGTGGTCTTGCGGATATGTTCTGCCGCAATGCCATACGCCTCGTCCCAGGAAATACGCGTGAAGCCTTTATCGCCCTTGCGGCGAATCATGGGGTAAGGCAGGCGGCCCAGTTTGCGCAGTTCCTTGCTACTGATATTTTTCAATTCAGAAACATCTTCCAGCAGCTTTTCATCGAGCGCGGGCATGGTGCTCAAGCGCAGCAAGTTGAGGCGCACGCTGCACAGGTGCGGGCCTTTCATGGTCCAGTCTTTAAGCCCGGCCACGCCCAGCGCGCAGCCATCGCACACGCCGCGCGAAAGGATGCGCCAGGCGAACGGCAAATTGTCGCGGTTTTCCCAGATGGTTTTGGCCATCTCGGCGTAATGATTGGGTTTTTGATGCCCGATACCGTTGGGCGAAAGGCCGGCCCAGTCTTTAGGATTCCATTTGACGGGAAAATTCGACATGAAAGATGCCTTACAGTAAAGATTTCTTAACCTTCATTTTAACAGCGCCATTTGGCGGCGGCTTCGAAATCCGGTTAACTTCTGGGCATGCCTACATTCCCTACCGTCATCGAACTGCTCCAAAAAATGGTGAGCTTCGATACTGTCAACTCCATGATCTCCGGCAAACCCAACGCCGAACAGCCGCTGGCGCTGTGGCTGGAAGAGTTTGCCCAGAGCCACGATTTCAAAACCACTCGCCTTCCGCTCGATAACGGCGATTTCAACCTGCTCGTCAGCTATGAAGTTGCACCAGATAATCCCTGGGTTTTCTTCGAGAGCCACCTCGACGTGGTGAGCATCGAAGGCATGACGATCGAGCCATTCGCGGCTAAAATCGAAGACGGTAAAATATGGGGACGCGGTTCCTGCGATACCAAAGCCACCGGCGCATCGATGCTGTGCGCGCTGAAGAACTATCGTGAATCGGCTGAGCAGCACAACAACATCGGCGTGCTGTTCACTTGCGATGAAGAAGTCACCAAGCGCGGCTCGGTGGGGTTTGCCCATCAGCAGTTACCGACGCTGGGCTTTCGTCCGGTTGGCGTGATTGTCGGTGAACCGACCATGCTGCAACCAGTGATTGCCCATAATGGCGTGGCCCGGATTCACATCACCACCAGCGGTGTAGCAGCCCATTCCAGCAACCCGGCCAACGGGCGCTCGGCAATTACCGAAATGGTAAAAGTCATTCAGCGTCTTGAAAGCGAATATGTGCCCTCACTTACCGCCCATCACCCGCTCACCGGCAAGGCTCAGGCTTCCATCAACATGATTAAGGGCGGCACACAGTTCAACATCATCCCAGATAAATGCGAAATCGGCATGGATCGCCGATTGGTACCCGGTGAAAACCCGGCTGATGTTCCCGCCGCTGTAGAAGCTGTGTTGGCACCGCTTAAAGCCGAGATGCCGGGCGCGGATATTCAAGTAACCGTGTTCTTCGACGACCCACCGCTCAACCCCAGCGAAGGTCCGTTCAACGATTACGTCAACCAAGTGCTGTCTGCATTCGGCCCAGTCGAACCCAGCGGCGTCCCCTATGGCACCGATGCCAGCAACTTCGCCGCGGTCAACCTGCCCGCCATCGTCTTAGGTCCGGGACACATTGCCCAGGCCCACACCAAAGACGAATGGATTGCGCTTGAGCAAGTGGAAAAAGCCGTCGAAGTGTACGGCGCTTTGATGAACAGTCCTTTTTAGGGATAAGCGTTTGATAGCACGCAAAGCCTTCGGCTACGCAAAAGCTTCGCTTCGCAAAAACGACGTTATTTTTAGAAGTCGTTAATTGCGAAAACTTGCGACGAAGTTAGCGCAGCCGCAGGCTTTGCGTGCTATGAGAACTATTTCTTCTCAGGCACGCGCGCAATGGCATCGATTTCGACTTTGATACCCGCCCACATCGGGGCTTGCACGGTGCTGCGCGCCGGGCGCACGCCTTTGAAGTGCTCTTTATAGACTTCGGTAAAGGCGTCGAAATCTTTGATGTCGTCGAGGTAGCAGGTGCATTTCACTACGTCATCGAAAGTACAACCGGCGGCTTCGAGGATGAGGCGGATGTTTTCCAGCGTGGTGCGGGTTTCTTCTTCAATGGTGCCGCGCTTCACTTCCATCGTCTTGAGATCGACCGGGCCTTGTCCGCTGACATAAAGCCAGCCATCGCAAATCACGCCGGAAGAATAAGGGGCGTTCGAGGTATCGGGACGGTCGGGGTGCTTTACTTCGATTTTATCAGCCATTAACGGTTCTCCTGAATATTAAAGGGAATGAGTTGGCCGCAGTTTAACAGTGCCCGCCCTGCTCTAAAACCAGCTTCATGCCGGTGTGGGAACTGACAAAGCCCAGCGATTCATAAAACCGATGTGCCGCTTCGCGCTGCTTGTTAGTGGTGAGTTGCACCATACAGCAGCCTGATTCACGCGCGGTATCAACGGCCCATTGCATCAGCTTACGCCCGATGCCCAGGCCGCGATATTTTTCATCGACAAAGACCGCTTCCACCAGCGCGCGTTTGCCGCCTTGCATGGTGAGGTTGGGAATGAGGGTCAGTTGCAGCGTGCCGACAATTTCGCCGTCGATTTCGGCCACTACCAAAGTGTTATCGGCGCTGCGCGCGATGGCCTCAAAGGCATCGTAATAGGCTTGGGGTAACGGGTGGGTATATTCCTCGCGCCCACCCGCTACTTCGTCTTGAGCGAGCAAAGACACTATTGTCGCTACGTCCTCGCGTTGTGCCTGCCGGATTAATACTGCTCCACTTTCCTGCTCTGTCATGAATCAAGCTCTCCCAATTAGGTGAACTGATTTTAGAAAATAATTGCCTGTTACGTACTATACCTGCGTAAAAAGTTTACGCGTGGGTAGAGACGCGATTTATCGCGTCTTCCACCTGCGGCGTGACCTCGACAAAATATGCAGAGGGAAGTTGTTACGCTCGAAGACGCGATAAATCGCGTCTCTACGGGTCGCTTCGAAGTTCCCTTTCAACTACTTGATAACCTGCGAGAAAACCGGCGTTAATGTGAACTCGTCGCCCACACCCACATTGCTCAGCCAGGCATCGTCTTTTGCCACAAGCGGCTTCGCCAACGGGCCATCCAACTGCACACTGCCGTTCACCGATTTCACGCTGCCCACTCTTTCGAACTTGGCATTGAGCAACGTTGTGCCGTTATAAGTCGGCGAAAACGGCAAGGCGGTTTCGGTGGCAACGACATCCTTACCTACAGATGAAACCCGCAAACGTCCTACCAACAGAGCATCCTGCGTTTTGAGTGTCAATTGCTTTTGCTGCAAGGTGGCCGAGGCTAACGGATGAGCATGAATGCCGAAATAAGCGATGCGTTGTGCAATTTCTTTCGCGGAAAGCGAAGGCGCGTTGT
>DAITOV010000248.1:0-7813 GCA_036833945.1 Abditibacteriia bacterium
ACATAAAATAAGCCCTCGGTCCAGTAATATGGACCGAGGGCTTATTTTCGTGAGAAGGACGATAAGACTGATTTATTCTTCTAAGCGCAGCCATTTCGTCTGCTGGGCTTCAATGGCTAAATCGAATGCGGCTGCACTACTGGCCAGGCTCTTACCACTATCGACATCAATCACAGTCGCTTTCCGTGGCAGGTTCATTCGATAGGTGCCACTTTGTAAACCGTGCACGCTGATGAACCGGTCGTTCATGTGGATAATCATTTTTCCCGGCTCAGCGGTCACGTGCCCTTTCGCCGCAACGACGGCATGATTGAGCAGTTCGCTACTGATTCCAGCTAACGGGGCGACATAAACCGAGCGCCAGTTGGGGAAATCCTTCACCGCGATGGCAGTTTTATTATCCGTTGGATATTGCGCTAATGTGGCTGCCGAAGTGTCGTTAATCCAGAACCGTTGCGCATCGAAAGCCTTGTCGCCTTCATTTTCAACACGAAAGAAAGTGCGGAAAATATCGGCCATACCTTGGAGTGGCAGCAAGCCTTTGGCTAACTCGTGATTCGATGGCACGGCGACGGCTCGCTGGCGATCGGCAGGAAACGCGGTTTCGGTGTTAATGCCGGTGAGTGCTCCAATATTTTCAGCGCCTTTGCTCTTATCCGAGAGATAGCCGCTGGCATAATGCCAGATTAGGGTGCGCTGGTTATTCTTGAGTTTCTGGTCGATGAATTCCCGGTCGCTTTGCGAGAGGTAGTAGGTGTTTACAAACACAATGGTTTTGTATTGATCCCAGTTACCCAGCGCCATGAAGTCGTCGAGATAATAACGGTCGGCAGCGACACCCGCCGTGGTGAGAGCCATGTCCTGGTATCCCAACAACCATTGTGATGATTTACGAAAACCAAACTGTGTGGTGCGCGACCAGGGGTAGCTTTCGTGCGAATAAATGTAGGCGACTTCGGGCTTGAATTGGCGTGGTTTTTGAAGGGTCTTGTTGTAAGTTTCCCTGGCTTTGGTAATTTCGTTGACGATAGCGGGATGGTTGAAGGCGTTATGGGAAATATCGAAATACCACCAGCCCTGGTCTTCGGAGATCATCAGCCCACTCTCCTTGCGGAAGAGCGATTGAAACCAGTCCGCATTCATCGGCGTGCTGATTTTCATGCTGGTAATCTCATTGTTATACGTCTCACGTACCCAACTCCGTGTATCCAACTCGCTGATGATGAACTTGCCGTGTTTGGCAAATGATCGGTAAGCAGCCTGCACACCGCCGACATAACCGGGCATGCGATGTTCGTAACCGGGTTGCACGATCATGCCGTCGAGGTATTTCGATTCCAGCAACGGTTTGATATTGCCGACCAGCGCTCCGCCCATGCTCCAGGTGATGCCCAGCAGGTCGCGGCCAATGCCGTCATCGGCTGCTTTGAGCAGGATTTCACGAATGCGCCACATGCGCTCAGTGCGATACTCTTCGTAATCGCGCTGGTTGCCTTCGGTGGCCGGGTCGAAAAACGATGGTGACTGATCTTTGCCGACTTGATAGGCCTGGCGCTCCTGCGGCACTTTGGCTTGATCGAAAGTGAGGTTCGTCGTTTTCCAGGCTTGATTGAGTTTCTCGGTCGTCTGGTATTTGGCTTTGAGCCAGTTCTGCCAGGCCAATGTTCCGGCCGGGCTATAGTCGCGGTCTTTGATATAGAACTGGCCGTCTTGCCCGCCGCTGATAAATGTCCCTGCCACTTTGTTGGCATAGGGTGTCTTTTTGAGTTCTTGCATGAAGGCACGAATCACTTTGGCGGCATCTTCAAACGGCTTATCCTGATACTGCGACGGCCACCAGTTGCTCTGCTCGTTCGGCAGGGTCTTGGCAAACCCCGACATATAGAGCCAGTTGCCATAGGCTTTTTCACCGCGCTGATTCTGCCATTGCGTTTCGGGAAAAGTCGCTACGTAATCGCGCGGCCACATGATATGAAAGCCTAAAATCAGCTTGCTGTCCGGCATTTGCTGTGCGGCTCGTTCGACACGCTTGAGGAGGGAATCGAAATAATACTGCTCGTTTTTAGCAGTGGGCCAACTCGGGTGCTGGAGCGAGGCCGTATGAAGTTGGCGGTCGGTATCAGTCAATTCCAAGACAACATTTTGCAAAGGGGTGCCCAGCTTGTCGAACAGAGCGTAATTGCCACGCTCCGAAATAAACGGAAATTGCAAGATGGGCGGAACGGTTTGATTATCGATGCGGAGTTCCGTGCGATTATTTTGCGCGACGGCTTTCACTTCAGCCGGGCGAGTAGGAGTGGCAACTGCCGAGGCTGTTTTTATCGGCAGGGAAGGCACCGGATCGCTGATATAAAAATTCCACGGATGAGCGGGAAAATCGAGGTCGTCCAGCCATACGGTCGAAGAGTTGCCATACAGCATCACTTCCATGAAGTAGCGGCGTTCCTTGTCGGATGGCTTCACCATGAACAAGCGCTTGTCCCACACGTGGTCGGGGGTGTTGCGCAGCAGGGTCTGGCTTTGCCAACGCGCGCTGCTGGACGGAATAGAATCGGCCGCGACTTTGCCATCTTCTTCCAGAAGTTGGAAGGAAAGGATGGAATTAATAGGCGCATTTTGTGCGCGGAACCAACCGCGCCAGGTGAGTTCGGTTTTACCTGCGGGAACAACGATGGGAAAAGTGCTTTTTAAGCGGATATAGCCCACGCCGTTTTCTTTGGTCAGGCGAAGAGAGCTTTTGCCGTCGCGGGAAGTGCTGGAATCGATGTCCCATTTTCCCAACGCGCCATCTTCCAGCGAAATATCCCAGCCCAATAATCCTGCTTCGAAGCTGCTGTTGGGATGCAGAGTAGGGCCGTTAAGTGCGTGGGGCGGCGAGGCCCAATTCACGGCGCTCTGCAGTTCGGTGGGAACTTCACTCAATCCGCGAACGGCAGTCGCCATCGTCTGGCGTACGCGCAGGTTGGAGCCGACGAGGAGTTCTTTGATCGCAGGGTAAGCGGTGGTTCCTTGTTGCACCAAAACAGCGGCTGCAATGCCGCGAATCGTGCTGGAATCATCGTTTTGAATAATCGCGGGTAGGCGCTCGATAAGCTGAGCATTTTGGACGTTATGTTCAAGCAGCACTTCCAGTGCGCCCTGACGCAAGACGGTGTCTTTGTTGCCAAGTAAATCCATCACAGTGGGAAGCTGTGATGGATTGAAAGACGATTGGTAGCGCCATTCTTTAAGTTGCTCGCTCGTGGCTTGTTGGGCGTGGACGGCTGGGGATAACAGGCAGAGTAATGAGAAAACAGCGAGAGCTTTGTTCATAACGAATTATTGATTAGCAAAATTCCAGGCACCGTTCGCGACGGGTGTAGTTTTACGGGCTTCCGTGCTGACAACGTCGGTCTTGAGCCATTTCACGTGCCCGTCGGCAAATGCCATGTTTACTCCTTCGAAGTGCCGGCCTTTGAGGCAATCGTCTTGCAGCACATCGTAGACGTTGCCGGCTATCGCGCATGCCGAGCCAAGTTTGCCGATACCCGGAATGAAGTTTCCAAAATTTGAGCTGGTGCCGGAATTGGTCGGGTCGGCCCGGCCGGGAGCGACTGACCATGTGCCTGCATCCATAATGGCGTAAGTGCCGGCAGGGGCAGTGATGGCGGAAAGCTTACGGGCAGGAAGTGTTTCTGCGGTGATAATCTGGTTGTTGGCACCGTAATTTCCGTAGGTCGGATAGTTAAAGTTACTGTGGTTGAGTCCGGAGGGACAACGGAAAATCTGCAGGTTCTTGTGGTAGGGATACAGCAACTGTTGCCAGGCCCACTTATTAAAGCCGGCCGCACTTCCCATATTCCAGGCTCCACCTGGTGGAGCCGCGCCAACGGTTCCTATGGCGTTGGGATAGGTTTCGTCGTAATCCTGAACGTATTGCATCATAGCCAGGCCAAACTGCTTGAGATTGCTCGAGCAACTCGTCCGCCGCGCATTCTCGCGTGCCCTTGCAAACACCGGGAAAAGAATCGATGCCAGGATAGCGATGATAGCAATAACGACCAATAATTCAATGAGGGTGAAGCCTTGTGCTTTGCGAGTTCGTATCATCAATAAAATCTCCTTCTGGGCAGGCACAATAACCTGCTAATGTATGATACCACCCGGCTTGCCTTTCTAATCACGATCGGAGGCCCTATTTTTGACTTTTCCTGACATCGTTTGACTTTTTGTAATATTCCTCCAAATGGCGTTGGCGAAACTCCAGGGGTGGCCGGCCGTAATGCCTGGAGAAGAGGCGGCTGAAGTAGGCGCTATCGGGATAGCCAACGCTTTTACCGACCGCACTCATACTCAGCGAACTGCCGCGCAGCAGGGCGCAGGCGCGTTCGAGCCGGTGATGCGTGATGTATTGGTTGATTGTAACACTTTTCTGTTCCCGGAAAACCCGGCAAAGGTGGCCGCTGGAAACAAAGCTGTGGCGCGCGATATCGTCCAGTGTCAATTTTTCGTGCGAATGGGCCTCGATATAACGGCAGGCCAACTCGACTGTGGCGTCGATCGATTGTTGTTCCTCGTGGGGTTTGCGAATGAAGCCGGGCCGCTTTTCCTGCAACTCACGCAGATCATAGGCCAGGCGGTGAAATGCGGCTTGTAACAGTGCTTTTGAAGCTGTGGTGTCGGCTTGCCCGCGTTGTTGGAGTTCGTCGATGAGCGCCATGGCAATCGGGAAGAGATGAGGGTCGGAGACGAAATAGTCGGTTTCCGAAACCGGCTTGCCTTCTTCCGTCCAACTGAAATGGCACTCGACCCCCGAAGGCAGAAAGCGAATCCATAGTATTTTGTAATGAGCGGGTTGGCCGTTTTGGTCATACCAGTGCGGCAGTTCCCCCGAGGCATAGGGAGTTTCAGTGGGCATCAAGAAAGCGGTGCCGGCCGGTAGCCGCAAGAGAGCGTAGTCATGGTGGAGAAGTTCGCCTTTGTATTGGCGCGCGGCGCGGGCGGTGATGCCGATGCGCCAGTCTATGTTGCCTTCCAACACGAAGCCGAAGTAAGGAAAACGCGCGCTATGAACTTTGTAGTCGGGCCAGTAGTGCAGGACGCCATGCGCGGGGAAAGTGTTTTTAGCAACGCGCAGACTAAGCGGAGCGCCGCGATGGTAGGTGAGTGAGACTCCCTCGGGTAGTTGGAAGGGTGGGGTAGCCAGCAAGATGCGATGGGAGTGTGGCTTGCTCATGGTGAGCGATTGTTCCTGCACCGCATCGAAGAGCCGCCGCCGGAGAGAGTGATGATTCGGGGTCATGGGTGATGGGATACAGGATGATTCAATGCCGGGGTGTGTTGGGCTAAAATAAGTGCTGAATTTAATTATGTCTCGTTCTTCTTCGCATCGCAGTGGCCTCATGCGCTTTTTGCTGGCGTTAGTCGTTTTGGCGGCAGGTTGGCTTTCCAACCATTTTTTACAACCAACGTCTCCCTCCAGGGATAGTGTTCCGGCTCCAAAGAATTCCCCTCCGCAAGCATCCGAGTCGATTTCAAACGGTTTGCAAAGCGATGTTGTGGTGCGCATTGCCGATGGCGATTCGCTCGAACTCAGGCGTGGCGGGCGCATTCGCATGGTTGGTGTCGACTGTCCTGAACAGGGCCAGGCCGGAGGACGTGAAGCGGCTGCATATGTCAGAACGGCGTTACTTGGAAAAACCATTCAATATCGTCTGTGCGCCGAGCAGCCGCGCGACCAGTATGGAAGGGGCCTGGGCTTCATTTATATTCAACAAGGCGGGCAGCGCGTTTTGTTCAATTCCGAACTGATTAGGCAGGGGTATGCCCGCGTCTATGGTGGTAAGTCTTGCGAGATCGACAAAAAATTGTGGAACACTTATTACGCGGAAGCGCGTCAAAATAAACGTGGTTTGTTTGCCACGTTGGGTGAAGTGCCTGATGCGTCGTCTTACCGCAGGCAAAATGGACGAAATCGGTGAGATAGCTGGGAAGCGATTTCACCAGAACTCTGGTGACAGGAGTACGTCCATGCTTTATAAATCTGTCAAACTGTGTGCTGAACCTGAAGGAGTTTCTATTGATGTCTAAAAGAATGCAGAAAAGGCTGGCCGGATTAGCCGTCCTTGGAATTTTGCCGTGCATCGCGGTATTGCCGGTTGCGGCACAAAATGGCACGACCCCGGCTGCTAAGCCTGCAGCCCCCGCTGCCAAACCTGTCGATAAACCCGCAACGGCACCGGCCAAACCGGCAGAGCAGCCTGCGCCTGCAGCGGCTCCGGCGCACACTCCCATTCCGGCGAATGTCACTGTGGCTGCTACGGTTAACGGCGACAAAATCTTAATGGCCGATATCAATGCTGCCGCCAAACGGATTGAGGAAGTCCAGCCCGGCATTCCGGTGGCTGATATGGACGCTATCAAACGGGAAATCTGTGAAGATCTCATTGCTGAGCGTTTGTTGGTGCAAGAAGCCAAGCGAATGAATTTGATGCCCGAAAAGCAGCTTGTGGACGATGCTATTTGGCGCTTCCAGAAACCTTTCCTTTCGCAAGCCGAGTATCTCAAGCATCTCAAGGAAGTAGGGAAGACTGAAGAAGACTTGCGCAATATGCTGGCGGCAGAGATGGGTATCACGGCGCTCAGCAAGAAGTTGACTGAAGATATCACGGTCAGCGATGAAGAGATTGCCAAAATCTATAACGAGCAAAAAGCCAACTTCGTTGTTCCCGAGATGGTGCATGTGCGCCACATTCAAATCTCAGTGAAAAGCGATGCCTCGGCGGATGAAAAGGCCAAAGCCAAGAAGCGTGCCGAAGAAGCGCTGAAAAAAGCCGTTAACCCCAATGCCGATTTTGCCGCACTGGCCAAGGAATATTCCGACGACAAGGTGAGCGCTGGAGCAGCGGGTGATCTCGGCTTCGTGGCGCGCGACGATGTGATGGACAAAGCCTTTGGGGATGCCGCATTTACCGCAGCGACCGGCAAGGTTCACAATAAGCTGGTGGAAACCAAATTCGGCTATAACATTATCAAGGTAGAGTCGAAGAAGCCTTCGCGCACGCTGGAACTCAGCGAAGTATCGAGCTACATCAAGCCGCGCATTCTGCAAAACAAATTGAAAGAACGTCTGGACACTCGGGTGGCGGAATTACGCAAGTCGGCTGATATCAAGAAGAATATTTAACGACCTGCCGATTGAACATCCAAACAAACAGCGAAGCCCGAGTGCTTCGCTGTTTGTTTTTTAAGCCTCCTTTAACCGGTTGCGATGAAGGCATGTTGCATTGAAGATCAACCGTGAATTGAGTAGAATCAAGCCGATTATTTTAGAACGTTAAAACCCCAAGGAAATCTTCTCACCAATGTCTTCAACCACCATCTACGATGTTCATGCACGCCAAATTCTCGATTCGCGCGGCAATCCCACTATCGAAGTCGACGTAACGCTGGAAAGCGGTGTTGTAGGCCGCGCGGCAGTGCCGTCGGGCGCTTCCACCGGTGAATACGAAGCCGTGGAATTGCGCGATGGCGACAAGAGCAACTATGGTGGCAAGAGTGTCGAGCAGGCTGTGCATAACGTCATCGGCCACATCGCTCCCGAACTCGAAGAAATGGATGCCACCGAGCAGGTAGCCATTGATGAACTCATGCTCGAGTTAGATGGGACGCCTAACAAAGCCAAACTCGGTGCCAACGCAATTCTGGGCGTCTCCCTGGCCGTTGCCAAGGCCGCAGCCGCCTCATTAGAGATTCCGCTCTACCGTTATCTGGGCGGCACCAGCGCGCGCGTTTTACCGCTGCCGATGATGAACATCCTCAATGGCGGTAAGCA
>DAITOV010000249.1:0-7806 GCA_036833945.1 Abditibacteriia bacterium
ACCTTTGCTTACAGCGTTGGGCGCGAACCGCCTGCCAAAATCGAGCGTCTGCCGGATAACGTCGTTCTTTCGATGACAACCTATTCCGCACGGTTAATGAACCCACAGGAAGAAAAGACCTATGTGGATTTCGTGCAATCGTGGAAGCAAAAGATCAAGCAATGGGTGATGCGGGAGAGTTCGCCCAACCACTACGCACTGGGCATGCCGATTTCCCATCCCCTGGAAGTTTCACGTGCCATTGAATACGCCGCCGACTCAGGAATGCTGGGCATCTACTCCGAAGCCGGTAAATGGTTCTCAACCAACGCGCCCTACGACTATGTACTGTCGCGTAAGATGTGGGAGCCGGAGGCAGATTCCGGGCAAATCCTGGACGAATTTTATAGTGGTTTCGGCCCCGCCGGACCACAGGTGCGGGCTTATTACGATCTTTATTACGATGCTATTCGAGAAGCCTGGAATAAACACAAGGTCGTTGGCTTTTCCCAGTTGACGGTGCATTTTCGCTCCATCTATTCGCCGGATTTATTAGCCAAAGCAGGAAAATATCTCGACGAAGCCGATCGGTTAGCCGCAAACGACAAGGAACCCCAACAACGATTGGCATTCGTGCGAAGCGGCTACAATTACACGGCGCTAATGGCGGAGTTGATCGAAACCTATGTCCGCCTGCACAAGGCTGGCCTGCCCCTGGGCTTCGTGCGTGAGAATGTTGCCATGCCTACGCCAGAAGAAAAACAAGTTTTATTACAACGAGCCTGGGAACTGGGCCAACAACGCATCGCGATGCACAATGCCAGCCGCATGGGCTTTGCGTTGGACGAAGGGCTACCGGCCCATGCCGATAACGCCAGGCTACGCCAGTGGCACCGTACTGTCGCCAAAGCCCTGGGCAAGCCGGAAACGGAGATAACACCACTCCTTCACACAGCCAAGCCAGGCACACCGGCGACAACCGTCATCGATGACCCTTTTGATACGGCACGATAACCGTAAATCACCGTGTCGCAGTAAAGGGCTTGAGGAAATGCACTTCCTCAAGCCCTTTTGCTTTCTCCTCTTTATTTTTCTCCTCGCTCATTTCGCGTCATAATTGAAAGATAACGTTGGGCCTGTAAAATGCAGGGGACGTGTCTGTTTACACTTAATTTATAGAATTTTATGTCCGAATTTCGCAAAGACCCTATCATCGATCGTTGGGTAATCATCGCCACCGAACGCAGCCGCCGCCCAAACGACTTTCAAACCGAAAACCAGTTTCCTGCAGGCAATTTCAACCCCTTTGCCCCCGGCAACGAAGACCGCACGCCGCCAGAAATAGCCGCCTGGGGCCGCCCGGAAGGTTCACCTCCCGATTCTCCCGGTTGGCAGGTGCGTGTGGTGCCCAATAAATTCCCAGTATTGACACGCGATGGCGAACTCGACCCTACGGGGTTGGGGATGTTCGACCGGATGAACGGTGTGGGAGCGCATGAAGTCATCATCGAGAATCCAGACGCTAACTGGGACATGGCCGATGCCTCGCAGGAAGAGATGATTGCTGTCCTCAATGCCTACACCGAGCGCATGACGGCCTTGCAAAACGATCCGCGTTTTCAATATGTGCTCATCTTCCGCAACGCCGGTGTCGCTGCCGGGGCAACCCTGGCTCACCCGCACTCACAGGTGATTGCCTTGCCGATTACGCCACGCCAGGCACAGGAAAAAGTCGTCGCCGCCCATGAATATTTCGAGCGGAAAAAGCGCTGTGTGTTTGCCGATGTCATTCGTCAGGAATTGGCCATGGGCGACCGGGTGGTGGAAGACGGCGAGCATTTCGTGGTCCTCTCACCCTTTGCGGCGCGCTTTCCGTTTGAATTGCAAATCTATCCCAAACGTCATAACCACGATTTTTCGCAAATCACGCCCGAAGAGCGTGCCGCATTGGCCCAGGTTCTGACCCGTTCACTGCGCCGCATCAAAAAAACACTGGGCGACCCGGCTTACAACCTGATGGTGCATACGGCACCGGTAGCGGGCACTCTCTCCGGGCGTCACGAGCAATCTGTACATGCCGCCGAAGACTTTTTGTGGCACATCGACATCCTGCCACGCCTCACGAAGTTGGCCGGGTTTGAATGGGGTACGGGTTTCTATATCAATCCGGTTTCGCCTGAAGAGGCTACCAAATTTTTGAAAGAGCAAGACGTGGACAATTAGGCCACTTCACTCTTTCCGATTTTCCACTTCCACCAGCACCATGCCCTACTCTTCCGATCTTCCCAGGCCGAAGTTTCCCGCTTCGGCGAGCGTTGAAAACTATCACATGCTGTTCTTGCAGGAACAGCATCGGGCACGGCACCTGTCGCTGGTCAACGAAGTTCAAAAATGTGCCTTGCTGGTGCGCGATAACGCAACGTTTCTGCACCAGGCGACTCGAGCCATTCACAGCCATTTTAGCGACAGCAGCGTTTCCGTTCTGCTTTGCGATACGATTACCAAGCTGAATTTCGATGGTTTGCCGCCCCAATCGGGCAGTAATCTCATTCTGGCCGCCCAGGCCGGCGAAAAACAAAACAGCGCCACCCACAGCGACACCCGGGCCGATCATCTTATTGCGGCTCGCGCCGTGCAAACGCAACGCGCCCAACATCTCGAACCCTCCGAATACTCCGCCCTTAAAAGCGGCTTTTGCGTTCCCATTCTGGCGAACGGCCGTGCCCTGGGGGCCATCTGCCTGGAAAGCCAAAGTCCCGACGCTTTTACCGTCCGTGATACGGCAGCGCTGCAGACGGTAACCGCCATCATTGCTTCCCACCTGGAAGCCGGGCGCATGTACGATGAAATGCGCGAGTTGGGCGATTTCAACAAAACCTTGATCGAATCGATGCTGCATTCGCTCATGGCAGTTGATAGCAACGGAGTGATTACTCTGGTCAACGCCCGGTTGTGCCAGACATTGGGCCTGACACGCCAGGAACTCATCACACAGCCCATCGAACGTGTCTTTGGTTCGGGACGGCAGCGCACTGCCGATCTGCGCCACGCTATCACGGATGTCGCTTCGACCGGAACGCCCTACGAACTGCCCGAAATACCGCTCGATGCACCGGCAGGGCGGCAAGTCTTCGACGTGCGCATGTTTCGCATCTATTTTCGCGGCGAAGCGCAGACTATCCTGCTACTCATCAACGTCACACGACGCTGGCGAATGCTGCGGCAGATGGAGCTTGTTAATGAAATCGGCCGCTTGTTCGGTGCCTCGCTCGATATCAACAAAGTACTGCACACCGTGCTCACCTGCGTCACCGCCGGAGCCGGACTGGGCTTTAACCGCGCGTTTTTGCTCTTGCGTGAAGCCGATGCAACCCAGGGGCAAACCTTGCGTGGCACCATGGCATTGGGGCCTTCTTCCCACGAAGAAGCCGCGCTCATCTGGCGCGAGATGGGAAACCAGGAACTTACGCTTGAACAAATTCTGGAAAAGTCGGATAGCCTCGACGCCCAAAACCCCACTCCCCTCCAACAACAGGTCTTGCAACTGGAACTCGCCCTCGACAACCCTTGCTTCCCGGTGCTTGAAACGGTCATCAGTCAGCGTCGTGCCTTATGTATCAAGCGTAAGGAACTTATCGGAGCCATGGACGAAACACTGGAAACAGCCTGCGGCGACCAACTCGAAAAAGCCCGCAGCCTGTTCACCGCTCCGGAAATCGCCATCGCGCCGCTGTTAGCCAAAGACCGTGTGGTGGGAGTCATTTTTGCCGATAATCTGTATTCCGGCGCGCCCATTGAAACCGATGACATCCAACTACTGGACGCCCTTTCTCAACAAGCCGGCCTGACCATTGCCAATGCGCTGGCCTATCAGGCCTTGCAGTTAGCCCAGCGCGAGTTGGTGGGTGCCGAACGGCTGGCTGCCGTTGGCGAAATGGCAGCCCGCGTCTCGCATGAAATTCGCAACCCGCTGGCAACGGTTGGCGGCTTTGCCCGCAGCATCGCCAAAAAACCCGATAACGCCGATGAAGTCCGGCGCAAATCGGGCATTATCGTCGATGAGGTAGAGCGCCTGGAAGACCTGCTCAACGATTTGCTGGACATGGCCAAGCCGCGCACGCTGGATTTACAGTCTCAATCCATCAATGCCATCGTCGAGCACGCGCTACTGTTGGCAGAATCCGAAATTACCGCCCACCTGGTACAAGTAGAAAAGGAGCTGGATGAAACGCTCCCCTCGATACTGTGCGACCGCGCCCGTGTCTTACAAGCAGTACTTAATATTATTCGCAATGGGGCGCAGGCCATGCCCGACGGCGGCACTCTTCGCGTGCAGACAAAACGCTCGGAAAACGGCGAATATCTGCAAGTCATCGTGCAGGATAGCGGCATGGGAATTACCGGACAGGCCCTCAAACATGTATTCGACCCCTTCTTTTCCACAAAATTAAAGGGCAGTGGCCTGGGATTGGCAATTACACGCCGTATCCTGCGCGATCACGGGGGCGAAATCGACGTCCATTCGGAACCGGGACAGGGAACGAACTTTATCTTGAACTGGCCGTTGCGCTTGCCTGAAGGGGCAACCGCATCAACGGAAAAGTGATAAATATTTTCACCATTCAGTTCATAATACGAACTGCGATAAAATGAAATTAGCCACACAACTTTAAGGATGTGATTTACGTGTCCCACCGAGTGCTTATCGTTGAAGACGATACGAATCAGCGATTGCTGTATGAAGAAGAGTTGCGTGACGAGGGTTATGAAATCCTCAGCGCTGGAGACGGGCGCGAGGCCTTGCGTATCGCTGCGCAAACCAAACCGAACGCAGTCGTGCTCGATATCAACATGCCCGGCATGGACGGCATCGATACGCTTTCACAACTTCTGGAATCGCATCCCGAGGTGCCGGTGATTATCAATACCGCCTATCCCGGTTATCAGGATTCATTCACGACCTGGTCGGCCGATGCATATATCGTCAAATCGTCCGACTTGGCCGAATTAAAAGCCACCCTGCATCGCTTGTTAAACAAAGCTTGACCTACGCTTTATACACTTTCATCACTCTTTAAGGTTAGCGCATGGACGAAACCACTTTTTCTGCCTCCAACGACGATACATCCAACGACACTCCGCAAACAGCTCCCTCACCTGTTGAAGCCTATGCCCGCCCCAGTGCGGTGCATTTCGCTCCTACCATCGGTCGAGGCCAGGCTGCCCGAGGCAAGGAATCGGCCCTGCAACAAACCCTGGTCATGGTGTTGGCCGGTGGACAGGGCGAACGGCTCTACCCACTCACCAAAGACCGCGCCAAGCCCGCCGTGCCTTTTGGAGCCGTCTACCGCATTATCGACTTTGCGCTCTCCAACTGCCTCAACTCCGGCCTGCGCCGCATCTT
The DNA here is from genome assembly GCA_036833945.1 of Abditibacteriia bacterium. Taxonomy (GTDB): domain Bacteria; phylum Armatimonadota; class Abditibacteriia; order Abditibacteriales; family Abditibacteriaceae; genus DAITOV01. The sequence continues at coordinate 5,384 of DAITOV010000249.1, forward strand.
GGTATTGACCCAATATAAATCGCTCTCACTACAACGCCACATCCAGGAAACCTGGGGCTTGTTTAATCCTACATTGGGCGAATACGTCGATGTCATCCCGCCCCAGCAGCGCAATGTCAAGCGCTGGTATCAGGGCACTGCCGATGCCATTTTCCAGAATATCTACATGCTGGAGCAGGAGCGTCCGCGCTGGGTGGTCATTTTGGGCGGCGACCACATCTACAAAATGGATTACGGCAAAATGCTGCAATTCCATATCGAAAACAACGCCGACCTCACGGTGAGTTGCACCAAGGTTCCCGTCGCCGAAGCCACACGCCTGGGTGTCGCCGGAGCCGATGAAACCAACCGCATCACCAGCTTTGTCGAAAAGCCCAAGAATCCGCCCACCATTCCCGGCGACCCCGAGCATTCCTATGCTTCAATGGGACTCTATATCTTCTCCACCGATATGCTGGTGCGCCGCGTCATTGAAGATGTGAAGCAGGATACCGAACACGATTTCGGCAAGAACATCATTCCCAAAATGGTACGCGGCGGCGACCGTGTATTTGCCTATCCGTTCGTGGACGAAAACCAGAACGAAAGTGGCGAGCTTTACTGGCGCGATATCGGAACGATTAGTTCCTATTATGAGGCGAATATGGATTTGGTTTCTAAATCTCCTCTATTCAACCTGTACGATGACGAATGGCCCATTCGCCGCCGCTCGCAGCCTGGCCCGCCTACGAAGACGATTTCATATGAACCCGACCGTCCGGTAGTCGCGACGGATTCCCTGCTCTCCACCGGCAGCATCATCTCCGGTGCAACCGTAGAACGTTGCATCGTCGGCCCACGCTGCTATATTCACTCCTGGGCGCACGTTAGTGATAGCATTCTCTTCGACGACGTGGAAATCGGCCGCAACTGCCGCATCCGCCGCGCCATCATCGACAAGCACGTCAAAATTCCTGCTGGAACCGTCATTGGCTACGACCCGATTGAAGACCGCAAACGCTTCACGGTCTCGGAAGACGGCATCGTGGTGATTTCCAAGAGTATGATTTTGAAATAACGATAGATATTGGAACTTCAATATCTATTGTGAATAACTTCGCATACAAAGTATGAATAACGAAGGAGGCTCTTTACTCCTTTTATCCCTCAATTTTCTTAAATAAACGCCTTGTCACTCGAACTCTTTTTTCGACACACTACGCGCTATGCTGAATTTGGATTCCGTGCTGAGTGACATGCTGATCCCCTGGTCGAGAATGGCTGAAGGACGCATTATTTGTGCTCGTCCGCAAATGCACATTTCACATTTACCCAGTGATGTGCGATTGGAAAAACGCTCCTTAACCGGCAAACGAGTTATCGTTAGAAACAAATGCTACTATCATAATACTCGCACGATGACGGCATTTTGGCCAGATCGCAGGATAAGTGAAGTTCAACTTTTAAAGCTGGCTTGTGTTCTCAGCGGACATGTGGACTACCAATTAGGCAAACAGGCCGTTCTCTGCGGGCCTGGACATTTTATTGTCATTCCACCCGGAACGCCCCACCCCGAAGGCCCACAAAACATCATCGACACCACGTGTTGTGACCAGGGCGAAGTCCTCTATTTTCACCTTTATCCCACAGCATTGCAATGTTGGATCAGTCAATACCATAAAAACAATAAACGCCTTTCTCTGGGTAATTATCTGTTCCTCCATCCGCACCTGATTCAGCTATTTCGGATGCTGATGGAAGAAATTATTGCCGATGAAACCAGCCCTTCAATGGTTGGACAAGAGTTGCTGCAGGCTTTTTTTCATTTACTACAGGTAAAAGTGCAGCAAGGCTTGTTTCAAAAAGTTCGCTCCGGGGAAGTCGCACCGGAAACTGCTAACCGCGCCTACGAAAATGATTTTCTTAAGGCGGTGTATCAATATATTGAAATACATTTACAAGGAAAACCTAAGCTGGAAGAGGCGGCCCGGCACCTGTGCTTGTCACGCTCGCAGTTCGCCCACCGCTTGCGTGCCGAAAGCGGAAAAACCTTTATTGAACTGGTGAACGAACACCGCATCGAAACCGCCAAACAGTTACTAAGTAATTCCGACTGGACCATAACCACCATCGCTTCTTTTATCGGATACGAAACTCCTCACTATTTTCAATCCTTATTTTTGCGGCGTGTGGGAACAACACCCGGACAGTATCGACAACAAATGCAAAAAGAAGCACGATAACTCAATCATTCGGACGATAAATTGGTTTAAATACCCTCAAGTATGGGTATATTTATTCTGTCTGCATGTGTTCTATTTGTAAATTGCAGTATCAAATTTGAAGGAGAGACTGATGAATAGGCATACAAAACACACAGGGTTTACTCTGATAGAATTATTAGTTGTCATAGCTATCATATCTATACTTGCAGCGATTTTATT
>DAITOV010000250.1:0-7756 GCA_036833945.1 Abditibacteriia bacterium
CCGGAAGATACTTCATCGCCAGGCCCCAGTTGATGAAAGAGAGGGTGGCCGTGAAAATACCCACGCCCAGGTTGCCGCCCCAGATGCCGGGCCGATGCGAGAGCAGGGCACCAATGAGTGGCCCCACGGCAAAGCCGATACCGAAAATGGCACCGAAGATGCCATAGGTTTTGGCACGGTCTTTCGGATCGGTCACATCGGATAAATAGGCCTGCGCGGTGCCGATATTAGCACCGGTGATGCCATCGAGAATGCGCGAAGCAAATAGCCAGGGCAAAGCGTTGGCAAAGGCGAAAAGGATGTAGCCCAGGCCGGTGCCAAAGACACTCCACACCAGCACCGGACGCCGTCCGACGCGGTCGCTCAATCGTCCCCAGAACGGTGCGAACAGGAACTGCATCGCCGAGTAGGAAGAGGCCAGCAGTCCCACGACCTCAGGACGCGCCCCGAACTGTGCGGCATAGATGCCCAACTGCGGGATGATGATGCCAAAGCCGAGAATATCGAGGAAAACCGTGAGCAACACCACGCGTTTGGCAATCTCGCGGTGGCGCAATAAATTGGGATCGGTCGTATCGAAAGAGGACGAAGAATTTTCCATGAGGCAAGAATCGCACGAGGAACGAAAAAAATCCTATGTGAGATTCCGCGTGCAAAGGAATTTTACAACAATGCCATGCTGTAACGGCATTGACCTGAGCCGGTATTTCATCAAACCTTTCGAATTAACGAGGGGTATAAAGCCTGATTATAAGTTCAATAGAAAAAAAATGTTTAATCGTTCCTTGTCGTGGGTATAATAGACACGAAAAGAACCGGTCTACCGGCAGAGTTATGCGCAGATACAAAATCGTTTTCATTGAGGAATTGACTTATGTCTTCGTCGCAAGAACCAAAAACTCTCAAGTATGGAATTCTGGTGCAGTATTTACGTCGGGAGATTGCCAATGGCCGTCTCAAGCCGGGAAGCCGGGCACCGTCGCTTTCTGAAATGCAGATGCAGTTTCGGGTGAGCCGGGCCACTGTCGAAAAAGCCTATGATTTGCTGGAGCAAGAGGGCGTCTTGTGGCGCAGGCAGGGCAGCGGCACTTTCGTCGTAGAGCAAAGCACAACTTCTCGTTCCACGGGCAACCTTGGCCTCATCATGCATACGAGATCGACGAAAGGTTTCTATATATTGGAACTGCTCGCCGGGGTGCGCGAAGAAGCGGCTCGTCAGGATTTAGAGTTATTGTGGCTTAGCAACGATGAATTGAAAAGCACGAGCGATGTGGATGCGATTCTGATGTGCTGCGACCCATCTGAAGCGCTGGCTCTCAACATCTCCGAGCAGCTTCCACATGCGTTGCTCTTCCATCATTCTCCTGACTTCACCTGCATTGCGGCTGATAATTTCACCGGTGGCAAGCTGGCAACCCAGCATTTATTAGAATTGGGACACCAACGCATCGCTTGTCTGCCTTCTTCCGATTACGACTCTATCTCCCGACAACGCCAGGCCGGACATCGTGCCGCGCTGGCGCAGCGCGACGTTGAATTCGACGAAAAGCTGACCTGCTATCTTGTGGAGCGCCGGCTCCATGGCTATCGTCAATCGGGCGAAGTCACGATGAAGAAGTGGTTACAGGAAGATTGGGCTGCCTTGAACTGCACCGCGATTCTTGCCCACAACGATGAAACTGCAATTGGTGTGATTAAGGCGTTGCGTGATCATGGTTTGCAAGTGCCCGGTGATATCAGCGTCATTGGTTTTGATGGCACTGAACTAAGTGAACTTTGCGATCCGGTATTAACCACGATCAAAGTCCCGCTCCGTGAATTAGGCGCGGCCGCCGTTAAAGTGCTGGCCGAGCAGGTTAAACAGGGGCAAGCGCAAGAACAACGAAACATTCTCTTACCGGTTCAGTTTAAAGCTGGTAAATCGACCGCGAAAGTGCAAGCTAAGGCCCCATTTGACGTGATTTGGAATGACAAGGAGTGAGTAAAATGCCCGAGAAAAGTTTGAATTTGTATTTGAGGGGTAATAAGAAAGGTTTTACTTTGATAGAATTACTTGTTGTAATTTCTATTATCGCTATTCTCTCGGGAATTTTGTTTCCCGTCTTTGCGCGCGCCCGAGAAAATGCGCGTCGTTCGGCGTGTATGAGCAACATGAAGCAATTGGGCTTGGCTTTTTTGCAATACACGCAGGATTTTGACGAACAGCTTCCCCTAAACGCAGCCAATAGTGGGACGGTGCGTCCTTGTAGCTGGGATGCTTGCATTGCACCTTATGCAGGCGTTGCGGTGCAAAGCGGCCTGTCGCCGCTCATTTTTCGTTGTCCTAGCGATGTCTCTGCCAACGTGCGGCGTAGCTACTCTGTACCCTACTGGGGAAATTATGCGCCGGATGATGGTGGCACATTTATTTTTCGTTCTGTTCCCACACCTTTGCCGGGCGCGCCGTCGGCCGTTGTGTTTATTGGCGAGAAGTTAGCTGTGATCCCCGAACCATCGCGCACAATTATGTTGGCCGAGCGTCCGTCTTCAAAACCCGGCGTATTAAATACCGATCCAACCTATGTTGCCAATTACTTTGGAATATTTGGCGATTCCTATGTTAATGGTCCCGGGGGAGCAGGGGGCAATAATATGCAAGACCAGGCAAATCCTGGGCGGACATCTCATCTTGAAGGCTGGAATTATCTGTTCGTGGATGGACATGTCAAATGGATGAAGCCGCGAAGCACGAGGTTGGGAGTCACAACCAATTTATCCCAGCGCGTACCGGGCAATCTCTGGGCGAGGATTAAAGAGTAACGAGGCCTACCAGCTTTAGGCATGTCCCGTAGTTGTCTGTAAATTAAGTCTCCCCTTACCCTTCGTGCTGGATAGGTGCATCTATTTGCGAACCCCGAGCGTGAGCGACGGGCTGACCTCCCAGTTTCGTAAGCGTATATGTCAGCCCGTCGCTCACGCTCGGGGTTCGCAAATGACAGACTACTTAGTTGTTAATTGTCAACAAAAAATATGAAATTTATAACTCAATAGCTGTTCCTACTGGTACTAACCGCTCTATCATTTGGATCGGCGCAAGCACAAACCGACTGGCAAACCGCGGTCGGCGAACGTGCGGTGCAGGCGCGCAATGAATGGCAGCAATTAACGAAAGGCGAAGAATTGGCGCGTGATAAAGAAGTGCAATTTTTCCCGAAACCAAACTATCGTTTAACCACGGATCAAAACGATGCCTTTGATCTCACCGACGGTCGTTTGTCGGCGCGCGAAGACGACCGTATCTGGTTCAATAAAGATGCTGTGGGATGGTATAGTGGTGTGGGAACCACCAGCGGCGTGTTGATGGTAGTCGATCTGGGAACCCCGCAGCCAGTGGGGCAAATTGCGGTGCGCATGCTGGGTGGGGGTGAACAAATATCCCTCATTTTTCCAAGTGATATTGAATTTTTAGCCAGCGATGATAACCGGCAGTATGCGGTGTTGCAAAGCATGGTCAAGCTGAACCCGGCCGAAGCCGAGCAAGCCGACTTCAAGACGGCGTTTTACTTGCCCGAAGAAGGCAAAGCCTACATGGCGTCGATCGTCTGCCGGGAACCGGTGCGGGCGCGTTATATTGCACTGCGTATCAAGCCCCAGGCCAGTTTGTTTATCGACCAGATTTCCGTGTTAAAGGCCTCTGCTGGAATTGAGATCAAGAGCTTGGCAGCCTATAGTCAAACCCATGTTTACACCGATGGCGTGGTGGTGACGCCACGTCACAATCCGATGGTCGTGACCACTAACATTGCGACTCCGAACTGGCTCAATATTCAGAACAATACCGGCCTCGATCCTGCCAAGGAAAAAATTGGTTTTCGCCTCGAATTGCCGCAAGGTTTGAAACTGTTGCCGCGAACGAGTCTGGCTTTTAAAGAAGTAGCGTCGCCTCATCCGGGAACAACCGCTTATGAATTCGGCTACGACGGAAAAAATCGCAGCGGTAGCATTGGGCCGTTATGGATTGAAAAAGAGAGTAAAGGCAATCTCCCCGCTCAAGCCAGCGTTAAGCTGACCGGGATTATCCAGGGGCAAGATTCGCACAGCATCGAAACGCCGTTGCAAATGGTGGCAATTCCCGAAGTGCCGGCGTTTAGCGGCCTGGACGTGAGCCTGGCCTGGATGAACGATGGCGTGCAGCTAAAGTGGCCGAACTTCCTGCGCGATTTTCGCAAGATGGGTTTTGGCTACGTCTCTACTTTTCCGCGTTATTTCGGCAAGGACAAAGCCGGGCAATGGGACGAAACCGCGCAGAAACGGCTGGACTTCCTCAAGCAGGCAAAGGAGGCGGGATACAAGATTGTCTACGATGAATCGCCCTTTCACGTAATGTGGAACAAGGTGCAAGTCGACCTCAAAGCCAAAAGAATCAGCGAGGAAGAGGCCGAGCAGCTTTTCACGCAGCACAACGGTAAACGCGGCAGCCGCATGAATATTCTCTATCGTGGAAAATATTTTCAGAACGAGATCAAGCGCATTGCCGGGTTGGCAGCACTGGTGCAACCCGATCATGTGTATTACGACATCGAATGGTGGCCGCCGCATGTCATCGATTCGAAAACCGATCCCCGCGTGGTGGCTGCCTGGAAGCAGAGTGGTAAAGACTGGGATGGGTTTGTCACCGATATAGGCACCCAGGTTTTAGGTGAAATGGTCAAGGCGATGCGCGAGGCCGTGCCGCAAAAGAAAATAACCGTGGGGCTCTACAACTCCGACCCTAAAAACAAGATTTACAACAGCATTTTTCAGTTCGACAAAATCTATCCCGGCATTGTCGATCTGGCACAGCCATCGCTTTACGTGCAAGGCCGTGCGAAGAATGTTGCCGAACGCATCGGTTTCGATTACAACGCCATGCAAAATCGCGACATCATTCCGTGGCTGAGTGCCGGAACCTATGGTGAGTTTGATCCGAAGTGGATGGAGCCAATGGTGCTGGAAGCGATTCTCAATGGCTCACGCGGTGTGACTTACTATTGGTTTGGGGATTTCGACCCGATGGATTTTTACTATCACTCCAAAGCCCTGGCCGCTTTGGCTCCTCACGAAAAATTACTGCAAAACGGCAAACCGCTTTCCTATCGGGGCGATAATGCTGCCCTGAGTTACGCGGCATTGGCATCGGAAAGTGAGGCGTTGGTGTTGGTGGGCAATTATGGCAACTCGGCCAATACAAAAGTGAACCTGCCGTTACCCATTAAATCGGCCAGGAAAGTGACGGTGGATGGTAAGTCTGTGGCAGTGAATGGCGATTTGGTTTCTATGGACATCCCGCCCGGAGAGTTTCGCCTGGTGGCATTTGGTAGTGACAACCGTTGAGTGAGTAGGGAACACCTTATTTTCCGACGAACATAAAAGCGACGGGTAGAGACGCGATTTATCGCGTCTGAGCCTCTTATTAAACTTGATGCTTCACAGATTTAATATGCCCAGACGCGATAAATTGCGTTTCTACCCATTCGTTCTCGGCATGCCGTTTCTTTAATCGATGTAGTTGCACCAATTATTAAAACAACGGCGGCTGTGCGTGCTTGAGATGGTGTGTTTGTAACCAGGATAAAAGCTTTTGCATGGTGGAAGGAATTGCCAGGGCTTCGACTTCTTCCCATGCATAGAACTTGAGATGGTCGCCTTGCGATTGCAAATAGAGCGCGGAGACCTCGGTTTCGTGGCAGTCCAACCGAATTGCATGCACCGTGACGGTGTGCTTGAAGGTTTTGAGTGAGTGTTTGACCTCACCTGCAATCTCCAATTCCTCTAATAGCCGCTCGCTGGCCGTGGCGGCGCTTTCTCCTGCACTTATAGTAGTGCGCGGCAACTCCCACATGCCGCGCCACCAGCTTTTTTCCGTATTCTCCGCAGTGCGTTGGCGCAGCAAGATGCCATTTTCATTACCGATAAACAGGCAGACATCGTGCAACTGCTTATTGACTTTTTTGGGCGTGGTGTGTGGCAATTCTTCCTGACGCCCGGTTTGAAAAGCGCAGCAAAACTGAGATACCGGGCACGCCTCGCACTTGGGCGCTTTGGGAGTGCAGATAAGCGCGCCAAGCTCCATCAAAGCAGGGTTGAATTGACCGGGTTGCTCGCAGACTTCCACCAAGGTTTGCGCTTCGCTCCACAAGCGAGCCTGGTTTTTGGTGTTCTTCAAATCGCCTTCGATACAAAATAAGCGCGCGAAAACCCGCACGATATTGGCATCGACAATCGGCGTTTTTTGCCCGAAGGCAATCGAGCAAACCGCACCGGAGGTGTAGCGGCCAACGCCGGGCAGGGCTAATACCTTGTCGTGGTCTTGCGGAAAAATGCCTTCGTGTTGATTGACGACGGCCTGGGCGGCAGCGTGCAGGTTGCGGGCGCGTGAATAGTAACCAAGCCCGGCCCACAATGGCAGCACTTCATCGATATCGGCTGCGGCCAATGCCGCTACATCGGGAAAGCGTTCGAGAAAACGATGGTAAAAAGGAATCACGGCAGCAACGGTAGTCTGTTGCAGCATGATTTCAGAGACCAGCACGCGATAGCCATTGTGAACATTCTGCTCTTCGCGCCAGGGCAGGTCGCGCTGGGCACCGGTAAACCAGTGTGTCAACGCCTCGGCAAACGCTTCGGGTGGAAAAGAAAGCTGTGACATACGGGAACGCTAACTCAGGGTGCGGGGAATGCCCAAATTCTGGAAACGCTTGTGGGCGCGTGCGATATCTTCATGGGCATCGGCCAGCAGCGCCGGGCCGTGCCCGGCAAAGAGCTGGGTGACTTGCAAAGCGTGGACTTTTGCCATGGAGTTGCTGTACTCCTGAATAGAGCTGTCCCAGGTGTTGAGCAAGGAGATTTTGCCGCCGGAGAAAATCAAATCGCCACCGAAGAGGGCGCGTTCTCCATCGTGTTCCAAAAGAAAGCTCAGATGGCTGCGGGCGTGGCCGGGGGTTTCGATGGCGCGCAACTTGAGTGAACCGCACGCAACCTCATCGCCATCATCGAGTCCTTGGGCCACCGGGCAGGCGTGATACTGGTAATCGGGCGGGTAGATGCCGGCTTCAATGGCGGGGCGCAGGCTGTTAATTTCCTGATCGCCGGTTTCCATCCAGGTTTTACCTTCGTTGGCACAAAGCACTTGCACGCCATAAGTATCGTGCCAGAAGCGGGCACCGGCGCAGTGGTCGGCGTGGATGTGGGTGAGGATTAAGGTCTTGAGGCTGTTTAAAGCGATGCCGCTTTTTTGGATTTGGGACGCAATGCGCTCTGGCTCGACACCGCCTCCGGCATCGATGAGCACGGATTCGCCGTCGCTATGGACGAGATAAACGTTACAGTCGAGAGCGTGGGTGAGGCGCAGCCCCATCTTGCCGCTGCCGACCATATAAATGTGAGGGGAGAGTTGCATACTATGACAAAAGTATAATGCAACTCTCCCTCCGAAACGGCTCTAACTGCGGGCGATCTCGACTTGTTGTTCCTTGAGAACTTTCCCGGCACCGTCCAGCAAACGAGCGCGTAGGGTAAATTTACGGCCTGCCGGTGTGGCATCGTTGCCGACACGAACGGCACCTTTCCAGGTGCCGTCGGCGGCGATGCTGATGGGAGTGCTGTCATACCAGATGTCGCCCGCCGGTTTGATGCTCAACTGCACCGTGGCACCGCCACTGGCTTTGCCCGAAACGGGAGTGCTGTTACCGACCTGGGCGTTGTTGGCTGGGGCCTCCACCGTTAGAGCCACATCCCC
>DAITOV010000251.1:0-7747 GCA_036833945.1 Abditibacteriia bacterium
CTTGTCGTTATAGCTATCATAGCTATCCTCGCCGCCATCCTTTTTCCGGTATTTGCACGGGCACGGGAAAACGCGCGGCGTAGTGCCTGCCTGAGTAACTTGAAGCAAATTGGGCTGGGTCTTATGCAATATACGCAAGATTATGATGAAAAAATGCCTCCCGCCGTCGCTTACGGCGGCCAGACTCAAACTCCGCCCAACGGCTATTTTTGGTCGAATACTTACTGGTTCTGGCAGCAGATCATCTATCCTTACGTGAAATCTTCCGAAGTTTATTTTTGCCCTTCGTCATCAACCCACCCTCGCCATGCCGATGGAAGAGCGGCTCCGTTCTATGGTAACTATGGGGCAAACCAGAGCACGATTATCGGCCAATCGCTGGCCGCGTTCGTCGCTCCTGCCACGACCTATGCCATAATGGACTGGGGCGGAAACGCTGCCAACCATTGGGACCCCAATGTTCCGGGCACTTCGCATGCACAATATGGTTTTTTGCCGGGTTCCGGTCCCAATTCTCCCCTGCGCAGTCCACAAAGAACCATCGTCAGCACCTATCAGCGCGATTTTGATTTTGGCAGGCATTTTCAAGGTATCAATATCATCTTTGCCGACGGCCATGTGAAATGGGCGCGTTCGGAAGTTGTGTATAACGAAGCACTCAAGTCGCAAGCCGGTAGTAAATCGGCTTGGAGCATTAGCAATAGCTAAAACCATATCTTATTTTTTATGAAAATGACAAAATACTTAACCATCCTCTCTTGCTTGCTTGCGAGCACAACCGCCTATGCTCAGAACGTTTTCAATGCCAATTTCGAGGCCGGTATCGCTCCCTGGGCTATCGAACGACCGGCTGGTTATGAACACGGGTCTATCACCATTCAAAATGAGAACGTTTATCAAGGGCAAAATGCACTCCGTCTGACGGCCACTCAGCCTAAAAGCCTGGTTCGCCTCGTGAGTCCACGCATCGAATTGACCGATGCCCGCAACCTGACTTTTAAAGGATGGTATCGCCTACAAGGACAAAACAACGTCCTGGAGCTTCGGATTCGCTCTCTCGACGCCCAGGGCGCTTATATGATGCCCTGGCAGGATTACTTTCAGTTTTCCCGTTTAAAACCCACCGATAAGTGGAGCGAATTTACGCTGCCGCTTTCCATTCATGCCGATGCCCGTTTCATCGACATTACACTCACCTATTCTGGTGAACCGGGAGAGGCTTATTTCGACGACCTCGCCCTTACCCCGCTCTTCCCTATTCAAACCCCGTCTACGGGCTACCTGCTTGCAGGCACCGATTCGCCCCAAGGCGCTTTTTCCGCAGAATCGCCGTTAAAGAAAATCTATCCCGACTCACAGCGCCCCACGGCAGAACGGCGCACGCTTGCTATAGCCGCTGCAAAAGGCGAGAGCGAAGCCACGCAGTTAGTACTGTGGCCCAACGTTCCTCTTGAAAATCTCAAGGTTGAGTTTCAAGAATTAAACGGTCCGCAAAAGCTACCACAGGACGTATTTCAGGCCCGCCACGTTGCTACTGTCGATATTAAGAAACCCGCTTCGCAGGGGCGAAGTGGCCTTATCCCTGACCCACTACTCCCTCATGCCCCGGCCCGGCTCACCGCACAGCAACCTCACTCAGTCTGGATTAACCTCAATGTCCCGCGCGATGCCAGGGCAGGTATTTACCGGAGCCACGTTGTCGTTTCCGCCCAGGGAATGGCCCCGGTTTCCATTCCTCTGGAAGTGAGGGTCTATAATTTCACTCTTCCCGAAAAACCATCGTTTCAAACCCTGGCCCGGATATGGAACTTCCCCATCGAAGGCCAGAGCGGGCCGCCTGAAGCGCGCCAGGCGTTTCGTGAAAACCTGCGCCAACACCGCATCTCTGGTGAACAAACCATAGCCGATATTCCCATCAAGGTGAGCGCCAGTGGGGAGGTCGCTATCGATTGGACACAATGGAATATCGAAGCCGAGCGTTATTTCTCACACTACGGTCTAACGGTTTTTAACGTGCCTCACGTCTATCTGGGTAACTGGTCGGGCTTTAGCAACAAAACCAAAGACGGCCTCTGGTTCGGCTTGAAAATTGGGAGTGCGGAATGGCGCAAAGGTTTCGGCTCTTATGTGAAGCAAGTCGCCGATCACCTGCGAGCTAAGGGCCAGCTTAAGCACGCTCTCTGGCAGATTTGGGATGAACCCATGCCCGCCCATTACGATACCATCCGCCTGGTCGCCGATTTCATTCACGAACAGGCCCCCGATGCACGGGTATATGTAGTTACGCATTTGAAAGAAGACTTGTTTGGCGCGGTTGACGTATGGTGTGTGCCCGAATCGATGTACGATAAAAAGTTGGCCGCGGAAAGAATCGCTGCCGGTGACGAGATTTGGATCTACGAGAATTTTCTCTACTTGATCGATGTCGACATCACCCCGTTCAAACTACGCAGCTACCCCTGGACTTTACATCGTCAGAATATCACCGGTTTGGAATGGTGGGCCATCACCCACTGGGCCAAAGACCCTTACATCAACACCAGTCAGGGAGCACTCGCCAATGGAAACGGTTTTCTGCTCTACCCCAACCATGAAGATAAAAATGAACCGATCAGCTCTATCCGGTGGGAAGCCTATCGCGATGGTATGGACGATCACGACTATTTAACTATTCTGGCCAACCGTTGGGATGAAGTCCGCGCCAAGGCTAATAATAACGCTGCCCTGCCCACCGGTCGCGAAATTGCCGCCACATTTTCCAACAAACTCTTCGTCTCGGACTTCGTGCCGCACATTGACGTGGAACAGTTAAGCGAAACCCGCCGCGAAGTTGCGCAAACAATAGAACAGCTTGCCGCAAAACCCGAGACCATCGGACAAATGGCAGAGCGGTTGATGAAAAAATAAACAATTCCGTAAAATGTAGAAACTCCCCGCCATCTGTTGGCGGGGAGCTTTTGTTGTTAGTGATTTTAGGCTTGTTTCCCAAATAATCGCGGCGCAACCAGTTGTAGAAAATTCTCGCCCATCTTCTTATACCCATCGGCTGTGGGATGAACTTCGTCGGTGGTGAAAAGTGTCATGTCGTGATTAAGTAGTTCCAAGCCGTTGACATAGAACACATTCTCATCGCCACAGCTTTTGAGGGCCTCCACCGCATCGTGAACCGCTTGCCGATAATCGGGCAAAGTCATTTCAACGAGATTGGTTTTACCGCTTTCATCGTAGCCCTTGCAGTAGATCGGCGACATAATCGCCATCGGCGTAGTCGGATGTTTCTCACGAATGATACGCGCAAAGCCAATCACCGATGAACCGAAGGTGCGCGCATTCATCGAACTACCCCCACAGATGTTGATACCGGCGCCAAATGAGATGTAATCAGCAGGCATATCGCGCATCTCGCAGGCGATGAGAGCATCGAGGTGATCGTGACCGCCAAAACCCAAGTTGACGTGATTGAAATCGTAAGCCCGCGCGACTATGGCGGGCCAGGTGAACGAAGGCGAAGCCGCCTCACGGCAATGGGTGATCGAGCTGCCGTAAGTTATCCAGCGTGGACGCTCATCGTGATAGGGTGCCAGAGATGCACCTTCTTCAACCTCCAACTGCTGCAAAGCGAAATCGCCGCGTTGCGGGAGCCATAGCTCCAGCAATTTTTCGCCCTCGGGAATATTGTCGAAAGCGAAGCTATCTTGCGCCGCCAGATCGACCGTGCCGAAAAGCTCACGGTTCACATATAAGTCCAGCTTTTGGTTATCATCGGCACGCAATAGTTTTCCGCTTAACGAACGCGTATCAGAAATAATCGCCAGGCGAATTCCGGCTTGCGTTGAAGCCCGCTGGGCAAGGTCAACGTGAAAAAGCGCTTTTTGCGCAAAAGGAATACGCCACGGACGGGTGTATTCCTCAGTCTGCTCTAAAGAAACGTGGCCGTGCCAGGAAAGGCGCGGATCATCGTGAGGGATAATCATAGTCTGTTTATACAACATTGAGAGCGAATCATGTGTGTCGTTATCCGGCTATTTTTTCATTTTTAGATCCGTAGAATGCTGAAGGCGATTTGCCGAAATTGCGCCGGAACATCGCGGTAAATGCGCTATGGCTGGTATAGCCGCAATCCAGGGCGATATCGATGATTCGTTCACCGCCGGCAACCCTGCGCAGCGCATAAAGCAGCCTTGCCTGTTCGCGCCAGCGCGAAAAACTCATACCGGTTTCCTTGAGAAAGAGGCGATGCACCGTTTTCGCTGTAACACCCACTTGCTGCGCCCACTGCTCTGCCGTTGAAGCATTGGAAGGATCATCAATCAGCGCTTCACAGATTGAACGAATACGGACATCGCCGGGCACAGGAAGATGTAACGGCAGCACGTTCGATACCCGTAACTCTTCGAGCAACAAACGCATGACCAAATCGTCGCGGCCGCCCCTGGCATAATCGCGTTGTATTCGGGTGGCCGCCACGACAAGTTCCTTCAATAGCGGAGAAACATCAATCACACAGGTTTCGGACGGCAGAGTTTTGATTCTTATCGCGTCGATAAAGACAGTGCGCACTTTCACTTCGCCCGACATCTTGACCTCGTGCCTCATCCCTGCCGTGAGCCAAAGCGCCTGGTTGGGAGGGACAACCCAAGTCCCCACAGAAGCATTTATGGTCATGACGCCCTCAATCGCATACAGCAACTGGCCGCGGGGATGAGAGTGCCAGCCGGTTGAACTGCCGTCCGGCCAATTGACATCCATGGCCAGCATCGCACGCTCTGTATCGTGGTAATCGAGGTGCTTTTTGAAAAGCTCTTCAATCATGTCTCAAATTCTATAATAAAGGTCATTTCAGCGCGATACAGACTCTCAAGCAATGCTTAGACTCAATTTCATCGAAGACATTCGAAGACCTGCTTTACCAGCATTTTTCCGAATGGCCGACCGCGGCGGGCCGATGAGGAAATCCCTGGATGCTTCGATTAATCAAGAAGTTGAAGAGCTTAGCAATGAACACAACAACGTCCACATTCACGCGGCCGCAACCGTATATGGCTGTGCTGCTGGTCTTGAGCATGACGCATTTGCTCAACGACCTGATCCAATCCTTAATTCCCGCTGTCTACCCAATCATCAAGGAATCTTACGCACTCGACTTTGTGCGTATCGGAATGATTACAATGACATTCCAGGTTGCCGGTTCGTTATTACAACCGGTGATCGGGTTCTATACCGATCGCTATCCGGCACCCTATTCCACCGTTATCGGCATGGTCTTCACATTGACCGGTCTGGTCAGCCTGGCATTTGCTTCGAGCTACAATTTCATCCTGGTTTCTGTGGCGCTCATTGGCATTGGATCGTCGATTTTCCACCCTGAGGCGACCCGCATGGCTCGCTATGCTTCTGGTGGCCGCCAGGGATTAGCGCAGGGTCTTTTCCAGGTGGGAGGACAGGCAGGAGGCGCTTTAGGGCCAATATTCGCCGCGCTGGTGATCGTGCCCTGGGGACAGCCCAGCCTGGCCTGGTTTGCCATTGTCGCTCTGTTGGCTATGGTATTAATGAGTTGGACAGCAAGCCAACACGCGGCTATTAGTGAGAATTTCGCTGCGCTGAAATCTTCGGTTTCAGCGGGTAATGCGCAGCATAAATTACTCGAACCACGCAAAGTCGCCATTGGGCTGATCGTGCTGACTCTGTTGATGTTTTCCAAAAATGCCTACGTGGAAAGCTTTCGGTCGTTTTACACTTTCTACCTCATCGACCGTTTCGGCCTCTCGATTCCTGCCTCGCAGATGATGCTGTTCATTTTCCTGTTCTCCTCGGCAATCGGTGCCTTGCTGGGTGGCATCGTGGGAGACAAAATCGGACGTTATCGCATCATCTGGATTTCCATTCTGGGGCCGCTGCCGCTCACATTACTGCTGCCCTATGCCAACTTGTTCTGGACAGGGACGCTGACGGTTTTCATCAATTTGATCATGGCAAGCGCCTTCGCTTCCATCCTGATTTATGCTATGGACCTCATGCCCAACCGCATCGGCTTGATTGGTGGAATGTTTTACGGCCTCTATTTCGGCCTGGGTGGCATTGCCGCAGCAGGATTGGGTAGCCTGGCAGATACGTATGGTATCGCTACCGTATATCGCTTTTGCTCTTTCCTGCCTCTGGTCGGTTTGTTAACGGTATTCTTGCCTAAAATCGAAGCTGCCTTGCCAAAGAAAGAATAAACAATATGGCCGTGCCAAAATTGGCACGGCCATATTGTTTGGTCTTTTCCGACATTTTAGAAAAGCTTGTTCAGTAGGGTTTTAGTCGTCTCAACGATCTGGTCGCCAGCCGATGCATCGAGTCCGCTGGACGGCGCGCACCATGTTTCATAGCCACCGCGTTCAAACGCCTTGGCGGTGGGAACATAGCCGATATAACCATCGGTCAATTCGCTGATGAAAGTAACTCGTGCCGGAGACGCTTCTTGAATCTCCAAACCGAATTCCACAAATAACTCCGCCGGGTTGGTGCATAGTACTGCATCGCCAATGCGCAGTACATTAACGCGTGATTCAACCGGGCTGCGCGTTTCGATATGCTGGGACCATTCGCGCTCGGCTTTTTCGTAATAAGGGTTGCCAGGTGAACGGGGATAAGTCGGTTCACCTTCTTGGGGCCACGCCCGGAGCGGAATACCGATAGCCGCATGTTCCAGCTTGAGCACCGGCTCTTCCATCGGTGTGAGGGCGGAAGCGATGACTTTCGAAGCTTCTCCGGCAAGATAAAGACCTGACCGCTCCAACCCTTCATCACCACGCCAAGGATGCGAAGGATCGACCGGATCGAGAATGCTGGGCGCAGTGTTGCCGGCCGCTCCGGTGAGGTAGATTACCGCCACCGATTCGCCCAGGATTCTCTGCAAATGCCTACGCACCGCACCAGGCACATCGGCGCTGTAAACACTGGCACCTTCGATGGAATTGGGATGGGTTGCAAACTCCACCAACACACCGGTGATTTCACCGGAGGCATTGCGGGTAAAGAGAACCGGCAAGGCCGGGTCACGCGGGCCTTCCATGCCTATAAAGTCTTCCAATTCCGAATGGCCATACATTCTGGAAGTTCCATCGGCAAACATGGCGCGACGGTTCCAGCCCATCTGCTCCATATGCCCGCAACCTGCAAAGACTTCCACCGGTTCCAGCGCCGCTAACGCTTGCTCTGCACTTTCCAGAATAGCCACCTGGAGAGATTCGACAAACTCCGGTACGGCTGTTTCCATTAAGAGCGACGTAGCAGCAGGCGCATCATGAGTATGAGTCGCATGCAGAATGAGGCTACCGGCAGGCAGGCCCGTGCGTTTGGCCCATTCCTGCTGCATGGCATTTACCAGCCACACTTCCATCATACAGATATCGGCAGCGACCAACACTACAGTTTGGTCGCCCTGGCGCATCGCCATGGCGTGGCTTTGTAGCGGGTCGCGTGCGCAGGTCGCCAGGCGCTGTTTCATTTGACCTAATAGGGGTAGACCCGGTTCGGGGGTAAAATCGGCCTGCGAATATCCGGCAAAAAATTGGGATTTCATGATAAAGTAAGAGAGGACTTCGGTTAACGAAAGTTATTATAGAAACGCGACTCACAATTCATCGCCTCAGCGATATAAATTTTATCCGCAATTCTATGCGATCTCTGCTATTCTACCCGACTCACTCTTCTCTTCCATTCGACAAGTTGCTATAAACCTTTCTAATTCTGCTATTTGAAT
>DAITOV010000252.1:0-7710 GCA_036833945.1 Abditibacteriia bacterium
CGAAACCGAAAAATACCCGCACGTCACCTACTTCTTCTCCGGCGGTATCGAAGAGTTGTGGCCGGGCGAAGAGCGCATTTTGGCCGCCAGCCCCAAAGTGGCGACCTACGATTTACAGCCGGAAATGAGCGCCCCCGAACTCACCCAGCGGGTGAGCGATGCGATTCGCTCTCGAAAATTCGATTTCATCGTCACCAACTTCGCCAACCCCGACATGGTGGGCCATACCGGCGTGCTGGAAGCCGCGATCAAGGCTGTCGAAGCGGCCGATACCGGCCTAGGTGCTATCGTGGAAGCGATTAACGAAGTCGGCGGCACGCTGATTGTCATTGCCGACCACGGCAACAGCGAGCAGATGGTCGATCCCATCACCGGTTCGCCTCATACTGCGCACACCACCAACCCGGTGCCGTGTATTTTGGTCGGTCAGGACTTGGAAGGCACCTCCCTGCGCCAGAACCAGGATGGCATCGGTGGCCGCCTGGCCGATGTGGCTCCCACTCTGCTGGGACTGCTCGGCCTGCCGCAGCCGGTGGAAATGACCGGCATCGACTTGCGCCGCGCCAGCGAAGAGCAATTGGCTGGTGGCGTCTCGACGGACAACAGCGTGCTCTATCAGGCCGCACTCAGAAACACCGCCCAACTGCTAAACGGCGCTTCGCACACCCAGGCTGTCCTCTCGACAGCCGAAGTGCGCGCCGCGCTGGGACAATCGGCACGCGACCTCGAATCGCTGCTCGATTCTTAACTTAACCGCCGTACAATAACACAGGAATAAACACTCTTTAAAAAGGAACCGATATGGCTGAATTCACACCGTTTCATGGCTTGCGCTACAACACCGAGAAAGTCGTTTTAGATGACGTCCTCGCTCCTCCCTACGATGTCATCAAAGGCAGCATGCGCGACGACCTACTGGCGCGCAGCCCCTACAACGTGGTGGAAGTGGAACTGCCCGTGGGCGACGACGACGCGAAATACGACGCCGCTGCGCAGGTTTTGAAAGAATGGCGTGAAAGCGGCATCCTGGTGCAGGATGACGTCGCCTTCTATGTCTACGAGCAGGAATTCGCCGTCCCCGGCACCGGCCAAATTCTCAAGCGCCGTGGCGTGCTGGGCGCGCTGCAATTGGAAGAGTTCGGCAAAGGCGTGCAGCCGCACGAACACACACTCAGCGGCCCCAAGCAGGATCGTTTGAAGCTGCTGCGTGCCACTCACACCAACACCTCGCCGATTTTCGGCCTCTATGAAGATAGCGACGGCTGGGCCACCAAACTGCTCGAAACCATCTGCACTGAAACTGCACCGCAGGGTGAAGCCCGCGATGCCGAAGGTGTACTGCACCGCTTGTGGCTGGTCACCGACGATGAAACCGTAAACGCCATCGTGGGCGCTCTGGACGATGAACCGATTCTCATCGCCGACGGCCATCACCGTTACGAAACCGCGCTCAACTACCGCAACGAATGCGCCGCTGCTGCCGGAGACGCCTGGACTGGCGGCGAACCGGCCAACTTCGTGCTGATGATGTGCGTTTCGACCCTCGATTCCGGCCTCATCGTGCTGCCGACCCATCGTTTGGTAAAGAACGTGCCGGTCGAAGCCGTCGCCGCCCTGCCCGAGAAGCTCCAGGACTTGTTCTTGGTCGAAAAACTCACCGGCACACCCGCCGATCTGGTCGGTGCCGTCAATGAAGGCGAAACCATCCGCATTGGTCTGATTGTTCCCGATGCCCAGTATCTACTCACCCTCAAGGATGGTGAAGGCCACGTTTCCGAACTCGACCCCAGCCGCAGCGCCGCCTACAACGGCCTCGACGTCACCATCCTGCACCGCTTGATTCTCGAACGCGAATTCGCCATCGACGCCGACAAACTGGCCGAAGGCAATCACGTCGGCTACACCATCCACGCCGACGAAGCCTCGCAGAAAGTGCAAGCTGGCGACTACGCCGCCGCTTTCGTGCTGCGTCCGACACGGGTAGAGCAAGTGCGCGACTGCTGTGGCAGCGGTGACAAAATGCCGCAGAAATCGACGTATTTCTTCCCGAAGTTGATTACAGGTTTGGTCTTGCGTCCGCTCGACGGAGAATAGGAAACAGAAGACAGGAAACGGGAAACAGGAGGTAACCTTGCCTTATGTTTTCCCATTTCCTGTAAATAATGAAGAGACGGTAAATAGGAGTCAGCGGTGCTGCAACGCTTCGAACATCTCGAAGTCTGGAAAAAGTCTCATGGACTCGTTCTCGAGGTTTATCGGCTTACAGCCAATTTTCCCAATGAAGAGAAGTTTGGCTTAACTTCCCAGATGCGCCGCTCTGCCGTTTCCATTCCTGCCAATATTGCTGAGGGCTTCAAGCGAGCAGGGTTGAAGGATAAGGCCCATTTTTACAATATCGCTCAAGCATCTTTGGAAGAGCTTCGTTATTACTTCATCTTAAGCCGCGACTTAAACT
This sequence comes from Abditibacteriia bacterium, assembly GCA_036833945.1. Classification (GTDB taxonomy): domain Bacteria; phylum Armatimonadota; class Abditibacteriia; order Abditibacteriales; family Abditibacteriaceae; genus DAITOV01. The sequence continues at coordinate 2,456 of DAITOV010000252.1, forward strand.
ATCAAATCGAATTTGAAAAACTAAGTGCGCAAGCCGATGAAGTCGGCAAGATGCTATATGCTCTTATTACGAAGACCAGGGCGTAACACCTTCGTTTCCTGTTTCCTGTTTGCTGTTTCCTTCCCTGTCTACCGTCTACTATCTACTACCTACCGCCACTTACTATGCCCACTCCCTCCCAATGGAACGAATTCGTCGCTGCTTCCCCTTACGGCGACGTCCTGCAATGCTACGAATGGGGCGACATTAAAAAGCCCGATTCGCAGCCGCTCTACATCTCCATTGAAAAGAATGGCAAGATAGCAGCTACCGGGCTAGTATTGTGGCGGGGCATTCCCTCAACCAACCGCAAACTGTTTTACCTACCGCGTGGGCCGATTCTCGATTGGAGCGATACCGCGCTGGTGCGGGAGTTCTTCGCCAAACTGCGTGAAGAGGCGCGTCAGCACAACGCCATCCATGTGAAAATCGACCCGGTGGTGCCCTCGGACGCTTCTTGTGCCCAAACGGCTTTAGAGACCTTAGAAAGCATTGGTTTTGTGCCTTCACCCACCGCGACGGGCAGCTTTGGCGGCATTCAGCCGCGTTACAACATGAAGCTGGATATCTCCGCGCCGCTTGATGAAGTCATGACGACTTTTCACCAGAAATGGCGCTACAATATCCGTCTCGGTGCGAAAAAAGGACTGGTCGTGCATACCGATTGCACCCGCGACGACCTGAAGATATTCCACGAAATCTACAAAATCACCGGCGAACGCGATGGTTTTAAGGGCTACTCACTGGCCTATTTTGAAAACATGTGGGACGTGCTGGTGGAAAAAGGGCTGGCCAAGCTGTTTCTGGTGCGCTACGAAGATAAAGTGCTCTCAGGCGCGATTTCGTTCTTGCTGCCGCCCCAGTGCTGGTATGTCTTTGGTGCCAGCTCTAACGAGCACCGCAACCTGATGCCCAACCACACCATGCAGTGGGCGATGATGCAATGGGCCAAGGAAAACGGCTGCACGGTTTACGATTTCCGTGGTGTACACGATGTGCGCAAAGACCCCAACTACGCCCAGTTTGAAGGCGACTTAAAGAAAGCCTTGATGGAATCGAGCGATGGCCTGGTACGCTTCAAGGCCGGGTTCAATGCCGAACTGGTGGAATATATCGGCGAATTCGACTGGGTTCTCGATAAAAAATGGTATTGGATGTGGAACAAGGCCCGTCCGGCGGCCATAAGCACGGCGAAGAAACTGCGCGGGGGCAAATAAATTCATTCTATGCTGATCGATTCAACTCAAAAACTGGAAAGCGTCTGCCGCGATATCAAAGCCTCGGGCGCGCCGCTGTGCTTCGATACTGAATTCGCCAGCGAGCGCCGCTATCGCCCTGCGCTTTTCCTGGTGCAAATCGGCGTTTCTTCGCCCGATTACAACGTGGAGGCGATTGTCGATCCGCTCCGTGTCGATCTCCGGCCGTTTCTCGAACTCATCAGCGACCCCGAAGTCGAAAAAGTGTTGCACGCCGGTTCGCAAGACCTGCAAATCCTGTGGGACAGCTTCGATTGCGAGGCGCACAACATTTTCGATACACAAATCGCCGCCGCCTTCCTGGGTTTTGGCAACCAAATTGGCTATGCCGATTTAGCCAAACGCATCGGCAACGCGCCTACGCTTTCCAAAGACTTCCAGTTCAGCGATTGGAGCGCCCGCCCGCTTTCCAAGGCACAGGTCGAATACGCCCTTTCTGATGTGCGCTACCTGCCCGCCATGCACGACCACTTGCAAGACGAACTGCTGCGTCGTGGACGGCTTTCCTGGGCACAGGCCGAATTCACACGGGCCGAAGAAAAAGCCCGTGAAACCACACCGCCTGAAGAGCTCTACAAGAAGCTGAACACCAGCCGCCTGAATCGCCGTCAGTTGGCGACATTGCGTGAATTGGCAATTGCCCGCGATGAAATCGCCAAACGCATGGACAAGCCGTTGCCTTTCGTCTTGCCCGACGCCCCGCTTTTGCAATTAGCCAAGCAGCCTCCGCGCGATATGCAGAGCTTCCGCTCTTCACGCGGTGTACCGCCTTCGGCTGGTGAATGGGCCGCCAAGTTCGTGGCAGCAGCCAAACGCGCACAGCAGCTTCCTGAAAGCGAATTACCCGAAGTGTGGGGCGGCACCCGTCCCGACCCACGGGTTGAAAACATTGCCGTGCTGCTGGGCATCATCGCCTCGCAGCGCGCCGATGTCGAAGAAATCGCCCGCCCCTACCTCACCCCGCGCGACCAGCTCTCAACTCTCGCCAACTGGGGCGTGACACGGGCGAATGCTCAGGCTACCGAACCGGATATTTCGTTGTTAAATGGTTGGCGCCGGGAGATTGTGGGCAATGAGTTGCTCAAGCTGCTTAATGGTGAACTTGCCATTAGTATCAATCCGCAGACGAATGAATTGCAGATTTTGCCGAGATGAAGGCTGGAAGAACGACACGCACCCGTAGAGACGCGATTTATCGCGTCTGAGCTTCTTCCTAACCCTGCGCTTCACAAGCGGAAACGTCCAGACGCGATAAATCGCGTCTCTACATGTACGTATGACGTTCCTCCGTTCGGGTGAAGCCTAACGCGATTATTTTAAACGGAACGGTATCATGCCCAACTGCTGGATTGAGGTCAACCTCACCGCGATTGAAAACAACTATCGTGCCCTGCAAACGTTGGTGGGAGAGAGCGTCGCTCTCACCCCAATCCTCAAAGCCAACGCCTACGGACATGGCGCGGTGGAAGTGGCGCGTAGCCTCGCGAACATCGGCGCGCCCACTCTGGCGGTAACACGGCTGGAAGAGGCACTCCCCATCCGCGAGGCGGGCGTTGAGACGCCGATACTGCTGCTTTCGCCCGCTTTGCCGGACGAGGTCGCCGAGCTTATCCCTCAACGGCTCACAGCTTGCCTATCGAGCTTTGAAGACGCCCAGCGGCTCTCACAGGCCGCGCAAAAGCAAGGGGCGACTGCCAGGGCGCAATTGAAGATTGACACCGGTATGAGCCGTTTTGGCGTCACGCCGGAAGAAACGCTGGAAACCGCGAAGAAAATCGCCGCCCTGCCTGGCATCGAGCTGGAAACCGCCTGGACGCACTTTGCTTTTGCCGGTGGCGCTGCCAGCGATACGCCCAAAGTCGAGCAGCAGTTCGCTCGTTTTCAGTCGGCCATTGGGCCGCTCGCCCAAGAACTGGGGCTGGGCGGCTTCCACTGCGCCAATTCCGCCGCTCTCTTGCGCTTTCCGCAGATGCGGCTCTCCTGTGCGCGCGCCGGAACCGTACTCTACGGACAAATGCCTTCCACCCTGGCCGGGCAGGCTGCGGCGCAACACAATCTGAAACTGCAAAACACCTTCGTTGCTAAAGCGCGGGTGCTTTCGGTAAAGACGATTGCCCAGGGACAAAGCGTGGGGTATGGCGGAGAGTGGATTGCGCCCCGCACCACCAAAATCGCGACCATCGGCATCGGTTTCGCCGATGGCTTTGCCACCGAGCCGCAAACCCGCACCGAAACGCCTTTTGCCATGCTGCAAAAGACGGCCAAACAAATCATGCGCAGCCTGAAAGGCGGTGCTCCCGCGCGCTATATGACCATCAACGGCCAGAAAGCCAACATCGTTGGCCGCATCGCCATGCAAAGCTGCGCGCTGGATGTAACTGGCCTGGATGTGAACGTGGGCGATGAAGCCACCCTGGCGCTACGCCGCACCGCAGCCGGGGCGCACTTGCCACGTGTATATGTGCGTTGAAATATTGCACGTCATGCGTTTGCAGGCTACTCTTGCGGGATTTAACACAAAGGCCACAAAGTTGACACAAAGATCACAAAGTTCTTCTTTTTCTTTGTGGCTCCTTTGTGTGCTTTGTGTTTATTACGCCACGACTTCCCACTTATCCAAACGATAAAGTGGAGGCCAACAACATAAAAAGGCAACCGTAGCGTTAACGCCCGGTTGCCTTTCCTGTCTACCGTCTCCTATCTCCCACCTACTATTAAGGGATACGGCAAGATTCGACTTCGTCTTCGGTCAACGTGCCGATAAGCTTGCCCACCGGCTTGATGCGGCGCAGGTAGATTTCCACGCGCTTTTGCACTTTTTCGCCGTGGGTGAAATAGCCCAGTTCGCGGACCTGCTTGGCATCGAGCGACCACACTTCGGCGGTGCCATCGAACATCACGTAGACGGCCCAGAGCTGATCGACGCGGTCGAGCATTTCAATGAGGACGGATACTGGTGGCATTGGGCTTTTTGCACACTTGATGCAAATATCCTTGCCCTTGTACATGCCTTCGTTCTTGGCATGGTTTTCCACCATTTGCACGCCGAATTTTTCACCGACCAAACGGGCCAGGCGGCGGCCCCATTGCGAAGGGGCGGCATTTTTTTCTTCGGCGATTTCGCGAGACCTGCCCTGCCCCGGCAAACGAGACGGGGAATGGGTGGAAACGGATGAAGAGCTACGCCGCGTTTTTTTTGCAGGTGATAATGCCATAGAAAAGATTTCCTCTGATTGCTTCGATTGTTATGACGACTAAAAGCGACAAGAAAATTATGCGACATTTCCCCATTTCTTGCAAGAAGCGCGCCTATTCTTCGGCTTGCAGCGCCGCAGTATTTTGCAGTAATTCCAAAGCTACGGTAGCAGCCTTGCATTCGGCCTCTTTTTTGGAGTGCCCTTCGCCGCTACCGACAACTTTCCCTGTCAGTAACACTTCGGCAAAAAACTGCCGGGCATGCGCCGGGCCGCCAGTTTGCCGGCTGTTGTAAACCGGCGTTCCCAACCCCACCGACTGGGTATATTCCTGCAGCAGGTTTTTAATGTTGGCGGTTTGCGAAATACCGGCGACGGTCTCCAGCGGCTCGGCCAGCGCGCGTAAGACGAAATCGCTGGCTGCATTCCAGCCGTGCGCCAGATACAGCGCACCCACCAGTGCCTCGAAAGTATCGGCCAGCACGGCATCGCGCCCGCGCCCGCTCATGGCATCGGCTCCGCGCCCCACTTTCACCACCAGGCCCAGATCCAGTCTGGCTGCGGCTTGTGCCAGCGATTTCTTTTGCACCACGGCGGCTTTACGTTGCGTAAGTTCGCCCTCGGGCAAGTTGGGCTGGGTGCGATACCAGTGTTCGGCCACGGTACCGCCAACGACCGCATCGCCCAGAAATTCCAGGCGCTGGTTCGATTTCAACGTCCGCTCCAAACCTTCGCCCACTGCCGAAGGGTGCGTAAGGCCCAATTC
>DAITOV010000253.1:0-7707 GCA_036833945.1 Abditibacteriia bacterium
GAGGTAAGGCCCACGCCGAGGTTGAGGCGGGCGGCGGTTTGACCCAGGGCCTGTGAATCTTCGGGAACGAGGCGTGAGAGATGAGCGCTCAAGGCCACGCGGTTTTGCCAGCCAGTGAGGCCCAGCGAACTTTCGAAACGCATACCGTCGTTCAGTGGGTTATCCGAATCGACATGTGCCACGCCACCCGAAAATGTGAGGCCAGGGCGTAGTGTCCAGGTCGCGTTAGCTTCGAGTTCGCGGGTGCTTTGCGCGTTGGTATCGAACGAAGTTCCCGCCAGGAAATCGCGCAGGCCAGCCGGGCGTGTGCGGTCTTCTCTTTCCATTTCGCCATGGAGGCGAATGCTATCGCTCAGGTCGTAGCTGGCTCCAATGCGCAAGCGTTGCACACCGGAGGTGCCAGCAGTTCTAAAAGGATCATTGGCTTGGCGGGCCAGCGAATCGAGAGCGGAATAGACGCGTAACCGTTGCGAAAGCGAGGGGGCTTCATCGTTTTCGGCTTCAAGCCGGGGCAAAGTGATAGCAGCGGTTGGCGTTGGAGCCGCAACTGCCGGCGTCGGAGTGCTTGCCGGGGTTTGTATTAACAGTCCATCGAGCAGCTTGAGTGTGGCGGGAACATCGACGTTGAATTGCGGCAGTTCACTTTTAAGCGAGACGCACAACTGGCGGAGGGCGCGAATTGAATCGGGCGATACGGTGCGAATCCAATTGGCATCGGCATTGTGACGAGCGCGGAGCGAGATCAACGATTTGGCTGTTTCCAGGGCGAGTTCGTAGCGGGTGAGAGATGTTGCTGTCTCGGTTCCAGACCAGGAACCTGCCCAGGGAGCGTTACGGATAATTTGAAGTTGGGTATAAGCCGGGTCGGAAGGGGGAACGACAGTGAAGTCGGTCGCGAAAGCGCCTCGGGATGAGCTTGCCACGCCGAGCAGGAGCATCATTCCGATGTGAGTATTCAGAAGAAGTCTGCGTATCATGGCGTTGTTGTACTCTCTAAATTAAGAATATCATATTCAGACACCCTCAGCTATAGTTTGTGACTATACCATTACTTGAAAATGGGGATAAAACGATGCTGTTTTGGCAGCACGCCCATAATGCCATCATGGCACTGCTTGCATACGAAACCAGCCTCACTCCCATCGTGGGTGCCACGGTGCTCATGATCTTCTACACAAGCATCGAATTGCATTCGCTCACGCAGTGCTGCAAGGTCGAAAACGCAATGAAAATAGACCCATTCGCGGCAGTTGTGCGACCAGGCCTGGCCACGATAGGTTTCCTTGACGCCGCTTTGCAGTAGTTCTTGTTCCAGTTGTTGGAGATGCTCGCAAACCATGTGGATTATTATGGCACAGTTGTGGGATGCCAGTTATTCATGAAAGACGGCTCCGCAACTCAGTGAGCACAGTTTCTCCCCTCGGCGATAAACGATATCCAGTCCCCAGACTTTCGGTCAGCCCCAAGTTCTTCAGCTTGCGCACATTCAGTTTAAAAGCCTCTTTCTCTTGTCCCAGCAAGCCGCAGAGATCGCCAGCCCGCACGGCAGGGCGGGCGTCGAGCACTTCCAGGGCTTTTTGTGTCCACGGAGTGACGGCATGCTTATCGAGACGCTTGAGTTTCTTGAATAGTTCTTCCATCTCATCGCCATTAAGACTATCGGTTTCACGTAGCGCAATACGTGGATCGGCACGAAGTTCGCCCAATTCAATGCGATAGAGCGTGCCGGTGGGACGTGAGTTCAGTTCTTTCAGGAGTGCTTCACGGGTTTGATATCCGGCGCGCTCTGCATCGTCGTTGGAGATTTCTTCTTCTGTGGTGGGGGTGATATTGTCGATAGTGAGTTCGCCGATTGCAGTGAGTTGCGTACTATTGGGCAAAACGGAGGGACGCTGCCAGCGCCGAAAAGCCAGCGTCACCCGGCCATCACGAATGTCTTCGAGGAACTGTTGGCGAAAGAGCATGGGCGTTGCAGTGTAATAAGCAAAAATCTCTCGGCAAAAAATACGTGTTGTGTAGAATACACAATCATGCAACCGCTGACATCTTCGCAAATGTTCAAACGTTTCGTGTTAGCTTGTCTGCTGACAACAGTCAGTTGTCTGATTCTGGCAGCCATCTTTTTGCGAATTACCGGCGTGCCGCCGACCTATCCGCCACTGTTACCGCAACAAATTATCTCCGGGACAATCGGCGGGGCGTTTCTAGTTTGGTTGGGCTACGCTTTACTCTCCGCTTTTATCAATAACCAAACCGTGTTGGCTCGCACCGTCATTATGCTTGGCATCGTGCTGACGGTAGCGTCATTTTATTTGCCCTATCGCCTGACTTATACTACCTCGCCGCGTTTTGAAGGCGTCACCGTTGCGGCGCAAGTGGCACAAGGGTTCCTGCATGCCGTGGTAGTAGGGCTGAGCCTGCTTTGCTTCCTGCGGCGTGATGTGCGTTAGAGGTTGGTATCTTCCGGCTTTGGTGTAAGTTTCAAACTGTCCAATCCGAATTGCCCGATGAGAGCGGTGGCATTGCTCCATTTTTTGACCTGCCAGTAGCCGTCCATCCAGCGCATTTCCAGTTCGACGATAAAGGGCTTGGCATCCGGCTGTTTGCCTAACATGCGCAAACCGACATGCGAGACATCGTTTTGTGTTCTGACGTATTCAATGCCATCGAATTTGGCGCTTCGTTCGCGAACGGTTTTTCCGAGATCGAAAGAGGGCGAACCTGCCGTGGACGACGGGTTTTCGTCCTCGACTTTTCCGTTGAGAATGTAATGGCGCAGCGATTGCTTGGCGGCTACTGCCAGTGCCGGTTTAATGGCGGAGGCGACTCCCTTGGCGAGCTGTTTGCTCACGGCGTCGAGAGGGTTCAAGCTGCTTTGGGGGTTCAGGGCATTATGCGCAGTCAGTGAAGCCTCGACCAGGTCATCCACGAAGCCGTGCACGGTGCTGTCGATATCGACATACTTTTCAAACTGTTCGACATTACGCGACGAAGCTGCCTGCTGGATTTGCAATAAGGAATACTGTGGTGTGCGGGTCCAGTAGCGATAGCCAAAAAATGCGGCAACTGCCAGCACACCCAGGAAAAGAACAAACTTTGTAAGGCGTTTTGAAGATTTCATAATGAACTCTGGCGCTGAGGAATGGTTTTTGTCAGCTACCCCCATTATACAGCAGCAGATGCCGCGGTTTTGGCGGACTTCGTTCATTAATTTTAAAGGAGCTACTTTACCTCAAACTTTTGTAAGACTTTTTGCCCGCGCAAGCCTTCGGTCACTTCAATTTGCCAGATTCCTATTTCATCATTAGGTGCGATGGTGAGGTGTAGAACATGCCGGCCATTAAGCGCGCCATAGTAGCTACTCTGTTCGGCAAGGCGGCCTTGTGGGTCCCGAATTTCAACTTGTAGTGGAACGACGGCTTGAAGCGGTTGGCCATTGCCATTGTTCAATTGCATGGCAACAGAGATATTATGGCCGCGTGCCACCACTTTGTTTGCTTCTACCTGCAAGACTCCGACAGGGCGGGGAGTCACCAGAAAGACGTTACCTTCGCCCGCGCCTAAACCGGCATTGAATTGTAGTTGATTTCCCAAGCGTTGAGTGGCGACTTGCCGCCGGTTGACCAGATCATAGACGAAGCCCTCTTTACGGTTGAGCGTTAGCGTACTCTGGGCAGGGACACCCTTTTCCATCACCAGGCCGTATTGCCCGACATAATCGCCGAAAGTGCGGTTGTCGTTGATGGTGAAGATATAATCCGCATCACCGGCGCGGCGCGTGCGCAGGATGACATCGGGATTTGAGCTTTGGACGGTACGCTCGTAAACCGGGTCGAGTTCGGCACGTAACTCTTGTGCCTTTTTCATTAACTGTGGTTTGGCCTCGTTGTTTTTACCGCGTGCGAGGGATGCGAGATGAATATCAGGCTGAATGGCGGGTGTCAGGCGCTCGTCGCCGATGACAAGGCCGCCACGTTGCTGAAACTTTTTAATCGCTTCAACCACGCTGGCGGTAAGCACGTCGCAATCGGTGAGGAAGAGAACCTTATAAGCATCCAAGCCTTTTTGGCGGATGGTTTCTTCATAGATCACTTGTGGCTGCAAACCGGCGTAACAGGCGATATAGTAGGAATCGGCGCTCCAATTACTCCAGCCGTAGGAGCCGCGTCCGGCTAGCATTTGCGAAGTGAAGCTTTCCAGAAACGCGACATCGGCGGGGGCATCCGGCACCTGGCGCAGGGTGGGTCCCAGCGGTTCGACAATATCTTTCAATAAAGACTTCAAGCGTTTGCGTGTCTCGGGATTGGTGGTGAAATAACCGCCGTGGCGATAGCCGATCGCTTCACCTGCCGAGCCCCATCCGTGATATGCAATCGCCTGCACCGGACGGGCCAGCTTGAGCCATAAGGCTTCACTGAGATGGTCGGGAGAAATCGAGATGAATTGTGCCTTAGGCAGGACTTTTTCCCATTCGCTTTCTCTTCCGATCGCCGGGGTTTGAGTGGTGCGCGAACGATACCAGATGAGTTGGGTCATGTTCATCACTTTCTGGCCGGGCTGTCCTGCGGTCATGGCCAGCAGTTCATCACCTGCCAGGGCGATTCGCAGTGGATCGGGGTAGGTATAAGTCCACTGGTTGAGGTAATCGACATTTCCGCCGCTGCCCCACAAACTGGGCGCGCGTACGGCTGGGTCGTACATGGAGCAGAGGCCGGGGCGTCCGGCGGATTTCATGCCCTGGTTGACTTGCGAATTCAAGAGATTCCAACCGTCGCCATTTTTCCAGTACCAACGGTAATAGTTCAGGATGGGATGATCATCGGCAACGACGCAGTTGGCCGGGAAGCCGGGCAGAGATTGATAGGAAACACCACGTGCTGTAACGACTTGTAGGGGAATATCCTGCCCCGTGGCTTGGCGATAGGTTTCTTTATCGATTGGGTGAAAGCTGGGCGCAGTGCCGTCGCGGTGTTCGGAGTTGATGCTACTGCCTGCCCAGGCTGGCGAGTCGTTGAAGCTGCGCGCAACGGCAACGCCGACATCGTTGCCGAACTGTTGGATGCGAGGGAATAATCCGTCGACATTGTCAATCGGTTTCCCCGAGCGATCGACACGATTCCATTCGGGATAGGTGCGGGAAGCATAGCGCCCCGGTGCCAGGGGGGCTATGCCGCTGAGTTGCATCGCCAGCATTTGGTCGAGCGCTTGCCGTCGCGCTGTTGTTGTTTTGGCTGAATCTGTGTTGGCACCGGCACCTTTTTCCCAGATAGGAGGGTAATCGACCAGTGAGACGGCCATGTGGGTGAAACCGATATCCTTAACTTCCGGGAGTTCACCGTAATCGCGTAGGATAACCGGCATGCGTTGTGGATTGGGCCGTGCCACGATAGTAAGCGGCAAAGTTAATGTTGCGCTGACGGCTTGCCGGACGGCGTTTTGTACGGTCACTTCGACTTCATAGCGATCTGGTCGCAATGTTGTTTCGACAGGTGCGGTAATCGTAGTGCTTTCGCCGGGTTGGAGCAGGGGCAAGTTGATGCGTCGCTCTAATAGCTTGGCGGTTTGGAGGTGAACGGATACTTTGTCGAGAGGTTGCGGGGTGTTGTTAGTTACTCGAAGTTGGTACCCTGCGTTGTCTTCGAGGCGAAGATAGGCCGTGCGCCAACCGATATTTTCGAGTTGCACTTTGCCTATCGCACGATTTCTTTCAACGGCTATCGGGGTTTGTGGCGCGGCGGAAAGAGGAGAAGCAAAGCAGGCAGCCAGGGGAAGGGTAGTAATGAGTGTCGGCAGATATTTCATGAGTTATTTGAAATTAGCGTTTCAATACTTCGAGATAAACCGGTTTCCAGATTCCGCCGCCCTGGGCACGGTCGAGCACCCGGATTGTAATCTGATTAGGCTGTCCCCATTTTAAAGCTTCGGTCACATCCATCGCGAAACGCAGGTCCCATCCGTCAGGGCCGACATCGTGTTGGCCGATATAGTGGCCATTGACCCAGATCCAGGCGCTTTCATCCACCGCCTCGAACACCAGGTCAGTGCCGTCTTGCTCCGGTTTTGCCGGTAGGGTGAAGCTATGGCGATACCATGCCACGCCGTCATATTCGGTGCTGGTTTGTTTTTCCCATGTCTGGCCGATATTGATGAGCGTCCAGGCGCTATCGTTGAAATCAGCACTGAACCATTGAGTGCGATGGCCGGTCTGGGCGGCGTCGGTCTGAAAGCGCCAAGCTTTTTCGGGTAGTGGAATAGTTTGCAGCGTCGTCAGTTGCAAATCCTTGAAGCGCGGTAGCTCGCGGAGTGAAACGCCGTCTTGCTGGAACGGCCACAGAGCCTTGGAGGCAATGCGGCTGACGGCGGCAGATTTATCGCTTTGCGCTTTGGCAAGTAGTGCTGTTACGGTCGGTGTATAAGGACGCATGCCTACCAATAACTCCACTGCACCTGAGCGAACCATTTCACTGGGATCGGTCATTGCCTCTTCCAGAAGTGGGAGTGGTTCTTTCTTTTCAAGCCCAACCCAAAGGCGTAAAGCCGCGCGACGCGTCAAGGCGTCTCTATCGTTCTTGGCTACTGTGTTTAACAGTGGCGCTGCGGGTGGCCCGATTTGTTCCAGCGCGTTGACGGCGGCGCGTCGCACCAATGGATTAGAGTCTTGCAGGGCCGCTGTTAGTGCAGGCAAACCGGCAGTGCCTTTTTGTACGGCGCTCCAAACCTGCATCCGGCGTTGCTGGAGTGAGGGATTGAATTCATCGCCTTGCGCAATACAGGTGGAGAACAAAGTTACTGCGCATCCCATTCCCCACAGTTTCCAATCTCGTTTCATACCAATACCTCGGCTTTGAGGTGAGAACTACCGTTCCGATATTCTCCGGACATTGAATCGGCAACCGAGAACAGCTCTTTCGCCCGGCGCGTGTGTTGGCAAACCAAAAGTGGCGGTTGGCTGATTTCGCTATCTTGCCCGTTCCACTGCATGTCGATATGCTGCAACCGCAGCCCGTGCGTGTGGCGAAAATGCAGCGTCCAGGGGGCTTGATGGTAGATCGTATACATTCCAATCTCTTCTGGAAGGCCCAAAGCCCACTGCTTTTGCCGGGGATGAATGCCAAAAGAACAGTGGCTTAGCGAAAGCCTGTCGATGCTGCCCGGCCTGTCGCCCATAAAAGCCCCGGCACCATTGCCTGTGGCGAGGATATGAGAGAAATCGACATCGTTAATAAAGCCATTTTGGGTGAGCAGGAAAAGCACGGTGCCGGGCAATTCCTGCGCGACGGTGAGGCCACTCACCTGCACGCGGGAGATGCAGCCATTGTTGGCCACGATATTGATGACCCCGGCACTGTTCCGCACCGTGCAGTTGCTGATGCTCACGTTTTGCACCGTGCCCCAGGGGATTTCCGCGTCATAGTCGGCGACGGGATCGAGATTGGTATACAGGCGCACCGCGTTGGTGAGGGTTTCAAAAACGCAATTCGTAATCACGACATCGCTTGAACCGGCCGGACCGTTGCCGTCCACGGCGATGCAGTCGTCCCCGGCGTGGAATAAGCAGCCTGAGACGAAAACCTTATGGCAGGAACTAAAATGAAAGCCATCGGTGTTAGGGCCGTGGAAATGGTGCTGCACGGTGACGTCTTGCACGCGCACATTGTCACATTCCACGATCCACCCCGCATAAGCCGAACTGTCCACAATATGGAT
>DAITOV010000254.1:0-7683 GCA_036833945.1 Abditibacteriia bacterium
AGCGGAGAAAACATCTTCTCACCAGCAACCGCCGCAGGACGTCCCCGGTAAAAAACCGGACTTACCCCGGACATCTCCCAGATGTCCGCAGGACATAGAAACTCCTCCCGAAGCGCAGCCTTCAGCTTCAAATTTAGACCAGGAAGCCGATGCTTTTTTTAGTGCTTTGGATCCGTCCGCCGGACATAACGCTGACATCCGCGTACAGAGAAGAGAAGAGGAGAAGAGAGAAGATAAGAGTAGAAAAGAGTACAGCGTAGCGCGTACCCGCGCCCGCGACGCAACGCTGACTAACGACTCTCATCCTTCACAGTCCAATGCCCAATGCTCCCAGAAAACTTTTGACGCATCAACGGAGCCATTGCCTGGTTGCCCCCATCTCCCACCTCCTCCCTCCCATCTCCAGCCGTTTCAAGCGCTTAGCCGAGCATGATCATGTTCCAGACGCCATTGGCGGGGCGATTTGCCGGTGTGTTTGCGGAAGGCACGGTAGAAATACCCGGCATCGTGGAAGCCCGTGCTGTGGGCGATGTTTTCCACCGTCATCACCGTTCCCAGCAGCAGCTCTTTGGCGACTTCCATTTTGAGGTTGGTTTTGAGTTCGACGAAGGTTTGCCCCGTTAGCTCTTTTACCAGATGCCCGGTGCGCGAGAGCGAAATGCCCAGTTCCCGGGCCAGGTCGTTCAGGCTTGGGTCTTTGGAGAGTTCGCGCCGCAAAAAGCGCATGATGTGCGCGGTGCGTTGGTGGCCTTCGGGAGCATCGCTCGCTTTGCGTTCGAGTTCGTAGAGGTAGAACCGCTGCAAGAGCACCGCCAGCGCCAGCACTTGCTGCACCTGCTCCGGGCTGTAAAGCGGCAGGGAAAGCGGCTGGTCATCGCTCTCGCGGAACTGGCCCAGATAGCCGAGTCCGGTGAGCTGGTCGCGCACGATGAGCGGGATAATCACCTCACTGGCCCTGGCGTGGCAGCGATTCACAAAAGGCCGCCGCTTTTGCAAGGCCAGTTGAGGTACGGTGCGCAGGTCGCATTCCGTGCAGGCGAGGTTGCGAGTAACTTTTACCGCCCGGCAAAACGCCGTAGTGTGGTTCCGATGGCGGCCAGGAATGTCTTCCAGCGTCACCTGCAACCGCACCGGTGCGCGCAACGCCTTGAGGCAAAGCTGCAAACCGCTCATCATCTCGATTTGCCCCAGCAACTCGGGAAGCTCCAGCCAATTTTCGCTCATAATCTGTTGAATATAGCAGATTTGTCGATATTATCAGCGGCTCATTCCATGAAAATCAACATCGCGAGAGGGGTAACCTATGAAGAACCACGCGCGTTAGCAAGTGGATTGTGTCAGCCTCACAAGCCTGGCCAGCCACGAAGAACCACGCGCGTAAGCAAGTGGGTGGGCCTGGGTTTTTTGCTTATCCAGGAGACTAATAAGCTGAATCAGTCCGCTCGCTCACGCGCGCGGTTCTTCATTAAAATTATGAGCTATCTAAATATCTTCGAGCAGCAATACGATGTCGCAGTCTATGGCGCAGGCTATGCCGGTTTGGCCGCCGCCTGGGCTTTAGGAGAGCAGGGTAAAAAAGTGCTGCTCTTCGACCGCCGCCTGGATGTAGCCTGGGAAAGTGGCCGCAGCTTCGCCTCCCATGCCGGGGAAAGTTCCGACCCGCTCTGGCAGGGTTTCCTGGAAGAACTGCAGGCTCACAACCTGATTGAAGACGGCATCATCGATAGCGCCGGGGCCGAAGTCGTTGCCGCCCAGCGTTTGCGGGCGCAGCGCGAGAGCGTTCACACTCTGCTCAATGCCTGGCCGGTGGAAGCGGTGGTGCAGGGCGGCCAGATACAAGCCGTCACGGTTGCTACCAAGAGCGGACTCCACACGGTGCGCGCCAAGTGTTGGATCGATGCCTCCGAAGAAGCCTCGCTATTTCGCCTGGTCTTCCCACAACTGAGCGAAGCATTGCGCGAGCCGCAGAGCTACGAGCAGCGCGCACTGTTTTTCCACCAGAGCGGCGAATTCCCCGCAAGCGACCTCCCCTTCGAGCAGCGGCGCTGGAATACCGAAAAGGCGTTCGTATTGCGCTCACAAACCCCGCTGGATTTACCGTCGCTGCAAAACAAAGTCAGCGAAATGCGTAGTGAACTGGACGCAGCCTGGCAGGAAACGCGTGTGGTAGCGTTTGGCGTGCTGCCGCTGCCGGTTTATGGCGAGCGTGAAGGCGATGTGCTGTCGCATCGCGGTAACCTCTTTGCCGCCAGCCCGGCCTCGGATAATTCACCTCTCGGAAGCTTAGCAGAGCGGTTTCAATTAGGAGTTGGGGCTGCCGAACGTGCCGCTGCCTGGAACATTGACGAGCAACCGACAGCGGCGGAAGAAGTGTGCGCCTGGCCGGTGCGTAGCGAGAGCTGCGAGGTGTTTGTGGCTGGAGCCGGGACGGGTGGTGCTCTCGCCGCGATGGCAGCGCATGGCGAAGGCGTGGATGTGCTGTGCGCCGATACCGCGACCTTTGCCGGTGGCGTGGGCAGCGGCGGTTTGATCAACGGCTATTTTCATGGCCAGAAGGGCGGGCTGTTTGAAAGCTATGACGACAATGCGATGCAAACCGGCAAAGCCATTAACCCGGGCCAACCGGCTAACTCGCACGAAAACAAAAAAATCGCCTTTGCCCAAACTGTGCCGTCGCAGCGGTTCCTGACCGAGGCACTGGTTTATGCTGTCGAAACACAAGACGGGCGTATCAACATCGTGAAGCTGGTCACGCCTTCGGAACTGATTGAGGTTGATACCCAGGCTGTGATCGATGCCACCGGCGATGGCGACGTGGCGGCACTGGCCGGGGCGGGCTTCGATTTCGGGCGCGGTGAAGACGGCTTCCCGCTCAGCTATTCGCAGCCGAGCTTGATGGCCGATACAGCGCGTGAAACCCTGGTCGTGCGCAGCGCCAATTTCGACGCCGGCTGGTGCGACCCGACCGACCCGCAGGACCTGACCCGTGCCCGGCTGACGGCCATCGCGCAGTATGCCTCGATCGATTTTTCTCACCAGTATCATCCCATTTTGCTGGCCCCGATTCTGGGGCTGCGCCAGTCGCGCCACTTCCAGACCGAAAAGCGGCTGACGCTGGGCGATTTAGCCGAGTTCAACCAGGATTCCACTTCGATCGGTATCACCCGTTCGCCGCTCGATACTCATAGCATCGACTACGAATTCGAGGACGATGAAAATATGTTCTGGCTATGGGGCTGCAAGGTGTTTCGCGATGTCATCGCTGCCGACATGCCCTACGGTGTGATGGTGCCACAAGGCTTTAAAAACTTGTGGTTGGCCTGCCGCGCGGCGGGCATGACAACGGGGGCGGCCTATGCCGCGCGTATGCAGCGCGACGTGCAGCGGTTGGGTGAAGCTGCTGGTTATGCGGCTGCACTGGCCGTGAAATCGCAGCAGGAAGCGATGGACGTGCCGGTTGCGCAGTTACAGGAAAAACTGCGTGCCAGCGGCGCACTGGTGGAATTGGAATCTTCGCCATGCTGTCATCCGTTGGAGTTGTTGGAGGAAGGCATTCCCGGGGCTTATTTATGGAAGTTTTATAGCCAGCCCAAAGAATATGAAACCGCCCTGCTGGAGAAGCTGGACTCTGCCGATAGCCGCGTTTCCTGGCTGGCGGCCGTGGCACTGGCGATGAATGGCGATAAACGCGCTGCGTGCCGCCTGATTGCGGCCATCGAAAACAACGAAGAAGGCGTGGAGCCGCCGCCCAGCGCGCGTGGGCCGTTCGGCCAGTTGATCGATATTCCGAACTGGTTCCTGGCTATTGTTCTCTTGCGCCGTTGCGGTGATGGCACTTGCCTGCCTACGCTGCTTAAAGTTGCACAGCGTCCCAGTAATATCCTCAACCTGCGCACCTCCATTGCCCTGACGGTGGCGCGTATTGCCGACCGTCTCGATGCAGCAGAGCGCGAACAAGCTGTCGCCATTCTCAATGCTCTGCTGGGCGATGCCGTGCCCGAAAGTTATGTGCGGCCTTCACGTTCGCTCACCCGGCAGTTGCGCGGCGAAGATGAGCCGTGGCTGGTGCAAGAACCATTAGGAGTCGATACCCGCGAGGAGCACCGCTGGCGGTTGGATTTTGCGGTGAGTAAAGCGGCTGCGGCGCTGGGTGTGCAAAACCCGGCATCGGTCGATGAGTGGTTGGGTGACGAACGGGCATTGGTGCGTGCGGCGTTTGCGGGGATTCGTTGAAGGTAGGAAACCCCCACCGGAGTGATGCGTAGTAGCCCGTCATCCTCGCGAACGCGGGGATCCAGTACACAGCCTGACAGGGGGACGCCAGCTTTTTGGTGCTTCTGCTCATGTCGTTTTTATTGGTTTATGCTTGTTCACAATAGTGTAGGTCGTGGATAAGCGCGTTCTTTCGTCCTAATCAAAAAGCCGTGTACTGGATCCCCGCGTTCGCGAGGATGACGGGCTGTGAGGCTTGCGGTCCGCATCAACGCCTGGGTTGCCTTACTTCTGCATTCATCATTCCTACTTCTGACTTCATTTGTTCCCCGCGTTCGCGAGGATGACGTAATTGTGAGGGCACTACATAGCGCAGGCGGTGCAGCTACTCTATGTCCCTGTCGTTCATTGCGAAAACTTGCGACGAAGTTGGCGTAGCCGAAGGCTTTGCGTGCTATGAACACCAGAGAGTGAGGAGTTCGGCAATCATTCCTTGAGCAACAAAATGCGATCGACGTAAATCGCGTTGACGCTGCTATTGCTGAGTGGTGCCACCCAGATATACATGCCGCCGTTCAACGGGGCGGTGCCGAGTTCGATTTGACGGTATTTTCCATCGGCGATGTCTTTGAGCGGAATTTTTATCGCGCTGACATATTTGCGGTTGGTTACATCGTAAATGCCGCCCTGAATGCCGGTGCCTTCCAGCGGCGCGCCGGGTTTGGGTTCCACCCGCGCCAGGGCGACGACGCGCCATTTGTGGTCGCCGAGGTGGCTGTTGCTGATGAGGCGGCCTATCCAGGCTTTAATGGCCCAGGCATCGGTTTCGCCGCTCACTCGCGCGGCCTGGCCGCTGGTAGAGGCTTCATCGGCCAACACCTGCCCCCATTTTTGCGAGAGTTCGAATTGGGGGGCGATGATATCGAAGACATCGGTTTTGGCAAGCCCGCGTGCGAAGTCGGGTAGCGGAGCGGGAGGAACAATGGCAGCGTTGATCTGGGACAGCAGGTTCGGCAAGGGGCGGCGTTCGCCGTAGTTTTTTACACCGAAACGCTCGGCATCGGCCTGCCAGTTGGCAAAGGCTTGTTGGGGATCTTTTGGTCCTAAAAACTCGCCATCTCCGGCGGTGTTGCGCAGCAAACGGTAATACATCAGCCAGGCCAGGTCGAGTGAGAAACGCTCGCGCGCCACGCGCTCTGCCCGTGTTTTATCGTTTTGCACGGCGGCTGCCGCCTGGTCGAAGTGGCGGGTGGCCTGGTTCATGACGTCGAGGGTCAGGAATGAATAATCGCTGTTGAGAGTGTTGAGCTTGGTCTGCTCGCGGGGGAACGAACGGTCGATGAGTTGCAGATACTGCTTGAGATGGGGAGCCGCCTTGCCGTAATAGCCGGAGAGAAACTCGTCGATGATTTTCTCTTTATCCAATTGCGGATTCCAGAGCAGGCGGCTGATGAGGTAGGTGCGCAGCGGCACGAAGTCGCCCACGTCGTTGGTATAGGAATTGGCCTGCTGGTAAATGCCGGTGACTTTATGGGCGGCATAAAAGCGCAGGTCTTTGTCGAGGCTGTCGAAATTGGGGTGGGGTAGCAGGGTATTGACGAAGTTGGTGACGTAATTCCACACGAAAAGCTGGGTGGAGACCTTCTCCCAGGCCAGCAGGTTGTTGCGGGCCGTGGCGTTCTTTTCGCTATCGAGGGGATGGCCGTAGTCCATGCTGATCGGTGCCAGGCGCACCAGCACGTTCTTGGCGGGACGGATGGTTTTCGGCGGCTTCTCACTATAGTGATAGGCCAGGGTTTCCACCAGGAAGTGGGGATACTTCTCGTGGATTTTGGCCGCGACCTGATTGACGAATTGCAGCAGCGGTGCCGAGGGTGAGCCTTCTTCCTCGATGAGCTTAACGGCATAATCGTCGCGGCAGTAGCCACCGCTGTTATCGTTTTGCGAAATGGAAATATAGCCCGCTTCGGGGTTTTTCTCAATCCAGCTCAGCGCCTGCTCGGTGACGGCTTGCAGCACTTGCGGGTTGCCCAGGCACAGGTCGGTGCCCTGGGGCGAAGGCTGTTTCGACTGGGCGGTGGCGGGTTTGTAATTGTTAGTGGGGTCGCTATACCATTCGGGATGCCCGGCGAAATGCTTCTCCACCGGCAGCAGTTTGCTGAAGGTGTGTACCCAGCCAAGAATTTCATAGTGGCTGCCCCAGGCTTGGCTTTGCGGCTGACGATTGCCGTTGAGGCGCAGCATGGTGGCAAATTCTTCATCGCTGTGACCAACGACCGAACTGTGTTGGCGATAGGAAAAAGGCGGCACGTAATGCACGTTTTGCGGGGTGACCGTCAGCGTGCTTTTCCGCGGAATGTCATAAGCTCCCGGCCACCAGAAGCGGCTGCCGTTATCTTCCAGGAATTGAAACACGGCATACAGCGTGCCGCGCGGGCGCTCTCCCGCCAGTATCAGCTTATTGCCGGTGGTGTGGATAATGATGCCGTCCTTGCCGGGATTGCTCCAGTTCGCATTGGGCAGGAGGGCTTTCGAGCGGGCGGCTTGCCCGACGAGAATTTGCGGCGCGTTATCGGCGACCTCTTGTTCGGGTTGAATTGCAAAAGTTGCACCGGTCATTTGTTGCAAATACTTTTGCAGTTGCGCGGCGGCGGTGCGCTCTGCCGGGATGGCGTCCTGGGCCAAAGCGATGACGGCGCGGCTCTGGCCGTTCTGGGCCAGGGTGAGCGGCATTTGGGCATGAGCTATAGTTGCGAAGGCAGAGAGCAGGGTGCAGACAACCAGTAAGAATCGTTGCATGGTTATTGAAGAGACGAAAGGCAAGTCAGAAGGCAGAATGATGAATGCAGAAGTGAAGTTTGGGATAAACGCTGTGGTATGGCCCTAAACAGAAAGCTGTGTACTGGAACCCCGCGTTCGCGAGGATGGCGGGCGTTGAGGCTGGCAGCTTCCATCAAAGCCCGGTTGCCTACTTCTGCATTCATCATTCTGACTTCAGACTTACCATACTCCCGGTTGTTTCCCGGTTTGCTGGCTACTATCTACTGTTATTATGAATCAAGGAAGTGCCGGGTTCCAGGACGGTTGTGAGGCTTCCGAGATACTGACGCGGCAGATGGAGGCTGAACCGCGCGTGAACCATTTGGCGTGGCCGTCGGCAAAATTGTAGACGGCACCATCGAGATGGGGATTGCCATAGTTATAGTTGGTGGTTGAAGGATTCAGGAATCCGTTGGGAGCGGCTGTGCTGCAGTATTCCGTGGCGGTGGCATAGATGCCGTAGGGAGTGTGGTAATCCAACGTCATCACAATTTCCGCAGACCTTTGAATCACGCTTTGCGAGAGACCGCCGGTGGCACGGTTGCTGATGAGACGGTTGTAACCGTAGCTGGGCCAGCTCGGGTCTTGCTTGTGGGAAGGGCAGACATAAATCTGCACGCTTTTAACATAGGGGTAAATGAAATCCATCCA
>DAITOV010000255.1:0-7673 GCA_036833945.1 Abditibacteriia bacterium
CGGGTAAGAAACCCACCCTGCGACCCGGTGGCTGGTCGACCTGGCGCATGCCGATCGTCGTGCCGGAGATTACGCAAAAGAACGCCAAACTGCGTGTGACGCTGGCGGTGCGCGCCCTGACCGTGGTGCCATTGGGGAATTTCAGGACCTATCAGAAAACCTACATCGACGATGTCAATCTGTATGCATTGCCGGAAGTTGAAGGTGGAGCATAATGGAAAAACTTCAGTCGTTGACACAAGTGTTTACCTCCGGCGAGCAGGTGCTGCGGCAAACCGAAGCCGGTACCGCCACGGCAAGTTTCGTCGGAGACATTAGCCTGGTGCGCGGTGTGGCCGACCGGCTGGCCGCAGAAGGCAGTAAAACCTTTTCCGGTATCGATGCATTGCTGGCGGCGGATTTGGTGGTGGGGAATCTGGAAACGCCGCTTTCCCCGGCCAGCCTCGACCCGATTCGAGGAGCTTTCACCAGCCAACCGGAATTGGCACGCTATGTCTTCGAGTTGGGTTTTAACGTCTTCAATATGGCCAATAACCACACCATGGATTGTGGCGAAGCCGGTTTGAAAGATACGTTTGAAATCCTCCGGCGTAACGGTATGGCCCATTTTGGTGCGGGCGAAAACCTCGCCGGGGCAACCACGCCGTTAATCATCGAGAAGAACGGTATTCGGTTTGGGTTTATCGGTTATTCCCAGCCCGAACTGGATGCCGCAACTCCCACCTCGGCGGGTGTGGCGCCGCTGCGCTTGCAGCGTATTGAGGAGGAATTGGAAGAGTTGCGCGGGCAAGTCGATGTCACCATCGTGAGCTTGCACGAAGGCTATGAATTCCAGTCTTATCCAAGGCTCGACTTCATGCAGTTGTGCCGCCGGTTGGCCAAGTGCGGTGCAAACCTGATTTACGGGCATCATCCCCATGTTTTGCAGGGCATGGAAACCGTGGAAAATTGCCTGATTTTGTATAGCCTGGGCAACTTCCTTTTCGACATGCCCTATCATCGGGAGGTGCGCGCCACGCGCGAAGGGCTGATTGCCCATGCCACTTTCGATGTGGATGGCGTTGTCGCGTTGAAGCTCACTCCGACTTATCTGGACGACGAGTGCCGCCTGGCAGGTTCGGCGAGTGAAGCGCGGCAAAACACGTTGGGGCACCTGGAAGTGCTTTCCCGGCAGTTAGGCGACCTGGAATTCGTGCGCGAGCAAAACCATGAATCGGTGCGGCAGGTCATGCGCGCCGTGTTGGGTGCGGTGTATCACTTGGGCAAGAACGGCGACCAGGCCGGTTTCGATAAATATTTCCAGCACCAGATCAGGCGCGACCCCTATTTGAAAGTTTTCAAAGACTACGGGGAGATGGCCGGTTTATCGTAGTTTTTTTCGTTGGCATGCAGAATTTGAAGTGATAAGGTATCAGTGAAGCGCCGTTCCAAGCGACGCTCACTGTCTTTAAAGTTGGAAGCGATTTGTTTCCAACCCAAATATACAGGGAGAAAACGTTCCCTGGCCGGCTGTGAAAAGCACGGTTAGCGGAACGAAGGAAAATCAAAATGGCACGTCGAGTGAAAGTGAGTTCGGTCGGAAAACAGCCACCGCTGTTTCCGCGTGAGGAAAAAGTTTCCGGCGATCTATTAGTGGAACAGATGGTCGCATTCTGGCAGGGGCAGATTGCCCAGGTCTTGCCCGACCGGCCCGATCTGATTGTGTTGCCGGAGATGGCAGATCGCTATTTCTCCACACCGCGTGAACTGCTGCCGGCCTATCGCAGGGCGCTGGGCGATGTTTTTCTGGAAGAGATGCGGAGCATCGCGCGCACCAACAACTGCTATGTGACCTATGGCACGGCGCGCGAAGCGAGCGACGGCAGCTATCGCAACGCCGCGCTGATGATCGACCGTAATGGCGAGTTGGTGGGGCAGTACAACAAGAATCACACCGTGGTGACGGAAGTGAACACCGGCATTCTCTGTGGGGCGCAAACGCCGATTATCGAATGCGATTTCGGCACCGTGGGCTTTGTGATTTGCTTCGATTTGAACTTCGATGAACTGCGCTTGAAATATAAGGCATTAGGCCCCGATTTGCTGGTATTTCCCTCCATGTATCACGGCGGCCTGATGGAGAGCTACTGGGCCTATTCGTGCCGCGCGCACTTCGTGGGCAGCACCGGCGTCGATACCTTGCCCAACGAGTTTTATTCACCGGTGGGGCATCGCATTGCCACCAGCACCAACTACTACCAGCCGATTACCACGACGCTTAACCTCGATTGCGTGGTGGCGCACATCGATTTCAACGGTGACAAGTTTGTGGCGCTCAAGAAAAAATACGGCCCTGAAGTGACGATCTTCGATCCGGGCTTACTGGGAAGCGTGCTCATCACCAGCGAGAGCGAAACCGTGAGCATCGATGAAATGGTGGCCGAATTCGGCATCGAATTGCTCGACGATTACATGGCTCGCTCATTGGCCCATCAGCATGATGCGGCTAACCGCGAAGCAGAGTAGGGCCTGAAGAACCACGCGCGTGAGCGAGTGGACTGTCTCAATCTTTTTGCTTTTTCCGGCACCAATCCCTCGTAGCAAAATGTTCCACAGTCCACTCGCTCACGCGCGTGGTTCTTCGGCAAATAAATACGCAACTAAAAAGTTGCATATTTATTTGCATTCTGCTAACTTTATAGATGAGCAAGCTTGTCATCGAAAAAAGTATTCAGGAGCAGACATGCAAGATGTGATTAAGCGTGAAGTTACGGTGAAGGCAACCAAGGAACGCGTCTATGCCGCGATTGCCGATCCCAAACAAATTGTCAGTTGGTTTCCCGATGCGGTGGAAGGAAGTTTTGAGGTGGGCGAGCGCCCCATTTTCGAATTCGCTGGTTATGGAAAAAGCCAGGTCTATATCGCAGCCGCCCAGCCGCACGAATATTTCGCTTTTCGCTGGGTGCCGGGCAGTGCCCATGCCGTTGGCGATGTATTGGCTGTGCCTAATACTCTGGTAGAGTTTCGTTTGAGCGAAGCGAACGGCCAGACGACCGTCACTATGACCGAAAGCGGATTCGCCTCGCTGCCGCCAGAAACCATGGCCGAGCAATTGAAAGACAACACCGGTGGCTGGGATTACATGATGGACCGATTGGAGAAGAAGTTCGCCTCACAGTCATGACCTTAGCAGTGACATTCAAGGCGTTGGGAGACCCCATTCGCCTGGAGATGATCAAAAGGCTGTCGGCCCACTCGTCTCAAACGGTGGGCAGCCTTTCTCATGGCCTGGGCTTAACCCGCCAGGGCGCGAGAAAGCATCTTCAGGTGTTGGCCGATGCTCGGCTGGTCTTGCTCAGGCCCAGGGGGCGAGAGGTCGAAGTGACTCTCGCCCCGGAGGCTATCGACGAAGCCAAGGCTTTCATCGCTGAACTGGAGAAACGTTGGGATCAGCGGCTCAAGGCATTGCAGGAATTTATTGAAGATTAAAAACCATATGGGTGGAGTCAAGTATTTTTTGCTATAGAAAGAATATGCCCACTTCACCCACTTCTTCTCCTTCGATTCAGGATATCGACAGCAATTTTCAGACGAACCGGGGTGTTATTGGCCCGGATGGATTAAGTTGGGTTGATGCTAACACCCTGACGGTGGAAGGATTTGGCTGGCCAGACGAATCGGAGCCTTACAGCCGCTTTCCCAACCGCAGTGAGGGCTTGCTCCGCGAAGAGATGTGGCGTCTTAGCCGGTTCAGCGCCGGCATGGTAGTGCGCTTTCTCACCGATGCAGCCAGCCTGGCAGTGCGGTGGAGCTTGCTCAAGCCGGTATTGGCAATGGCTCATATGCCCGCAGCCGGTGTCAGTGGAGTCGATCTCTATATCCGCGACCCTCAGAGTGGACGCATTCGCTGGGCAGGAGCGGCGCGGCCGGAAACCACCCGACAGAACTATGCCATGCTGCTGGAAAACCAGCCCCGGCAGATGCGGGAGTATTTTCTCTACCTACCACTCTACAATGGTGTGACGCAGTTGGAACTCGGCACCGACCCGCAAGCCGCTATCACGCCCGCATTGCCACGCGAAGGCAAGCCACTGTGTTTCTACGGCGCTTCCATTCTCCAGGGCGCTTGCGCTTCACGGTCGGGCATGTCGCTTACGGCACTGTTGGGGCGGCAACTGGAGCGGGCGGTGTGGAATTTTGGTTTTTCCGGCAACAGCCACGCCGAGCCAGAGGTGGCCCACTTGTTAGCCGAACTCGATCCGGCACTCACTGTCATCGGCCCGGCCCCCAGCCTGAAAGAGGAGTTTGCGCTTTCACGGCTCGAAACGTTTTTTGGGATTCTGCGTCAGGCGCATCCACAAACGCCGGTGGTTTTCGTGAGTAATGCCGTTTATCAGGACGCCTGGACAAGCCCATTGCGGTTTGAGCCTACACAAAGAGCCAACGCAGCGATGCAGGCTGTTTTTCACAAACTCCAAAGCCAGCATGCCGATGTGCATTTCATCGACGGCACGATAATGCTGGGCGATGATGGTGAAGCTGCGGTAGACGGCACTCACCCTACCGATGTGGGTTTTTTGCGCATGGCCCAGGCGTTAGCACCGCAGCTACAAGAGATACTATCGAAAGGCCCAGAAAAAAATCTTTAAAAATTCAGCAAAATTCTGGGATTTCCCTTGACACAAACGTTAAACCACTGTAAATTATCTTCTCGCGTCCGACGAGATATTTTGGAAGCAAGGGCGAGTAGCTTAGTGGCTAAAGCACCACGTTTACACCGTGGCTACCGGGGGTTCGAGTCCCTCCTTGCCCAGCTATTTCGCAAAATTTGAAAATTTGGTCCCGTGGTGTAGAGGCCCAACATGTCTGCCTGTCACGCAGAAGATCGCCGGTTCGAATCCGGTCGGGACCGCCAAATTTAAATAAGAAGCCAGTCTATCAAACGATAGACTGGCTTTTTGTTTTTTACAAAAATTAAATTTTCATAATTAAAAATCAAGTAATCCATTTACGTCGTTCAGCGTGCGTTCTACAGTGCGGGCATCCAGGCGACGTATGCCATGACGGTTGGCTACGGCGTCGGCCATATCGCTGCGATAATATTCCAAACGAACCGTAAGCGGAAATTCCACGCGGTAGGGCGCAATGCAGCCTACCAACGCCAAAGCCCGTTGAGACGCCTCCTGGATGGCCTGGCGGGCTTTTAACGGATGGATGCAGCGTGCATACTGCCTGCCGATGCCTTGCTTAACGGAAACCACTTCAATTTCACCGAAGAATTCGCGGGCTTCATCGCAGGCTGCCTGGTCGCCGGTGACCAACAAAACCGGAATGTCATATCTTCCGGCCAGGGCACCGACCTGGCCCAGTTCTCCGGTGCGGCGGCCATTGAGGTAATAATTGAACCAACTGGCCGACGATTGGGTGTGATCGAGGAAACTGTTTTGCGTGCCCGCCATAGCGTGATAGCCGACGCAAAAAACAGCGTCGAAGGTTTCATCCAGCCCCGGCATGTAATCGAGTGCGCCGTTGGGACGTTCGTAACTGGCGCGCTCGTCCATTTCTTCCTGAATGAAATTAAAGCCGCTGCCGTGGCCATCGCTGACCAGCACTTCGGTGGCACCGCCCTCGAAGGCACCGGCAATGGCGGCGTTGACATCAGCGCACAGCAAATGGCGGGCAGGGCCGTAATAGGGTGAATCGGGTAGCACCTGTTCCTGGCGATTGATGCCGGAGACGCCTTCCATATCGGTCATGATGTAGATTTTCATCGGGGTGGTTAATTCACTAAAGTATTCGGTTTTGTCCATCGGATGCGTGCCAGCAGGGTATCGCCGTGCCAGCCGTTGTTGGGCATCTCTTCGCCTACTGTAATCCACGATTCCTGCGGGGTGGCGTTGACGATGTGGAAATTTCCCATGCGCGCCACCACATCGCCGGGAGCGTGGCCATCGCCAATGAGCGGTAGTGCAACCTGTTCCGTGTTACGAATCAGGCAGTTGCGTTCCGTATCGACCTGCGCCACAAAGAGCGGTGCTCTCCAGCGCGCCACTCCGGGGTTCTCGGCGGTCTTGCGGGTATAGACTAAAAACAGCCCGTCGCTGTGTGTGAGCCAGCGCTGCTGGGTCGAGGACAATTCCAGCAGTTCGCCATTATCGAAGCTCCACGGGGCCATTACGCGCCAGGAAAGGCCATCCGGGCTTGTGCTGACATAGCCACGTCCGTCTTCGGCGCGAATCGTCATGTAATATAAGCCATTGAATAGCGTGAGGCTGGGTTCAAGAAGGCCGCGTTTGATATCCAGACGAAGTTCGCTGCCGGTTTCGGTAATCTGCAAACTTTTGCCATCGAAAGCGGCACGGACCGTCGTCACGCCGCGAGCCGGGCGCTCCACGGGACCAAAGGAGAGTGGAATCAGCACGTCGCCGTTAGTAAAGGTGATGCGCTGGGCGCAGTTGCAGGTATACATGGCCGAAGCACGTGGATCGTCCCATTCCAGCTTTTTGCGCTCTGACCATTGCCCGTTGCCATCGCCGACGATGTAAACCGCAAAACGGTCGGTATTGGGACGGGTTAGCGACGTGCCTTGGTAGTAAACGTTGTGTCCCATCGCCAGCACGGTTTGGGTGGGGGCGTGATACTCTGGCACGACATCGCAAACACCTTCTTGCAAACCGCCGTCTATGCGGCGGCGCGCCAGCGAGGCGATCGGCTGTGGCCTGCTCCAATTTTGGCCGCCATCGGTGGTTTTGCTCCAATGCACCGGCCCGAACACATCCGAGCCGGTAACGGACTGACAGGTCATAAGCACGCTGCCGTCGGGCAAGCGCGTAGCGCGAGGATGGAACCACGTCGTGCCACCCTGGCGGCCATTCCAGATAATTTCGCGAGTGATGCTGTGGATCATGGTGAGAGCGCAACTTGGTTATTTAATTTGGTAATTTCGGTCAAGGCATTTTGCGGGTCGAGGATAACGTGGGTTGCCTGTGCGGAGTAGGGCAAAACGACCGTTGCCGTTTTGGGAATTAAGTCCAGCGGCGCTGCCAGTTGAGCCAGGATTTGAGAGGCCAGTACTTTGCCATTCTTGTCCTGGAGTGCGACCGTGATGTTCTTGGCCTCCACTCCGCCGATATTGTGAATCGTGACATGCAGACTGTTGCCTTCGCGTTTGATGTCGTCAGTTGTAATGGCTACGTCGGGACGTTGATGCAGTGGCAGGCCGCGCTTGAGTTGACGGAATTCGTAAATCATTTGTTGGCGAGGCGGCAGCGAAACCGGCATTGATGACATCCGTGCGATTTCCTGCGTGCGAGTGCTTTGCACACTGTCCATCACACCGTCGTCGTTGGCATCGGGGCCGATTTTGAGTTCGTATTCTCCCGGCTCCAACTGCCAGAAAAGAAGCGCGCCTTCGCGTGGCTGCTGGCGCAAGTTCATCATCGCGACCGTGAGGCGATCGTCGCCCTGGTCTTGCACCAGCGCGGCGAAATCGCCCCCCAGGTTTTCGTAGCTCACGGCAAAGCCGGGCCACTGGCGGTTGCGCACAGAACCGCCACCCAGCATGATTTGCGCGATGGTGTTGGTGGGCAGGAAAATGCGGTCGGCATAAGGCTGGGCCTCTGTCCAGATGTAATGATAACGCTCTACACCGGGGCCAAAGGCTACCGGGTTGCCCCATAGGAGGAACTCGAAGG
>DAITOV010000256.1:0-7574 GCA_036833945.1 Abditibacteriia bacterium
CGGTGGAAGCGATAATGAATCACGAGGCGTTGCATCATGCCTCGCAATTGCTCGACCGCACCACTATCGAACGTTTGGCTCGCGATGACCATGCGCCCGGCGATAGCGAGCGCATGATTATCAACATGGGGCCGCAGCACCCGAGCACTCACGGTGTGTTGCGCCTGGTGCTCGAGCTTGACGGTGAAACCATTGTCAAAGCCGAGCCGGTGATTGGTTACTTGCACACCGGCATGGAAAAGACGATGCAAAGCAAGCAGTATCAGCAAGCCATCGTCGTCACCGATCGCTTCGACTACACCAACACCATGGGTAATAATCTGGTTTATTGCCTGGCGGTCGAAAAACTACTCGGTGCCGAAATCCCCGAACGCGCGCAGGTGCTGCGCGTAATCATGGCCGAACTTTCTCGTTTGGCAGCGCACATGGTGTGGCTGGGAACTCACGCGCTCGACCTGGGCGCGATGACCGTATACTTCTACTGTTTCCGCGAGCGCGAGATGATTCTCGACCTTTTCGATATCATCTGCGGCGCGCGCCTCACCGCCAGCTATATGCGTGTGGGTGGCGTGGTGGCCGATGCGCCGCCCGAGTTCATCGAAGGACTCGGGAAGTTCTTGCAAGTGATCGATAAGGGTATCGATGAATACGACTATGTCCTCAACAACGAAATCTTCAAGCAGCGCACCCAGGGTATCGGCGCGTTGACCCGCGAGGAAATCATCGATATGGGCGTTTCCGGCCCGGTGGCCCGCGCGGCCGGTATCCAATGGGACGTGCGGAAGGCTGAGCCGTATTCGGGTTATGAAAACTACGAATTCGATATTCCCACGAGGCAGGAAAGCGATGTCTATGCGCGCTATGAGGTCCGGATGGAAGAGATGCGCCAAAGTTCGCGCATTTTGAAGCAGGCGCTCAAAAACCTGCCCGATGGCCCGGTGCGTTGTGCTGACCGCAAAATTTCGCTGCCGCCGCGTGAAGAACTGGCAACTTCAATGGAAGCCGTGATTCATCACTTTAAGCTGGTGACCGAAGGCTTCCATCCGCCGCGTAACCAGGAAGTGTATGTGGCCTGTGAATCGCCCAAGGGTGAAATTGGCTTCTTCATCGCCAGCGACGGCGGCAACAAACCTTATCGCTGCCATTTGCGCGGACCAAGTTTCGTGAACTTGCAGTCGCTTCCAAAAATGCTGGAAGGCCGTCTCATCGCCGATGCCGTTGCCATCATCGGCTCCATCGACATCGTGCTGGGTGAAGTAGATAGGTGAACGACAGGTAATGGGTCATAGGTTATAGGTCATAGGAACACGCCTATCACCCATAACCTATCACCCATCACCTATTACGGAGTAATCATGCTTACTGACGCGGGAATTGCCCGGATCGAAGAGATTTGCCAAGGCTATCCAAATAAGAAATCGGCGCTCGTGCCGGCGCTCTATGTGGCGCAGCGCGAATACGGCGGTTGGTTGCCGCGCGAGGCGATGGTCGAAGTGGCCGAAGTGCTTGAGCTGCCGGAATCGCATGTCTTTGGCGTGGCGTCGTTCTATTCGATGTTCTACCGCAAACCGGTCGGCAAGACTTTGGTTCAAGTTTGCACGACCAGTCCGTGCGTTTTGCGGGGAGCCTGTGAAGCGGTGGAATTGCTGAAGAAGAAACTTGGTATCGAAGTGGGGGAGACAACTTCGGACGGTGAATTCACCCTGGTCGAAGTCGAGTGCATGGCGGCGTGTCACGAGGCACCGATGGCCCAGATCAACGAGGATTATTATTTCCGCCTCGATGAAGCAAAAATCGACGAAATTGTGGACGCTCTTAAAAAGGGCGAGAAGCCGCAGTGCGCTGAGTTTGAAAAGTTCTTTGGAAATGCCCATCCCATTACATTGACCGATGAGGAACTGGGAATTGATGTCAGCGGTATTGAATTGGCACCGCCGGTGCAGAAGGTAGCCAAACCGGTAGCGGAAGAAACCACGGCGTAAAGCAACGGAGCATCTATGGCCTACGAAGACGAACCGAAAATTATCTTTGAGCATATCGACGTTCCCGACATCAAGAAAATTGGTGTCTATGAACAGCACGGCGGTTATAGCGCGCTGCGCAAGGCGTTGTCGGAGATGGAACCCGACGATGTGCTTAACACCGTCAAGGATGCCGGTCTGCGTGGGCGTGGCGGAGCGGGCTTTCCCACCGGCATGAAGTGGTCGTTCATGCCCAAGCCGCTGTTTCCCAAATATCTGGTCTGCAACGGCGATGAAAGCGAACCGGGCACTTTTTCCAACCGCGATATCATCAATAAACACCCTCACATTCTGATTGAGGGGTTCATCATCTCGTGCTATGCCATTGGCTGTAACCACGGTTACATCTATCTGCGGGGTGAGTTCTTCCAGCCGTTTGCCACCCTGCGCCGCGCGATTGCCGAGGCTAAAGCGCGTGGTTATCTGGGTAAGAACATTCTGGGATCGGGCTTCGATCTGGAAATTACCCTGCATACGGGTGCTGGTGCGTATATCTGCGGCGAAGAAACCGCACTGCTGAGTTCGCTTGAAGGCGATCGCGGTCAACCACGCCTCAAACCGCCGTTCCCGGCGGTGGCGGGGTTATATGCCAAGCCCACTTCGGTCAACAATGTGGAGACGCTCTCCAATGTGCCGTTTATTGTCAAGAACGGGCCGAGTGCGTTTCGCCAGTGGGGCAGCGACCGTTCGCCGGGCATGAAAATCTTCAGTGTTTCGGGCCACGTCAACAAGCCGGGCAACTACGAGTTGCCGATGGGCACCACCGCCCGCGACGTGATTTACAAATATGCCGGAGGTGTTCGTGGCGGCAAAGAGTTGAAAGGGTTCTTTCCTGGCGGCAGCAGCACGCCCATGCTCACGCCCGAGCATCTCGATACACCGATGGATTTTGAAGGACTGGCATCGGTGGGTAGTCTTTTAGGAACGGCGGCTTTGTGCGTGTTCGATGAGGACACGGATTTGGTTGCCATTACACATCGTTTATTGCAGTTTTACAAGCATGAATCGTGTGGCAAATGCACGCCGTGCCGTGAAGGCAACGACTGGTTGGTGCGCATTTTAGGACGTTTGACACAAGATAAAGGTAAGGATGGAGATGCCGACGTGCTGGTCGATATGGCCAGCAACATCGCCGGGCGGTCGTTTTGCCCGTTAGGCGATGCGGCAGCAACCCCGGTATTATCGGGTATCCGTCATTTCCGTAGCGATTTTGAGAGCCGTATTACCAATCCCGCGGATGAGAAGCTTTTCATTCCGTTGGAGCCGACGGGACATTAAACGCTGCAAATATATAACTATTGATCTATATCGAAAGGAGGAAAAAATGCCCTACGTAATTACTGAACCCTGCATCGACGTTAAAGATAAGGCTTGCGTTGAAGTGTGTCCGGTTGATTGCATTCACGAAGCTGAGAACGGAAGTTCGCCCCAGCTTTTCATTAACCCGGCCGAGTGTATCGACTGTGGTGCTTGCGAGCCGGAATGTCCGGTGGAAGCAATCTTCGAAGAGTCGTCTGTGCCGTCGGAATGGAATCACTTCATCCAACTGAACGCCGATTTTTACAAAGAATAAATTTGTAGGTGTTGAGCCAGGGCGTCTTAACCTCTGTGGTTAAGCGCCCGGCCCAGCGTCTCCAGAGGCCGAATATACCGGAAATTTTCTATGTCTGAACTCGTCACACTCACCATAGACGGTCAAGCAGTCTCCGTTCCCAAAGGCACGTTAGCCATTGAAGCGGCGTCTCAACTCGGCATCGACGTGCCGCGTTTTTGCTACCACCCCAAGCTCTCGGCGGTTGGTATGTGTCGTATGTGTTTGGGTGAAGTCGGCATGCCGAAAATGAACCCCGACCGCACTCCGGCCTTGAAAGAAGATGGCACGCCGGAAATCGCCATGATGCCCAAGCCGCAGACGCTGTGTACCACGCAGGCTGCTGAAGGCATGGTGGTTTTCACCGAGACTGACGCGGTGAAGAAAATGCAGCACGGTGTGATGGAGTTTTTCCTGGCCAACCACCCGCTCGATTGCCCGGTTTGCGACAAGGGCGGCGAGTGTATGTTGCAAGACCAGGCCATGGGCTACGGGCAAGGCGTCTCGCGCGTGCAAGACCTCTATCACCAACGCAAAGACCTGGCCAAGGATTTTCCACTTTCGCCGCTGATTACGCTCGATCAAGAGCGTTGTATTCAGTGCGCCCGTTGTACGCGTTTTTGTGACGAAATCGCGCAGGATCACGTTCTGGGACTGTTCGAACGTGGCTCCAAAACCCTGATTGGCACTCTCTCCGATCCCCCCTTCGATACCAAATTCTCGGGCAATACCGCCGATGTTTGCCCGGTCGGCGCGCTCACTTCGCGCCAATATCGTTTTCGTTCCCGTGTGTGGGAGTTGACCAACGTTCCCACCGTCTCTATGGCCGATGGTTGCGGCACTAACATCTTCGTGGGAGTGCGCAACGAAACTTTCAACCGCGTTATTCCGCGCACCAATGAAAGTATTAACGAATGCTGGATTTCCGACCGCGACCGTTTTGGCCTGGAGTATTGCGACCATGAAGCCCGTCTGGTGCAACCGTTGGTGCGGCGCGGCGAAAGCCTCGAACCGGCGACTTGGGATGAAGCTCTACAGTTGATCGTCGATAAGATCAAGAATACCTCCAAAGAAAAAATTGCCGCCGTGGGTGGCCCCAAGCTCACCAACGAAGCTGCCCTGGCGTTGGCGAAGCTGTTTGGTGAAGTGGTGGGCACGGCCAATATCGATAACGAATGGCAGCCAACCCTGGTGACGCCTGGTGTGGCACCTGCCGACATCTATGCGGAGTTGGAAAGTGCCGACGCCATCGTTCTGGTGGGCACCAACCCCAACGAAGAGTTGCCGGTTCTCGATCTGCGCTTGAAAAAGGCCGCTTTCCAGAAGAAAGTGCCGGTCATCACCATTAACGACAGCAAGACTTCGCTCGACCCGCTGGCTGCGCAGGTGCTGCGCATTCCGGCATCCGGGCTGGAAACCGTCGTCAATGCCCTGGCGAAGTTGGTTCATCAGTCCTGGCACGACGAGCCGGAAAAAACCGAAATGCTGCGCCAGCTCTTCGAGCAAAACGGCGCGCGCGCCTGGCTCGATTCGCTGGCACCATACTCATCGGGCAAAGTCGCAGAAAGTTTTGGCTTGGATGAAGCCAATTTGCGCGCTGCGGCTCAGACTATTAGTAACTCCGAGCGCATCTTCTTTTTGGTGGGGACAAACGCTTCTCCTGAAGTGCTGAGCGCTTTGCAAAACCTGTCGGCTCTCAAAGATCGCCGCGATTATCTCGTCGTTCTCCAGCCCGAAGCCAACGCCGTTGGCGTGCGTCGCGCCGGTTTGGTGCCGGGCGAAGGCGGAAAATCGGGCGAGGAAATTCTCCAGGCGGCTGCTAATGGTGAAATTGAAACGTTGTTCCTGGCAGCCACCAATCCGCTCAACGGTGCGCGTGACTTTGCCCTGGCACAAACGGCGCTGGAAAGAACACCATTCGTGGTGGCGGTGACGCTGTTTGAAAATGAAGTCACTGGCTATGCTGATGTCGTGCTACCAGCAGCGAGCTTTCTGGAGCAAGGCGGTACCACGACCAACTTTGCCGGAAGGGTGCAGAACTTGAAGCAGGTTTATCGTCCGCGTGAACGCCGCGACAATGCCGGGAACACGCTCTCGGCCTGCGCGCCAGACTGGATGATTTTCACCAAACTGGCCTTGTTATTAGGCGCAGATTGGCAACAGAAATCGGTTGCCGAGTGGACGGCGCTTAACAAGGAATTGTCCGAGCCGCTTCCGGCGTCCGCGCAATTCGTGGCGGCGAGCGGGCAGGTAGGTGCATCGCCTGTAGCAGCCGAAGGACAGTTGAATCTGGTTGCCGGTAGCTTCTACTACGATGGCGGCGAAAGCTTCACTCACTCTTCGCGCTTGCACCTCGTGGTTCCCGAACCGTTCGTGAAGCTACACCGCAACGATGCCCGCCGATTGGGGCTTGCCACCGGTGCGACTGTGGAACTGCAAACCGCGCGTGGCACTGCCACCGTAAAGGTGAAAGTCGGTCGCGACGTGATTCCGGGCACGGCGTGGATACCGCGCCGCTTGCACGGAGTGCGTTTTAGCGCCTTGTCGGATGGGGCGAGCACGCCGGTGACGATTACCAAACTGGAAGATGCTCCGGCACCTCAAGAACTGCAGCCGGTTGTCGTGACTGCTTAATAAAAGGAAGCGACCATGCCAGAAGAATTTTGGCGTGATTTAAACAAAAAATGATTGAGTTTTTGACAAACCCCTACGTGTTGGGCGTCATTAAAGCGATTGTCGTTTTCGCGGGCGTGATGACGATGGTGCCGATGCTGATCTGGCTGGAGCGCAAGGTCGTGGCCGACGTTCAAATCCGTCTCGGCCCCAACCGCGTCGGCCCGTTCGGCTTGATGCAGCCTTTGGCCGATGCAGTGAAGCTGATGTTCAAGGAAGACATCATGCCGGCCGGTGCCGACAAGTTGCTTTATGTCATGGCACCGATTCTGGCCTTTGTCCCGGCAATTCTGGCTGCGGCAGTTATTCCCTTTGGTCCGGCCCCGTGGGCGCAGGTGGTCGATTTGAACCATTCCGTGCTCTATTCACTGGCGCTTTCTTCTTTGAGCGTTTATGCGGTGGCGTTGGCTGGCTGGGCTTCCAACAATAAATACTCCCTGATGGGAGCATTGCGTAGCACGGCGCAGATGATTTCCTATGAGTTAGCGATGGGGCTTTCCATCATCGCGCTGCTCATGGTGGCCGGAACCATGAGCTACACCGAAATTGTGACACAGCAGCACATGAGCGGGTGGAATATCTTCCGCGCCCCCACGGTGTTTATTGCTTTTCTCACCTTCATGATCTGCGGTATTGCCGAAACCAACCGCGCACCATTCGACCTGGCTGAAGCCGAAACCGAATTGGTCGGTGGTTTTCACACTGAATATTCCAGCTTCAAATTCGCCATCTTCTTCATGGCCGAATATGTGCACATGGTCATCTTCTCGCTCCTGGCTTCGGCGCTCTTCTTTGGTGGCTGGAGTGGGCCGGGCGTGAATTTCGATCCGGCAACCGGCACCATTGCAGGCGGCTGGCCGTTCGTGCTACTCGGAATCTTCTGGTTTTTGCTCAAAGCGTCGGGCTTTATCTTTTTGTATTTCTGGCTCCGCGCCAGCCTGCCGCGTTTCCGTTACGACCAATTAATGGCCTTCGGATGGAAGTTTTTGGTGCCGCTGGGCCTGTTCAACATCTTCTTCATGGCGATTTACTACGCCGTGCGTCACGGTTGGTTTAGTTAAAAACAAGGTGACAGGTGTGAGGTGTCAGGTTTAAGCCGTTCCTGACACCTTACACCTAAAACCTGACACCTGACTACTATGAAACTTGTTCCTAATTTCGTCAAAGGCATGGGCCGCACGCTCAAGCATGCGCTGGGCACGACGTTTGGCGGCGATTCCATTACCGTGTCTTATCCCGAACAGGAAAAACCGCGCCCGCAGCGTTTTCGCGGCCGACATCTTTTGAAC
>DAITOV010000257.1:0-7572 GCA_036833945.1 Abditibacteriia bacterium
GGCTTCACCGGCAATGAGCATCAGGAAAATCCATGCCCACGGCACCCCCGCCGGGTCGACTACGAGCGTCGGTATGACGGCATGCATACCGTAAACTTCGGTCCAACCCAGAATGGTGTTCCACAACGCTTGTAAAGATTCGGGCATAAACTTAATTCCGGCGGTGAGACCGAGCCGGTAAAACGGAACCGTCAACTACGATACAGCGTATTTTTGTCATACCATAAAGAACACTACCACTGTTATGAAAAGCCGTCAGTGGGAAAGTGGCATCAGGACGATTTGTCGCTTCATTCGTTCCCCGCAGCTCTTGTCTCTCAATTTCTACTGATACAGATTTTATAAATTAACCTTCTTTCTGGTCAGAGACAACGGAGCCTATGCGCCCACCCGTAGAGACGCGATTTATCGCGTCTGAGCCTCTTTCCAAACCCAATGCTTCATAAATTAAGACGCCCAGACGCGATAAATCGCGTCTCTACATGGACGTATATTGTTTACCGTATGCGACAAGATAAAAGAGGATGTTAAATTTTAGGATAGGTACGAGTATGCAAAACGAGCACGCAAATATGTTTGCATGCTCGTCGCATTCCCGTCTTCAATAAAGAGAAGGCCCTACTCCACAATCAGCGGTTGTTGCGGGTCGATGCTCACCCATTGCGGCAGTTTTTCATCCAGCTTCAAGTAGACGTTACTAATCTTTCCCGTCGAGGCTTTATCGAGTTTGATCTTCCAAAAGCCTTCCTGGCCCTCGAGATTGAGCGAGTGCACATGAGTCTGTCCGGTTTCAACCGAGGCTCGCTCTTTGCCATCGGGCGACCAGACGATGATCTTGGCGGTTTCGTTGGGAATAGTTGTCGAGAATCTCAAATTCCATTCCTTAGTTCCTGCGGGCACATGAAAATACATGGTGGCCGGGCGAACATAAAGATGAAGCAGATTTTTCCCGGTCAGCATGTCGGCTTTATAAGCCACCGCTGCACCTTCGACTGCGACATTGGTGATGCCGCCGGAGATATAGAAGTAGTAAGGAGTATTTGCCTTGCCCGTGAACACAATCGAATTGCTTGCTTCCAGAACACCTGCAGCCAGCGAGGCGTTGCGGGCATCCTTGACGCTATAAGTGATGGCGTTCGCGCCGCCGTTGGCCCAGCCCGGAGTGATTTTGATATCGCCATCCGTCTTGCTCATCAATAACAAGAGGTTGTTGTTGCGCACACTGAGCGGAACTTTAATGGCATCGCCATTCTTAACAGGTGGTGCAATGGTAGCCTTCACCGGTTGCGGTTTAGGGCCGATATCCAGATAGTTCGGAAAAACGTAGAAGTCGGGATTGTCGGTCGAAACGATACGAATGACTTCATCGTTGGTGCGAGTCAGCGGCGACTTGAAATCGACCGGCAGGATTTTTTCGTTGCGCAAACGCCATTGCAGTGCGATGATATTGTTCTCAATCAGCTCAAAACGCTGACGCTGCACATCGGTCATGGTCTTGCTTTTGGCTTCGAGAATGTATTTCTCGATGTCCTGATAACGTGTGCCGTAGAAGCCTTTCACCAGGCCGTTATGATAGTGTCCCTGCGGGCTGGTGGTGGTGTAAAATTCGGTGAACCATTTTTCGAGATCGAGATACAACTGGTTCATCACCGTGCCGGCTTCTTCGCCATAGGCGCGGTTAAGCCATTCTTTCTGGATATCGTAAGAGTTGAGCTTGGGGTTCCACATCAGTTTGACCCAGGTGTAGTTGGTCAAAGCACCGTAGCCCCAATCGACGTTGCCGTAGATATAAAGCCCCTTCACATTATTTTCAACCAATTGCTTGAAAATAAAGTTGTGCATGTCGGGCATGTTGGGCGCTATCGTGCCATGCCCCTTGGTCCAGGGCACGAAGGTATCGGGTAAGTCGTAGTAGAAGAGGTGCGGGGTGACTTTGCCCCATTCCTGCAACAGGGTCACAAAACGCTCGCGCACTTCGGGGCGAACCAAACGAAAACCATAGCTGATCGAACCGGCCAGAACCGGGTAAAAGTTGTCGGGCAGCTTTAAGTCGCCGCTGCTTGGGGGCCAAAGATAGTCATTATAAATGTAGCCGGCCAGTTTGACATTGGGATCTTTCTCGGCCACCTTCTTAGCGACATCGCTGTAGAATTTCAGAATCAGTGGAGTGACTGATTGCTTGCCATACGGGTCTTTATCGTAGAGCGCCAGGCTTTCCGGACTCTGGCTCCAGCCGAAGCCATCGCTGGGGGAAAGCGAAAAAGTGTTTCTTTCGGGGTTTGCCTTCAGGGTTTCAATGGCCCGGTCGGCAAAACGCTGGATCACTTCGGGATGAGTGGTTTCCAGTTTGTACATGTGCTGCGGCTCAGGATGCTTGCCGTCGATGAGCGGGAACAATTCCGGCTTGGTATTGTAAACCGATTTAGGAATGGTTTCTTCCCAGTTGTGTGAATGTTCAATACGAAAAGAGTAGCCCTGCCCCTGGCGTTTATGCCAGATGCCGATCTCCGGCTTGGTCTTCCCGGTCGTCAAGGCCGTATAAGGGAGGCGACGGTTAATGAAATAAGGAGCATCGCGAAAGTCGATATCGTCGAGGCGAAGCGTACCGGTTTTGGGAACGTCACGGCCTAAATCACCCGGGAGCAACCAGCGCACGCCCATGTATTTTTCCAGGAAGTGATACACCCCATTTGCCGTGCCATTGCTGTAACCGCCGTCCTTGGTGCGCTGGCCGGTTTCGGTATCCGGGCCGATGATATACAGGCTGCCATCCCTGGTAACGATACGAAAGCCTTCCAGAGGAATGCCGTCCGTTGTGATGCGCGCTTCGTCGGCATAAATCGTCGAACCGACACTGATGACATTGCCGGTAATACCGGCATCGTCTTGAATCAAGGGCACTGCCACGCCGGTGGCAATAGTGATGCAACGCTGCAATTCCTGCGCGGCATCCTGCACCGAAGTGGGTGCATTGGCGGGCACGCTGATGGAGAAGGTGGTTTTGCCGTTATCGACCAGGGTGAGCGGCGCGGCGCACGTGGTGTTTATAAGTAGATCGCTGGCCATCACGAACAGCCAGAAGAGACACCAAAAAGGAATGAGATAAATTTTTTTCATAAGAGATAACTTCTTTAACGGAGGATGAAAGGGTTCCAATCTTCGGCGCAATAAGCAACCGCCATATTCGGCGTAGAATTGGGTCCATAGGGAAAGCAGTTTGTATTGAGGGTTCCAGGCGCTCCAATACGCGTTCCATTCACCCATTTGACATGTCCGTCGGCAAATGCCACTACGGCACCGTCCATATGCGGCACCATTTGGCTGTTACCCGATCTGGCTCCATTACCAATATCGATGGGATTAGCGACAATCGAGAATGGAGTCTGCCATTCCATAATGAGAAATATCTCTGCCGGGCGCGTCACTGCCGGCATCGACAAAGGCATACCGGCGGGCCAACGAATATTATAACGAGCATTTGTCAGAAATCCGGAAAAACCGTTATGGTATGCGTAACTGGGAGCATTTGGGTAAGTTGCATTCTTAAAATTGGGACAAGTAAAAAGTTGAGTGCTTTTTACGTAAGGATAAATGATATCCATCCAACTGTTAAAGTAACCCGAGCACGTAGAATTACCGCAGCTAACATGATACCTGGTTCGCGGCATTCCGGATTCACCAGTCGTCACTATCGGACTCCAAAAAGCCATGGGATAACGTTCGTCGTAATCCTGCACATACTGCATCATGCCTAATCCGATCTGCTTGAGGTTACTCAAACAACTGGTGCGCCGCGCATTTTCACGTGCTCTTGCAAAAACCGGAAAAAGAATTGCCGCCAATATTGCTATTATCGCAACAACTATAAGCAATTCTATCAATGTAAAAGCTCTTCGGTATTGCCGTTGCATACTCAACTCCAAAATTTCACAATATTCTCAACCGACTTTCTGATTATACCCTCCCCTAAGGTCGGTTAAACGCAACATACTTAACCGAAAGCGACCATTTTAATTCATAACGACAGGCCCGGGTTAAATTGAGTCAACGGTGGAGACGGCGATAATCGATCGGGCTGTATCCAGTGGCGCGTTTAAAAGCCCCGCTAAAGCTGGCAGTGCTGGCAAAACCAACCAACTGGGTAATTTCTCCAATAGTTTCCGTGCCGTTGGCCAACACTAATTTGGCGGCTTCAATGCGGCGGCTGGTTACGTAGCGCATCAGGCTGACGCCCGTTGTGTGCTGAAAAACCCGGCCCAGGTAGTCGGGAGAAACTTGAAGCGCTACGGCAATCTCTTCGCGATTCAACGACTCGTGCAGTCGCTTTTCGACAAACTCCATCGCTGCCCGGCAGAACTTTAAATCACGATTAGAGTGGGCTTCCTTCTCCAGGCCAGGTGTATGAATGTTAGACAGGGCAAAAGCCGAATTGGCCAAAGTCAGGTTTTGTTGCTTGAGTTGGCGCAAAATACGCTGCGCCATGATCAGCAACAGCGATTGATTGGCGCGCTTATCCGATAATTCGGCCTGGTTTTCTTCCGCATAGATCCGCAAGAGCTGAATCACTCCTGCGTCTTGGAGTTGGATGGAGTGCGACCCGTAAACTTGACCGGCCTCGGTATAGTAGTAATGAATGCGCACTTCTTCATCCATCACCGAAGCCCAGATGATTTTGCAATCGCCCGCAGGCGGCAGTTCCAACGCAGGATCGGCACCAAGAGTACCGGGGACTCCTGGTGCGAAATAGATAAATGCAGGGGCTTTCAGCCGCACCGATATTAGGCTGGGCGGCTTTTGTCCGGTTGTTTTTTCAAGTTGCGCCGCCAACGACTCGGTCACTGCAATCCGGTGATCGACGGCTCCTTCGTAGACAAAACCGAAAAAAGGAAATTTCCCGGCCTCCATTTTCTCCTCTTCCCAATGCCAGGAGATGAAAGTCGATATGGATTTATCATCTTCGAGATAAGCGCCGTAATGCAACCAGTTCTCGGCGTTATCCAGGCGCATCGGCGACTGTGCCAGAACTTGCGTGACCGCTTGCGATTGCCAAACAGGCACAATACTCTCCTCCAATGCCTGGAGAATGTATCGGCGAATCTGGGGGGCAAAGGTCATCGCAAATTTTAAAGGCAGCAGGCGTGCAGGCTGTTCACCAGGCCGTCCAGCCGCCATCGATGGTAATATTGGCACCCGTCATATACGACGAGGCATCGCTGGCCAGCAGCAATATCGGCCCCACCATCTCTTCTGCCTTGCCGACGCGTCCAAGCATGGTTTTTTGCCCCAATTCCTTCACAAAATCGTCATTGCCCTGAAACTTCGGTTGGGGAAACGGCCCCGGCGCAACACTGTTCACACGAATATTCTTGGCTGCCAGGTGCGCGGCGCTGTAGCGGGTGAACTGTAAAACGGCGGCTTTGCCTGCTCCGTAGTTGGGCGGATTATTCGCACCGCTATCGCCGTAGATAGCCGGGTTTGGGGATACGATGCCATACATTGAAGCAAAGTTGACGATGCTGCCGCCGCCACTTTCTTCCATGTAGGGAATGACTTCACGTGTACAGCGAAAAGCCGTGCCCACCGCGCCATCGACTCCTTTCGCCCAGATTTCATCGGTCATGGTCTCAATCTTCTGGTCCGGCCCGGCTCCGGTGCCGATGTTGGCACAATTGATGAGGACATGAATTTTCCCCAATTTCTCACGTGTTGTTTTAAACAATTCGCGCACCGATTCGGTTTCGGCGACATTGCAGGGAATAAACACTGCTCCGGCAGGAAGGTTTTCACCTTCCCGGATATCGCCAACAGCGACTTGCGCGCCGTGGGCAATAAGCCCTTCCACAATCGCCGAACCTAAATATCCACTGCCACCAGTGATAACGACATTTTTACCTTCCAGGGAAAAGAGATTTTGCATAATTTTATTCTTTAAAGAAATTGCAACGCATATAAATAAACAGCAAACGACGCCAACAGGAGCGAATCGCAACGATCGAGGATACCGCCGTGTCCGGGCAATACCGAACCCATATCTTTGGCACCCAATTCCCGCTTCCAAAACGATTCGATGAGATCGCCCATGGGCGCAGCCAATGCCACCAGTATGCCAATGGCCAGACTGTCCCCAATCGCAAAATTGAACGCCTGGGCCAGGCCGAAACAAACAGCGACGGTAACGAGAATACCGGCTACCAGCCCTTCGCGTGTTTTGCCCGGTGAAAGCGTGGTCAGGCGCTTTTTACCAATTGCCCGCCCGGCAAAATAGGCGGCTGTATCACTGGCCCACACCCCAAAGAGCACAACGGGAAACAGCTTCCAGCCCCCGCCCGGAAACTCCCGGAGTAAAATGAGAAATGCAAATAACCCGACATAGAATACTGCCAATTGGGTGATTGCTACCGATACTAAAGTTATCGACTGGCGTTTTCCATAAGACAAGACACCGGCAACCAACGTCACAATCGGTAAAAGCCACAACCACACCGCATCGGCATGCAGCCGCTCCCCTTCACGCGCAAAATTCCAGGTGAGTCCTAAAATCAATAATAACGCCGGATAAGCCACAAATCCAGCCAGGGGATTCTGGGTGCGGCGACACGCCAATTCCAGTTCGCGCAGGGAAGCCAGAGCCAACAGTGCGATGACGAGAGAAAACGCCAGGCCTCCCAGCCAAACGATCCCTAATACCAGGGGAATGCCAATCGCAGCAGTCAGATAACGCGAATTCATGATGCCCCAATTTTAACTAATGCCATACCCTCTCGTCTCAAAAAGAAGACCATCTCTCATAAATGGAGATGGCCTTATTTTGGCTGCCATGAAATTTTCTCAGCTCATGCCTTCTTCTCTTTGAGAGCCGCCGATACACGGGGCCATTGTTTCCTGGTTTCTTCATAGGCAACAGCAGCAACGGCTCCCAGTAAAATAATGAGCGACGAAAAATAAATCCACATCATGGTGATGACCACGCCTGCCACACTACCATAAGTGGCCTCATAACGATCGAGATTGGCCATGAAGCGTGTAAAAACGACTTTTGCGATTTCCCATCCTAACGCCGCAATAAAGGCAGCGCCAAACACCAACCGATTGCGCCGCGCGCCTTCGACATTGGGCAAAAACCGATAAATCAGCCAGAACATCAGCAAGGTCAACAGAAAAGCGAGCACTCGCGAAATAATTTCAATCAAAGGCAATCGTTCAAAAAACGCATCCGGCAAATACTGCAAGAGTCCGTTAATCAGTGCCACCAAAAAAGTGGCCAGCGAAGACAATATACACAGCACTGCCGCACCTGCAAACGTGCTCCACAAAACCAATTGGTTTTGCCAGAAAGTGCGGGCCGTGGTGCCGGGCCATACATTGTTCAGAACCTCGGCCAAGGTTTCAAAGAACGCCCGCCCACTCCACAACAACGAGCCAACAGCAACGATACTGAGCGTTGTAGCGCTGGTGCCGCCGGCAATCTTCTCGACCGCGTTTTTCATGGCCAGTGAAATATTTTCTCCGGTGGGACCGGGGAAAAATTGCTGCACGAAATTCTGAAATGAAGTTAATGCAGCCGTATCACCG
>DAITOV010000258.1:0-7568 GCA_036833945.1 Abditibacteriia bacterium
CAATGCCGTTTACTGGAATCGACACAAAGAGCCGGTTGGCATTTCATTAATGACAGGATACAGAAATTAGGGTGCGGCAATGCCGCACCTTTTTTGTTAAGCTTTAAACGCGCTTTTTCGCAAGAATTCAAGGAGTTTTTCTCAATATGGCCGGGACTTTTTCCCTCCAGATCGTCACCCCCGAACGCGAAGTTTATTCTTCGCAAGTCGAATCGGTTACCCTTCCGGGAATGCAATCGCATTTTGGCGTTCTTCGTAACCATGCTCCGCTGATCGCGGCACTCGAACCAGGCATTGTTAAAATTGTCGATGGTGAATTGAAAGATGTTAAGCTCGCCATTGGCGGCGGCTTTTTCCAGGTAGCCAAGAATGTGGCCATCCTCCTGGCCGATTCTGCAGAATTTCCCCACGAAATCAACGTAGACCGGGCCAAAGAGTCGGAATCACTGGCACGTCGCAGCCTCGATGGTGAACTGGAAGGCGAGCATATCGCCCGCGAACAAGCCGAAGCCGCTCTCAAGCGTGCTCGCGTCCGCATGCGTCTGGTGAACCAGAAATAAAAATTGCTTATTACTCTTAAGCAATTCGTGTCATAATTAGGTTTGACTTTCTGCGCTCTTTTGGAGCGCGCGTCGCAGCTTTCATCACACTCTCTCCGCGCACCTTGAAAGGAGCCATCCATGAAAATTAACTCTCCCGTGAGCACTCCCGATTTAGACGCTTCCTCCAACGAGCGCATCACCCTTCTGGGCGGTCAACCACTCCATGGCGAAGTGCTTGCCTCCGGCTCCAAGAACTCCTCACTGCCCATTCTGGCTGCTT
This sequence comes from Abditibacteriia bacterium, assembly GCA_036833945.1. Lineage (GTDB taxonomy): Bacteria > Armatimonadota > Abditibacteriia > Abditibacteriales > Abditibacteriaceae > DAITOV01. The sequence goes on from DAITOV010000258.1 coordinate 823, forward strand.
CGCTCTTAGCCAGCAGCGGGCAATGCATCTTGCATAACGTTCCCAACATCACCGATGTGGAAATGATGTGCACCATGCTGATGTCGCTGGGAGCCAAGGTTACCCGCGAGAATGGCACCGTCATTGTCGATGCCACCCACCTGAGCACCCACATCGCACCCGAAGAGCAAGTCTCACGGATGCGCGCCAGTTTCTACGTGGCCGCTCCCCTGCTCGCTCGTTTGCACAAAGCCGAAGTGCCGCTGCCCGGTGGCTGCATCCTTGGCCCCCGCCCGGTCAACTACCATATTGAAGCCTTCAAAAGCATGGGCGCGATCGTGGAAGTCGAGCACGGTGCGATGCTGGCTCACGCTCCCCACTGGCACGGTGCCCATATCTACCTCGAACCGAAAAATTCTTCGGTCGGCGCAACAGTCAACGTGATGATGGCAGCTTGCCTGGCGCAGGGCACCACCACCATTGAAAACGCGGCTCGTGAACCCGAAGTCGTGAACCTGGCCGAACTGCTCAACAAAATGGGCGGCAAGGTTCAGGGGGCCGGAACCAGCACTATCGTCATCGAAGGTGTCGAAGCCCTGCATGGAGCCGAACACACCGTCTACAAAGATCGCATCGAAGCCGGAACCTATCTGGCGGCAGCGGCCGTTTCTCGTGGCGACATCACCGTGGTCGGCCTACCGCCGATTCATCTGCCGATCTACTTAGACAAACTGCAGAGCGCCGGTCTTGATATCACCACCGGCAACGACTGGATTCGCGCCAAGTATGTCGGCCCATTACAGGCCACCGATATTACGACAGCTCCCTTCCCCGGCTTTGCCACCGACCTGCAACCGCTCTTCGTAACCGCCATGTGCCTGGCACAGGGCCGCTCCTTCGTTCAGGAAAACCTCTACGAGGGCCGCTTCAACTACGTGCCCGAATTGCACCGCATGGGTGCCGATATCGAGTTCTCGGAAGACAAGAAAGCCATCATCGTCACCGGAGTTACCCGCCTGAGCGGTGCCGAAGTGAAAGCACGCGACCTGCGCGCCGGAGCTTCGCTGGCCCTGGCCGGTTTGGCTGCTGAAGGCAAAACCGAAATCGCCAATGTGAAATACATCGATCGCGGTTACGAGAATTTCGTGTCCAAATTGAAATCGCTGGGTGCCCAGGTCGCACGGCAAACCAAACAGGTCAAAATGACGCCTGTTGAAAGCGAAGTCCTTCCCGCCGTGGCTGCTCTTTAAAATATGCTGGGATTCTCCACCGACCTTGGAATTGATTTAGGAACCGCCAACGTACTGATTTATCAGCGCGGGCGCGGCATCGTCTTACGCGAACCGTCGGTGGTTGCCGTCAATAAGCACACCAAGGAACTCAAAGCCGCCGGGGAAGAAGCACGGCAAATGATCGGGCGCACGCCCGGTTCCATTGTCGCCATGCAGCCGATTCGCGATGGCGTGATCGCCGATTTCACCGTCACCGAGCAGATGCTGCGCTATTTCATCCAGAAAGTATGTGGACGGCGGCGTCTCTTTAAGCCACGCGTCATTATTTGCGTGCCCAGCGGCATTACCAGCGTCGAACGCCGTGCCGTGCTCGATGCTGCCCGTTCAGCCGGTGCCAAAGACGCCCTGCCGATTGAAGAACCGATGGCGGCGGCCATTGGCGCAGGACTGCATATCAGCGGCCCCGAAGGCAATATGGTGGTCGATATCGGCGGCGGCACCACCGACGTTGCAGTGATTGCATTGGGCGGCATCGTTAAGTCGGAGAGTTTACGCCTGGGCGGCATTAAGCTCGATGAGGCGATTTTGCGCTACGTCAAGCGTGAATACAACCTCATCATCGGCGAACGCACCGCCGAAGAGATCAAGATCGATATCGGTTCGGCTTTTCCGCTCGAAGAAGAGTTGACCATGGAAGTGAAGGGACGCGATATCGTCGATGGCATGCCCAAAACCATCGAGCTGACTTCCGTTCAAATTCGCGAGGCGCTGGCAGAACCGGTCGCCCATATCGTGCAGCGCACGCGCTCGGTTCTCGAACAAACCCCGCCCGAGCTATCGTCGGATATCGTTTCGCACGGCATTTGGCTCACCGGTGGCGGCGCACTCCTGCGTGGCCTCGACCACCTCATTCAGCAAGAAACCGGCATTCCGGTTCATATTGCCGAAGACCCGCTCTCATGTGTCGCTATCGGCACGGGACAAGCACTCGATCATATTGAGATGCTTTCGGAAACGCATTTCCAGTATGCACAAATGGAAGCATGGGAAAGGGGTTAAAGAGAACCATGCCTGTGCGGCTATTGTCGAAGTTTATGTTTTGCCGGTGGAATTCACGTCATTCAACCAACGCTCCAATAGCCCGCAGTTCTCTTTCCCGCTTATTCCTTGTTCTCTCCGCCGTCGGCCCGGGTAATCAGCCATTCTCCGTCGCGCTTTTCAAAATACAGTGTAAAATTGCCCAAATGCACTTCGGGGCGCGCTTTGGGGGCGGGGCGCATCGCCAGGGAGTATTTGCCGGTCGCCACGGCGTTGTTCTTGTTGACTTCGACTCGCAATGCGGTGACATTGGCAACAACGGCACGCCAGCGCATGAATGCACCCTGCATGATCTTCAGCAGTTCTTCTTTATCCGCCCCGGACCAGGCGAAATCTTTGTCCAAAAAAGACGCGATGCGGTTAACGCTGCCTTCTTGCACTGCAACGCGAATGGCTTCGATGTTAGCAATAATCTGCTCTTTGTCGGAGAGAGTTGGTTGCGAAGAGCGCCAGGTCCACCAGCCACCACAAACTAAGAGAACAATTCCAAGCGACAAAACTAATTGGCGAAAACGAAACATTACTTCATTTTAAACCAAAACCACACCAAAAGTAAAATTTATACAAAAAATGAACGAACTCAAATACAAACGGATTCTGTTGAAAATTTCGGGCGAAGCCCTGGCCGGCCCGGCCGGCTACGGGTTGGACGGCGAGGTTTTATCGCGTGTCGCCCTTGAACTCAAGAGCGTGCATGATGCCGGTGTGGAAATCGGCGTCGTGATCGGCGGCGGCAACATTTTTCGCGGCATGAAAGCTGCCGTCGAACAAGGCATGGACCGCGCCATGGCCGATTACATGGGCATGCTCGCCACCGTGCAGAATTCGGTGGCCTTGCAGGACTACCTCGAACGTGCGGGAGTCGATACACGCGTTCAATCGGCCATCGAAATGAAGGAAGTCGCCGAGCCGTTCATCCAGCGCCGTGCCATCCGCCATCTCGAAAAAGGCCGCGTGGTGATTTTCGCAGCCGGAACCGGCAACCCCTTCTTCACCACCGATACCGCTGCCGTGTTGCGCGCCGCACAGATCGACGCCCAGGCCATTTTCAAGGCCACCGACGTGGACGGCGTCTTCGACCGCGATCCGCAAAAATTCGAAGACGCCGTGCGCTTCGAGACTCTCAGCTATATCCAAGTGCTGGCAAAGGGCTTGCGTGTCCTCGATTCCACTGCGGTTTCGCTCTCCATGGATAATAAAATCCCGATCGTGGTGTTCAACATGGAAGTGAACGGCAATATCGTTCGCGCCGCGCTGGGCGAGAATATCGGCACAACCGTTTGTGATTAATTAAAAAAATCGCCGCCGTGAAAAAAATCACGGCGGCGTTTTTCAAGTAACTAAGTTAACGCTTTCCATAACCCCGGCGAACGACGGTGTAATGCACCGGGCCTACCCCACGACGCAGACTGCCGTAAAGTTTTTTGAAAGCACCGGTCGAGAGGTCGAGGATACGGTTGCCGTTGAAAGGGCCACGATCGTTTACCGTCACGATAACGGACTTGCCGGTTTCGGGGTTGGTAACTTTGAGGATAGAGCCGTGGGGTTCGTAGCGCGAGGCAGTCACCATCCGTTCGGTGCGAAGATGATAAACCGCCTTGCCGCTGCGCGTCTTGGCAAAGCTATATCCAACACTTGAAAAGAGAGTCGCTGTGGCAAGAACAACAACGCATAGGGTTCGATACAATGTCATAGGCTGATACTTTTCTCCTTGAAAATTGTGTCTGTTTGCGTGCTCATTTTTCAAACACGCCTTTTCAGATTAACAAAAAATCGTGGCTCGGCGGTGAATCGGGCAAAATCGTTGTAAGATTAATCCACTAAAAAATAATTCGTTTTTATGAATTCCGTTCACGCTAAAGCCGCTCCGCAACGTTGGTTACACGCTCTTCGCGCCGGAGCCAAAGACAACCGTTCACGTCTCATGCGCTCGTGGTTTCGCTATCCCATCGAGTATGAAGCCATTCGGGCCGTGGAAAAAACCCCGATCAAGACGTTTACCGAGCTATTTCCGGAATCTCTCGAAAACACGACTCGTCCCGATGTCAATATTTATGATATCGTTGATCGCGGTCGCCACGCCTGGAATGTGCGCATGGACGAAGAGATTATGATTCGTATGGCCGTGGCCACGCTGAATGTCAAGCGCATTTTCGAGATCGGCACCTTCAACGGCGGAACGACTTTAGCCATGGCACAGATGGCCGAGCCGGATGCCCATATCTGGACACTCGACCTGCCACCCGAAGAGTTCGATGCTACCCAGGGGCCGGAAAACTTCAAAGGCTCCCAGGTCGGCAGCAAATTCCACGACACCTCGCAGGCCGAAAAGATTACCCAACTCTGGGGCGATTCAACCAAATTCGACTATTCTCCCTACTGGAACAGTATGGATTTCGTTTTCGTCGATGCCGCCCACGACTACGAGCACGGCGTGGTCGATAGCCACACAGCCCTCAAGCTGGCCCGTCCCGGCGGCGTGATCTTCTGGCACGATTTCGTGCCCGGCTGGGCCGGTTTGGTGCATGGTATCAGGGAAGCCGCCGCCGACTACGAACTGACACGATTAGCCGGAACTTCCATGGTTGCCGTGCGCAAGCCGGAATAACCACCGCTCATTTCCATTTCTTAAAACGCCCAGCTATGCAAAGCGAACCCTCGTCTACCCTGCGCCAGGTTCCACCGCTGGCACGCCTTTCGATTCTCTGGCTGGCCTCCAACCTGTTCTGGAGTGCCGTCATGTCGCAAGTGTTAGCCGAGCGGGTCGAGTTCTTTGCCGGTTCAGAAAAAGGACTCTACCTCGCTCTGATTGGCGGCGCGGGAGCCGTGATGAGCACATTGGTGCAACTCATCATCGGGCCGCTCAGCGATAACTCCACCCATCATAAAGGCCGGCGATTTATCTTCGTTGTCGCCGGCGTGCTGCTCAACACCATCCCAATTTTTCTCTTTGCACTCTCCCAATCGTTCTGGCAACTGCTGGGCGCGTTCGTGCTGATTCAACTGTTTCTTAATACCGCTACCGGCCCTTTCCAGGCCGTTATCCCCGACGTGGTGCCCGAGACCCATCACGGCAAAGCCAGCGGCTGGATGGGCTTATGGCAACTGTTAGGGCAAATTGTCGGTTTGATTTTGCCGGGTATTTTGCTCTCGCCGTTCCTGGTCAACGCCATCACCCGGCAAAAGCTGCCCGATGCTCAGGCGACTTCATTAGGCGTATTTCTCATTTGCGCCATCTGCGCCGCAGTTCTGCTGATCTGCCTGGCCATTAACGCCGCAGTTCTGGTGCAAGAGCCTGTTGTCCGGGAAAAACCCATTCCTTTTCGCGCCGCCTTCGCCGATGCTTTCGATCTGCAACTGCGCAATTATCCCGACTTCACACGGCTTCTGGTGTCGCGCTTTGTCATCAACATCGGCATCTACGGCGCGATTGAATTTCTGCGCTACTATGTGCAGGAAGCACTCAACCCCAAGGACGTTTCCATTGCCACCATGTATATTGCCCTGGCGGCAACAGTGGGCGGCATTGCCGGGACGCTCATTGCCGGGCGCATGGCCGATACCGTTTCCAAGCGCAAAGTCATCTACTGGTCGTGCGGCTTTTCCGCTGTCGCTGCGATCGGATTTTGTTTAACCAGCACGCTTCCCGCCGCCATCGTCATCGGCCTGGTGTTCGGCATCGGCTATGGAGCGTTCTGCGCGGTTGATTGGGCGTTCGCCGCCAACCTCATGCCCAAAGGGCGCGAGGGCAAATATATGGCAATTTTCCACATCGCCTTCACCGTGCCGCAGGTTTTAGCTTTGACGATCGGCGGTTTACTGGGCCATGCGTTCGGCTACCGCACTGTGTTCTGGCTGACACCGGTATATTTGATTATTGGCGTGCTGTTGATTTCAAAAGTACGTGAACGGCATGAAATTGAAGCGGGGATCCAGCTCTGATCCCCACTTCAATTTTATTCTAATTTTTTACGGACCGTGCCTGTAATTAGTCTGTAAAATAAATTCTTACTTCTTTAGATGTTTTAAGTTGATGCCTGAAACTTAATTTGCGCACCCCGAGCGTGAGCGACGGGCTGACCTCACAGTTTCGCAAGCGCCAACGCCAGCCCGTCGCTCACGCTCGGGGTTCGCAAATAGAGGCACCTATTCAGCGCGAAAGGCGGAAGAAATTTATTTTACAGACTAGTAATACCAATCCCGGATATTAAGTTCCTACTTCCGTATAAGAGAGACCATCTCCTCTTCAGTCCGTCATCCTCGCGAACGCGGGGATCCAGAAGGTGGGGTTTTCCAGGCACGGCGGGTTGAAAATAAGCATAAATCCCATCCGATAAACAAAAAGCTGTGTACTGGATCCCCGCGTTCGCGAGGATGACGGACTCAAAAGCTAACCGTTGACTTCAAAAATTCAGCGATTTATTACTCTCAAGCAAC
>DAITOV010000259.1:0-7561 GCA_036833945.1 Abditibacteriia bacterium
AGGAACAGCATCGGCTCCGGCCCTTTCCCATAATAATGCAGCTATAGGCCCGGCTAACGCTGTCTTGCCCTGATACTTAAGAGCGTAAACCGCGTGGCGTACCGGTTCGGAAAAATCCATTGGAGCACGCCGCATGGTGAGCGGCGGGGCGCTATGGTAGCGATTGGCGCGGCAGTCGGCACAGACGGATTGAGGCAAAACCTGCGCCGCCATGTCAAATGGCTTGCCACAACAGAAACAGAGTGGATTTGAGATTAAATTCAGATGTTTTTGGCACTCGCTGCAGAAAAGAGCTTCGTTCCACGTGCGACAGCCGGCGCAGCGCGACGGAAAAATTGCCTTGCCAATGGCGTTGGCAAGCAATTTGCAAAGGGCGTTCGGTTCGTTTTTTTGCTTGACAGACGGAATACTCATCCCTTAAAATATAGAGGTGTTTTTAACCGGCTCACAAATTTGTGGGAGAAGTCCTCCCATAAATCGAGGCCGGTTTTGCTGTAAAATTTTGTACGATGACTTTTGCAGTAGAGTTTGGCGACATTGCGGCAATAAAAACAGTCCGGTAGTAGTAGTTGCGATGCGTTGCCTTCGGGGCAGCCTTGTGACCGCGCGACCAGCAACGAGACAACAGGAGAATAATCCATGCATTTGCAGAAACTGCGTTCTTTGAACGCCCTGCACCTGCCTTCGACTCGCCAGAGGAACGACGGCTTTCACGAGAATCATTTTGAGGATCAAACCTCTTCCTTGATTTTCCCCCTCCAGTATTCCAAGACATGTTTGGAATCACTGCGCAAATACGCGGCCATCGCTGCCGTTTTTGCTGCCTTAGCAGCCCCGCAGATGCTCGATCTGCAAACCGCTCACGCCCAAAACTCCAGCAAGCCGGTCGGCACCTGGGGACGCACCACGGGTAACGCAACTTATATGCGTATTCGTCCCGGTATCCAGACCCCGATAGTTGCCAAAGTGCCGCGTGGCACGCAGTTGATGGTGTGGGGAACATTCGATGGTTGGTACCGGGTGGAAACAACCGATCACAAGTTTGGTTGGATTCACCACGATCTGGTCAACGTACCGCGTGCCGATAAACTGAAAACCCTCTCCCACGCTAAAGCCATCCAGGCCAGCAACCGCACCGGCAACCAAACCCTCTACGGTGACGCGAAAGTTCTCAAGAAGTATTACGCCAAGCACAAAGCCCCGGGTGCCAAAGCCGGATTAGAAAAGCAGGGCATCAGCCTGGTTAAAGCCAAACCCGCTCCCAAACCTGCCCCGGTAGTCGTTAAGGCTCCCAGCAAACCGGCCGCTAAACCCATCGTTGTCAAAACCACCACTCCTCCCAATGCGCCGCGCCACATAACCATCACGACCGCTGAGCCGGAAGTTGTTCAGGCGAAGGTTGTCGAAGTGAAGGCGGAAGAAAAAGTGGTTGCCACTCCTGTCGTGGTGCGTGCTTCAACGCGAAGCACCGAACTGGCCAGCCGCAAGAGCACACCGCGCCCGGCAGCCAAGCGACTGCCTCAGCCCGAAGTGGTGAACGTCGAGCCGATGTCGCCATCGAAGCTGCCTCAAATCACGGCCAGCGACATCATGAATGCGCGCCGCACGCACATGCAGAATCAACAGTTGGCTTCGCGTCACAAAACGCGGCCCGGAACTGTGAAATCTTCGCCGGACAGCACCATCAAAACCGCTCCGGCCGTTCAGGCCAAGGTTCAGCCGTCTTCTGCAGAAGACGAGATTCTCGGCCAGCCGTATATTGTCGATGTTGCAAAAAAAGCGCCGTCTCGTGGTGGTTCGCCCCGTGACTACGCCAAGTATTCAGCGAAAAACGGCAATCAGGGTAGTGCAATGGCCAGCCAGGCTTTGAGCTATCGTGGTATGCCTTATATTCGCGGTGCAAGCTCTCCCAAGCGTGGCTTTGATTGCTCCGGCTTGATTTATCACATTCTGCGTTCTCGCGGTTACAACCCGCCTCGCACCGCAGCCGGTTATGCTTCTTACGGTACGCCAGTAGCCAAGAAAGATTTGAAGGCTGGTGATTTGGTTCTGTTTGCCAATACCTACAAGCGTGGTATTTCCCATATCGGTGTTTACACCGGTAACGGCAAGTTCGTGCATGCAGCCAATGCACGCGCCGGTGTTCGTACCGATTCGCTGAGTTCAAGCTATTACAGCAGGAAGTATTACGGCGCACGCCGTGTTCCGGCAAAATAAGAGTTTCTAATTAACCGGTAAAAAGTTATAATGCGGGGCGAGAAATTTATTCTCGTCCCGCATTTTTGTATTGTGGAAACTTTCTCTTTGCCGGTAGAACGGCGATTATAATTTATAGAAATGGGATTTCGGCATTATTTCTGGACTAAGGGCGAGCCGTGGAACGGCATTCGTTCCCAGTTGGCACCACAAACCCTGCGCGTTCTGCACAGCGGGTTAATGTGTTCGGCTTCGTTTACTACCTCAGGGGTTGCGCAGGGGCGTTCTTTTCTCGAACGGGAAAACGTCGGGCCGGGCGCTATTTTCCCGGTCTGGCATGATGTCATGCTTTTCCCGATGTATCTCTTCCAGCAAAAAGGCATCGGCGTGATTGTGAGTCAATCGCGTTCGGGACAGGTCGCAGCGGCTTTATGGCGTTTACACGGTTGGCCCACGAATTGGGGTTCGACCAAAAAGCAACAGGGAGTCCCGGCGCTCCGTAAGGGCATCTCACTATTAAGAAGTGGGCAGTCCCTGGGATTTACGCCCGATGGGCCGTTGGGGCCACGTCATCAGGCGCAACCGGGGATCGTCTATCTGGCAGCCATGTCGGGCGCACCTATCTTTCCTCTGGGCGTGGCATTAAACCGGGCCTGGCGTTTGCCGACCTGGGATAAACACGCCATCGCCATGCCGTTTAGCCGCATTCACCTTCATCTGGGAACGCCGATTCATGTGCCGCGCGATGCCGCTAAAACCGATCTGGAAATGTGGCGCGTGCATGTCGAAAATGAAATGCACATCGCTATGCAAACAGCGCGGGAGAAGCTAAGGCAGACAAGAAAAAAGCGTCTACGATGAAAATAGCACGGTTCTGGGAAAAGAGTGAGGTGCGAGTCGCGTCGCCAACCGGTCAAAATTACATCGGTTCGGCCTGGGGCTGGTCGTCGTCTAATCGCAATGAAGCCCTCAAGAACGCCGAACGAGCAGCCGGACGGGTAGCCCATTGGCTACAAAACCGTGAATCGCATGAGTTTGAATACGGACTCGATTATCCCGACCGTCCGCCGCGCGAAGAGATCGTGCGCGAAATTGAAAACGACTCTGGTGAGACGATTGCCATCATCACCCGTAACGCCACCGGCGCCCTGGTATTAAGCACTCCTTTACTGGTCTTCATCGATGTCGATATCCCACCACAATCTGCCTCCAGTGCGTTGGGGCGAAGCCTGAAACGTTTGTTTCGCCAACCGGTGGAAGAACCCGAGCAACGCGTGCAGCGGGCCATCACTCAAGCGGCAATGCGCCATTCTCAGTATTCTTTTCGCGTCTATCGCACGGCAGCGGGCTTTCGTTGTATTCTGCTGAATGCGACGCTTAATCCCGGTAGCACTGTTAGTTCGGCGTTGTTAGACGAGTTTGGGGCCGATCAGCTTTATAAAAAGCTCTGTCTGACACAGGAATGTTACCGGGCTCGTTTGACGCCCAAACACTGGCGCTGTGGGGCCGAGCGGCCGCCCAATCGCTTCCCGTGGCCCAATGCCGGTGAGGAAGAACGGTTTCGATACTGGCAGCGCGGTTACGAAGCCAAGAGCACTTCTTTTGCGGTATGTCGGTTCGTGGAACAGATTGGTTCACATCGTGGGAATGCTGAATTACAAAAACTTATCGAACTGCACGATCAGATGAGCGGAGTGAAGAGCAATTTGCCTTTGGCCTGATAGAGAGCGTTAGAAGCTGTTTAATAAATCGTTGGATTTAACACAAAGGCCACGAAGTGAACACAAAGTTCACAAACATCTTTCATTCTTTGCGATTCCTTGGTGTCCTTTGTGTGAAAGCCGTTGTCCAGGCAGATAATTTACGGGACCGGTATTAGCAAGTTAAGTTTGTTTTTCCAGATCACTCTGAAGAGCCGTTTTCCGATACTGAATCGGCGTCATGCCGATTTTGCGGTGAAACAGGCGATGAAAGTAGGATGGCGCTTTGAACCCGGTGAAGGTGCAGATGTGATGAATTGTCCATCCGGTTTCCCGAAGCAGTTGGCAGGCCCATTCCAGGCGCAACTGCGTGACGTATTCCACGAATGTCTGCCCGGTCTGGGCACGGAACTGCACGATGAATTGCGAGCGTGAGAGATGAACGACCTGCGCCACTTTTTGCAGGGTTAATTCCTGGTTGAGATGGGCCTGAATATACTGCTTGGCTTTGTCCACGGGGTCGTAGTCGGCTTGCTCGATAGCCGCCAGAGTCGCTGTGGGCAAAATTTCAACGTAACGGCCTAACTGAACTTCACGTTGCAAAGTCAGGCAAAGCGTCGTTAGCAGATGATTGCTGATGGCCTGGCCGTTGATGCGTTCTTCCGTCAACTCTTCCACGACCCGTTCCAAGGTATCGGCCAGGCTGGTATCGAGCACGCAGATATTATCGATCTGGCGCACGTCGCCGTTGCGGTGGCGGGTGAGCCAGCACTGCATCTGGCGGTTGCGCGGACTCATAATCAGCACGTCGCAATAAGCGTTTGGGCGACTGTAATGCTGCCCCGAAGGGTGGGGGACACCCGGAGGGATAAGAACGGCGGAATTCGGATCGAGTTGAAGATAATATTCCCCCAGGCGAATATTGAGTTGTCCGGCGACTACCAGCCACAGCATCGGAATGCGCAATGTTTCTTGGCCGTGGCGTGGCCAACTGGTGGTGATGATGTGGCTATTATAGACCCGGCGGCCACGGGTTGAAACTGGGCGGCCCAGCTTTCCTGCCGGAGACATTTCAATCGTCTCCGGCAGACGAACTTCGCTGGCTTTAACGCGCGCCGTCACCAGCCGCTCACGAGCTTCGTTTTGCGACCATTCCACCAGCTTGTGGGCAATGAATTCGCGAAGCGGAGCAGGGTGTGGAGTGGTGCTCATTGGAAAAACGGAGTTTGTGGACCGAATTAAGCTACAGGCTGTAAGGCTAAGGTGGAAATAATGAGGACGTAAAAACTTATAGGCGAGGTTTAACTCAATCTGCGAACCCTGAGCGTGAGCGACGGGCACGGGCAATGAGCTTGGTGAAGCAAAGAAATCGTGCCCGTCGCTCACGCTCGGGGTTCGCAAATAAATGCAACTGCCCTGCATTAAAAGGCAGGAAGAGACTTATTAAGCTTTCTTTGAACTTCCCGGTTTAATGGCCGGGCCGAATTTCTCCGTCAGTTTGGCAGGCACTTCATCCGGTGCATAGGTCTCAATATTCATACGCAAAAGCGGTTCGACTCGATCGACGCCGAAATTGGCTTTGCCGCCGCTACGGTCGACCAGAAGGCCAACACCCAGCACATCAGCTCCATGCTCCTGTGCCAGTTCAACAACCTGCAAAGCCGAACCGCCGGTAGTGACGATGTCTTCGACGATAATAACACGTTCACCGGGCTGAAGCTGGAAGCCGCGGCGCAGCACGAAGCCCTGGCCGTTTTCGCCGCGCTCGGCATAGACTGCACGGCAGCCAAGCTGGCGGGCAACTTCAAATGCGAGGATGATGCCGCCAGTAACCGGGCCGATGACACACTGGATGTTATCGTTTGCAAAACGCCGCGCCAATTCGGTGCAAAGCTGCGAGGTGACGCCTGGCTGTTCGAGCAGGCGAAACTTCTCTACATAAAATTGAGAATGACGACCGCTGGTAAGAAGAAAATGGCCTTCCATCAATGCGCCGCTATCGCGGAGCATGTCTTCGACCTGGGTTTCGGAGAGGGGCGTTAGTTGTTGAGTGTTCATGGGAAAAGATTTTAAGAAATTTCAGTAGAATGAGAAACCGGAAGCACAAAGGAGATTATTATGTCACTTTATGAAGAGGCAGTCGCGGCTGCCGTTAAACTGCCACAGACTCAGCGTGAGGAGTTAGCCAAAGCCCTGGGCCTTAAGCTGGCACCGGGTAGCCAGGTCGCGGGTTTGCCGATGATTTCGGCCACGGCCCGTGTCGATGCCGCAGCCTGGCGCAAAGCTGAAACCGGGCATGCCGTGCTGGCGACGGAAGAGAATTTGCGTGACGACGAGATTCCGTCAGGCCCCCATGCTATTCGCAGTATCTGGAGTCACCGTGGCGACGAACTGATCGCTCCACAAAGCTCGGGACAACTCAGCGCAGCCGATTTGCCGGTGGGTGCCCCTGTCGTGTTGCACTTTGATGCGGCGTTGGCGCTGGCTTGCGGAGATGAAGCTGCAGTGCGTTTCTTCGATAGCCCAGGCGTTGAAATCCGCCTGGCGACTGCCGGGTATCTGGCTTTGCTGGGAACTGCTGAGAATGGAGTGCAACAACGCCGTGTGCGCCGCTTCGTGCAGCCGTTCGCGGTGCTCTCCCTGGGGCCGATGGCTTCTTCGCGCGCCGTTGAACTCATGCTGGAGCACTCCGGGCTGAGTCCGCTGGATGCTTTGATTGCAGCTACAGCCATCGCTCACGAGATTCCCCTGCTGGCACGCGATGCCGAGCGCTTTGTCGGTATCCAATCCCTGACAGTCGGAACGATTTAAAAATGAAAGGCAGGAGCGAAAATGCTCCTGCCTTTTATTGCACTGTCAACAAACTAATTACGCTTCGTTGATGGTGATGTTGACGATCTGGTCGCCCTGCTGGATGGCGTCAACCACTTCCTGTCCGGAAATAACCTGACCGAACACGGTGTGCTTGCCGTCGAGGTGGGGCTGGGGAGCGTGAGTGATGAAGAACTGCGAGCCGTTGGTGTTGGGACCGGCGTTGGCCATGGAGAGCGAGCCGGTGGTGTGGCGATTCGGCACGTTGCCGGGGCCAACTTCATCGCCGAAACGATAGCCGGGGCCGCCCATGCCGCTGCCGGTGGGGTCGCCGCCCTGAATCATGAAGTTGGGGATAACGCGGTGAAATTTGGTGCCGTTGTAGAACCCGTCGCGTGACAGGAAGACGAAGTTATTGACGGTGTTGGGGGCAGACTGGGCGAACAGGTTGAGTTCGATGTTGCCGCGCGTGGTTTCGATGACGGCGCTATATTGCTTGTCGGTGTCGATAGCCAGGGCGGGCGGGGCAGAATACTGCTTGCTCATGAAAAATCCTTTTTGCGTTTAAAATAGTTTTGAATATCCGGCTGTGATCATGTAGTTGTTCAGGCCGACATTGGGCGTGCGCGTTCCGGCGTTGGAAAGATGGAACCAGCGTGCCGAAACGATCAAGTCCGATGAGGGAGAGAGCGCGCTCCGGATGCCGATACCGGCCTGGGGTGAAAACTGGAAACCACCGGTCAATTCATCGATTTTATCGTCCAGGTTGGTGAAGACAAAACCGGAACCGGCCTCCACGAACGGCGCGAAGCGTCGGTTGGAAGAAAAGTGATAGCGATACATCAGGCTCAAAC
>DAITOV010000260.1:0-7555 GCA_036833945.1 Abditibacteriia bacterium
CAGCGCCGCTCTATAGCTACAAGCTTCCGGCTCTCTCGTTACAGAACGCGCATCGCCGCACCTTGAAGCGCGCCGCCATGTTGATGCAACGTTCGCGCGAAGGCGACTTTTTGCTGAATCTGGAAGCGTTGCGCGCTGTGAGCCAGGAACTCAAACAGTTAGCTGCTATCCCGGAATCGCCTGTGCCGACTCCCGAAAACCCGGAAATAAGCGATACCGAACAGCCCCAGCCTACCCCGACACCCACCAGCGCTCCCCCGAGCGACCTCTCGAAGCAATCGGCCCGCTGGAAGGCTTTGCGCGCCTGGTTCGGCAACCCGCTCAACCAGTATGTCGAAGCACGGCGCAATGCAGCAGCCTATTTGGTAATCGCCGCACGCGACCTCAAGAGCCAACAGTTACAGAGTGCCGCCGGAGACTTGCGGGAAGCGATGCTCTCGCTGCAGCACGCCGCCACGATATTGCCGCCCGCCGATATTATCGAGAGCGATCCCGATGCCGCCCGCGCGGCATTCCAGGCTCTGGCTAAAGAAATCGAAAACGGTGCACTTAAAGCCGAAACCCGCGCCACACAAGCCATGCAAGCGGCCTCGTGATTGAACCTTTTTCGCAAGGCGTGCTAAACTGCCGTGCCCGAACAATGGCTACGGTATGAGTACTCCCAACGAAAAATCCGACTTGCAAATTCAACTCGAAACCCTTGAAGCACAAACCTCGCAGGCCATCGCGCAGGCGTCTTCGCAAAACCAGCTCGAAGACGTGCGACGTGGCGTGCTGGGTAAGAAAGGCGAACTGACAGCCTTGCTGCGCGGCATGGGCGGCGTGCCGCCCGAAGAACGTCCCCGCGTCGGCGCTTTGGTAAACCAGGCGCGCGAACGACTCGAAGCTCAACTTGAAGAGCGCGATGAAAGCTTAAAAGCCGCTGCCCGCAACGTGCAGCTACAAAGCGAAGCGATCGACGTCACCCTGCCCGCCCCCGATTTCCCGCTGGGCCGCAAGCACCCCTTGCGCCAGACCTGGGACGACATCGTGCGCATCTTCTCCAACCTCGGCTACAGCGTCGCTGAAGGCCCCGAGGTGGAAACCGCCTACTACAACTTCGATGCCCTCAATATCGGCCCCGAACATCCGGCGCGTGATGAACGCGATACTCTGTTTGTGACCGACGATCTACTGCTGCGCACCGAAACTTCGGCCGTACAAATTCGCGTGCTGGAAAACCAGGCCCCACCGGTGAAGATCATCGCCCCGGGCCGTGTCTACCGTCGCGATACCATCGACCGCACCCACAGCGCCATTTTCCATCAGGTGGAAGGCTTGCTGGTCGATGAGAACGTCACCTTCGGCGACCTCAAAGGCACCATCACCGTGATGTTGCAACAGCTCTTCGAAGGCACCGTGCGCACCGGCAGCCTGCAAACTCGTTTCCGCCCACATTACTTCCCCTTCACCGAACCCAGCGCCGAATTCGACGTGCTCTTCAACGGCAAATGGCTCGAACTGGGCGGCTGCGGCATGGTGCATCCCAAAGTTCTGGAAAACGTCGGCCTCGACCCCGAAAAATACACCGGCTTCGCCTTCGGCTTCGGCATCGAACGCATGGCCATGATCAAATTCGGCATCGAGGATATTCGGTTGTTTTACGATAACGATATTCGGTTTTTGCAACAATTTTGATCTTGGGTCTTTGGACTTTGGTCTTTGGCAACCTCGATAAGATGGAACAGACTAACTTCGAAAAGACACAAATTTATCAATTAGCTGAAAAACTATCTAACTTGATTTGGGAGTATGTCCTGACATGGGACAGTTTTCCCCGAGATACTGTGGGAAAACAATTGGTAAGGGCAGCAGACAGCATTGGTGCCAACATTGCAGAAGGTAGTGGGCGAGGAAGCTCGATTGATCACCGTAAATTTCTCCGCATTGCACGCGGTTCACTCTACGAGACCAAAAGCTTCCTCCGCCGAGCCCATACCCGCCAACTCCTGACGACCGAACAAATGAATACACTTAAACCTTTGGTCAACGAACTCGCACCCAAACTCAACGCCTACATAAAACGCGTGGACGCAAACATCTCAAATACCTGAGCACAAAGACCAAAGATCCAAGACCAAAGACCACTTTTTTATCATGCGCATCTCTCAAAACTGGCTCCAGGAATATGTTGAAACGCCCTCTCCCGAGGAGTTGGGGCACATTTTTGAAATGGCCGGCATCGGCGTCGAGAATTTCGACGAGCAGACCGGCGTTTGGACGCTGGAAGTCACTTCCAACCGTGGCGACTGGCTATCGGCACTGGGGTTGGCGCGTGAAATCGCGGCCATGACCAACCAGCGGTTTCGCCTCGCCGATGGCAGTCCCGCCGATGCCCCGGAACTCGAAGGTGTGACTGTTACCATCGAAAACCCGGAAGACTGCACGCGTTACGCGGCTCGCATCATCGAAGGCGTCACCGTGGGCGATTCGCCCGAGTGGCTACAACAGCGCATCATCGAAGGCGGCATGCGCCCGGTCAATAATATCGTGGACATCACCAACTTCGTGATGCTCGAAACTGGCCAGCCACTGCATGCTTTCGATGCCGACAAGATTGAAGGTAATCAGATCAACGTGCGCCGTGCTCGCGCCGGTGAAACGTTGGTAACACTCGATGACGCCGAACGCGAGTTGACGGAAGAAGTCTTGGTGATCGCTGACGCGCAAAACCCCATCGCCGTCGCCGGTGTCATGGGTGGGCGTGATAGTGAAGTGACTGCAACGACCACTCGCGTCCTGCTGGAATCGGCGCATTTCGCACCGGGCCGGGTGCGCCGTAGCGCGCGCGTCATCGACCTTACCTCAGAAGCCAGCCGCCGCTTCGTGCGCTGGGTCGATCCCAACGGCGTGCTGCGTTGCGCAGCGCGCGCCGGGCAACTCATCGCCGAGATCGCCGGTGGCAAGCTGCTGCCGGGCATTAACGATGTGTATCCGGCACTGGTCGGAGATGCGAATGTTGCCTTGCGCGCTGCGCGCTGTAATGCCATTCTGGGCACTGCCCTCACTGCCGAAACAATGGCGGAGTTGCTCAAGCGCCTGGGCCTGAAAATCCTCTCCGTCAATAACGGAGTGTTGCAAGTCACAGTGCCGACCTGGCGACGCGATATCGAACGAGAAGTCGATCTGGTGGAAGAAATCGCCCGCCTCAACGGCTATGAAAAAGTACCGACCACGCTGCCCAGGACCGTCAATGCCGCCGCCGGGCGCTCCCTTTCCATGCGGCTGGAAGAACGGGCGCGCACCGTCCTGCTACGCAATGGCGTGAATGAAATCGTCACCTATTCGCTGGAAAATCAGGCTCGTGTCGAGCGCGCCGGACTCAGCGGCAAAGACGGTGTAAGCACTCAGGCCGTCATCCTGCGCAACCCGCTTTCGGACGACTACACCCAACTGCGCACCTCGCTGATTCCTTCGCTCCTGGAAACCCTGGGCAATAACAGCAGTGCCGATATTCCGCTGCGCTTCTTTGAAGTTGCCAAGGTCTACCTGCCGCAGGCCGGAAAAACCCAGCCCGACGAGCGTTTGCGCATCGGCATCGCCCTGCTGGCCGGCCCGCCCCAGCAGCACTGGCAAAAAGAAAACGTCGCCCCGGCCACCGATTTCTTCACCTTGAAGGGCTTGGTCGAACGCACCCTGACCGGTATCGGTGCCCCATTGCCCAACTTCCGTGCCACGCAGAACGCACCGTTCCATCCCGGACGCTGCGCTGCCCTGAGCATCGATGGTGAAGATATCGGCTTGTTAGGCGAAGTACATCCCGATTACGCCGAACGCTACGAACTGCGCCAGCGGGCCTATCTGGCCGTGATCGATTTCGACGCTCTGGTGCGCCACATCGCGCTGGTGCCGCATTACACGCCGTTCAGCAAGCTGCCGCCTGCCGACCGCGATATCGCACTCATCGTTCCGGAAAAGACCACTGCCGCCAGCCTGGAGAGTTCCATCCGCCGCGCTGCGGGTAGCCTGCTGGAATCGGCCCGTGTCTTCGATGTGTACCAGGGCAAGAACATCGAAGAAGGCTTCAAGAGCATCGCCGTCGCCCTGCGTTTCCGCGCCGCCGACCGCACCCTGCAAGATAGCGAAGTGGAAACCGCGATGTATGAAATCCGCGAAGCGGCTGCACGGGAGTTGGGAGCGCAGTTGCGGAGTTAATTTGGGATCACGCAGAGACGCAGAGAGCGCAGAGAAAAGGGAGAGTGCGGTTTTTCGCACTCTCCTTTTTGCTTTGAGAAATGATAACGTTCCTCGAATTTAATTCCCATTGCGCCTTCCGACTGTGGATGCCAGAACGCTGCCCGTAGAGACGCGATTTATCGCGTCTTGAACCTATTTACTAACTCAATGCTTCACAAATTAATATGCCCAGACGCGATAAATCGCGTCTCTACAGGTCTACAAAAACGAAAAGAGGAGAGCACAAAAATCGTGTTCTCCTCTTTTTTTCTCTGCGCCCTCTGCGTCTCTGCGTGAGATTATGCTTCCTTCGGTGCCTTACGGGCCTTGATGAACGAGATAATGCACAAGATCACGAACGCGCCGCAGATGATGGCCATGATCAATTGCTCGACGGCAGCCATCGGACGGGGGATCGGCACTCCCTGGGCCATTAACGACCACTTGGCAAAGCCCATACGCACAGCCCCCAGTAACCCCAGCAACGCAAATAATACGGCAGCGTGCATAGCGTGTTTGCGCGCACTCTCTTTACGCCCTACCAACCCAAAGGCTACGATAGGTAGGCCAAAGAACGACGGAATCAAAGCGGTGAAACTCGTTTCTCCTACCCCTACGTAGAACCCGATACCCAGCAGAATCAAAAGAACGCCGGTTGCAATTGTGACTTTTGCCATTATGTATTCTCTCCTATAATTACAGCCGCAGGTTACCCTGCGGCCGCTATTTTCAATCTCACCCGTTTAGCCGTTCTGGCGCTCGAATTCGCGCATGAATTGCGCCAGAGCTTCTACGCTTTCGCGCGGCACGGCATTATAAATCGAAGCCCGCAAGCCACCCACCGAACGGTGGCCTTTCAAACCGGTCATGCCATTAGCTTCGGCTTCACTGGCAAAACGCTTTTCCAACTCTTCGCCCGGCAAGCGCCAGGTGATGTTCATTTTGCTGCGGCTATCGGCCTGAGCGTGGCCGGTAAAGAAGTCGCTGCTGTCGATGACGTCATAAATCAGCGCAGCTTTTTCGGTGTTGAGTTTTTCCATCGCGCTCAAGCCACCCAGTCCTTCGAGCCACTCGCACACCAACTTAATCATATAGATACCGAAGGTATTGGGAGTGTTGTAGAGCGACTTGTTTTTCAGATGCGTCTGGTAGTTGAGCATCGTCGGCAGCAAGTCAGGAGCCTGCCCCAGCCAATCGCGACGCACCGCGACCACGGTAACCCCCGAAGGCCCCACGTTCTTCTGCGCTCCGGCATAGATGAGGCCGTATTTATCGGCATTGATGGGACGCGAGAGGATATCCGAAGAGGCATCGGCCACCAGCAGCACATCGCCGGTTTCGGGTTCCCTCTGCCACTGCACCCCGCCGATGGTTTCGTTGGTGGTGTAGTGGACGTAGCGCGCATTGGCATCGAGTTCCAATTCACTGGCAGTAGGAACGCGAGAAAAACCGCCTTCCTGGGTGGTGGCGGCCACGCGCACGGTGCCTTCTTTTTTGGCTTCGGCCAGCGATTTCTTACCCCAGTCGCCGGTCAGAATATAATCGGCACTGCTGCCTGCTTCGCTCAGCAGGTTGAGCGGAATCATGGTAAATTGCTGGCTGGCACCGCCTTGCAGGAAGAGCACGGAAAACTCGTCGCCCAGCCCCAGCAGCTTTTTGAGGCCGTTTTCAGCGGCATCGTTGATCTCTTCGAACTTCAAAGAGCGGTGGCTCAGTTCCATGACCGACATGCCCGCGCCAGGCAGGCACAGCAGCTCACTTTGCACACGTTCGAGTACCGGCAACGGCAGCGCCGCCGGTCCGGCGTTAAAGTTGTGAATTCGATTTAATTCGGGCATTGTACCAATTATACAAAGCCTGCCCGTTTGCTTTGACGGCGAGTTCGATATGGAAATAATAAGTCATCGGCGCAAATGTGCTTTATCGGCCTTCACAGAGTGATAAAGTATCTTAAAAGCCACTTTTTCTTATGCTCGAGCTATCTTCTCTCATCCTGCATCAACTTATTCCGTGGTCGCGCCAAAATGTTTCCTCGCGCTTCATTGTCGCTCACCCCGAGATGAGCGCTGCCACGCTCCCGCCAGGAGTGAAGTTGCTTAAACACAAAATTCAGGAAAAACGCACTGTCGTGAAGAACCGGCGCGACTACAGCAATACGCGCGGCTTTACCGCCCGCTGGGGCGATGCCGGGTTGAACGAAGTCCCGAAACTCAAACTGGCCTGTGTCTTGAACGGCCACATCGACTATCTTCTCAGTTCCTACCGTTTGCAATGCGGGCCGGGGCATTTCATCTTTATTCCTCCAGATATTCCGCATTCCGATGGCACACGCCCCTATGTCGATACCACCAAAAGCCGCTTCTGCGAAGTCATGTTCTTTCTACTACACCCCAATGCCCTGCAATGCTGGATTAGCCATTCCCAACCGGGCCAGAGCAAGCAACAGTTAGGCAACTACCTCATATTCCACGAACGTACCATGCTACTCTTTCGCGGGCTTATGGAAGAGGTCATCGAAGGCGAGAAAAACTCTTTGAGTATCGGAGAAGAACTATTATGGGCTTTTCTTTCCGTTCTACAACGCGAAGCCGACAACGAACGCTTGCAACCGGTTCGCAATAACGCCGTGGAGTATCCCTACGAAGGCATTTCACCTTATTCCCTGAGTGCAGATTTTGCTACACGCCTGGAACAATATATCCAGTCAAACCTCCACAAAGCACTCACTACTGATAACGCAGCACGCGAAATGTTCTTTTCACGCGCCCAGTTCACACGCAACGTGCGCCGCACCACGGGTATGTCGTTTAACGAACTCCTCAATCACTACCGCATCGAAGAAGCAAAAAAATTGCTCACAACAACACAATGGACAGCCTCAGCAATCGCCGCCTTTATCGGATTCAAATCACCCAGCTATTTCCGCACTTTTTTCCGTGAGCACACCGGCAGTACACCCAGCGAGTTCCGTCTCACCGCCAAAGATGCTATAAACAAAGAAGTGTGAGCCACTTTCTAACGCAGTGATTCAATATCGACGTTTATTTCCTGCTTAAATCGGGCATGATATATGTATCCAAAACAACACAGGGGACATAGATGAAAATGCAGCGCATACAACATGGTTTCACTCTTATAGAGCTTCTTGTCGTCATTGCCATAATCGCAATACTTGCAGCTATCCTGTTTCCGGTTTTTGCACGGGCACGGGAAAACGCCCGCCGCACATCTTGTCTAAGCAATCTCAAACAGGCAGGCCTGGCCGTCATGATGTATGTGCAGGATTATGACGAGCGTTTGCCTTTCAGGAGAATCGCCGTAGATCCAGCCACACCCGATG
>DAITOV010000261.1:0-7519 GCA_036833945.1 Abditibacteriia bacterium
CGGCACGCAGATCGCCATTAGTGGCCGTGAAGGTTTTGGCGGCTTTATCGATAATCGAAGCGGGCGGTTCATCGGCCACCAGCCGCACCGCCAGTTTACGGGCGATGAATTTAGCGGTGGAAGGATGCGCCGCCAGGATGTCGAGCACCTTTTGCCCGTCGGCAATGCCACCGTTGGCCGGGATGGTTTGGCCGAGCACGACTTTTTCACCGTTATCGTGGGCCTCGCGGCGGAAGAGGAATTTGCCGGTTTGGCGGTCGAGGCTCCAGCCGGTGAAGCAGCGCGCCACGTTCTGCACGTCCATCTGGGTGTAGCCACCATCCACGCCCAGGGTGTGCAGTTCCATCAGTTCGCGGGCATAGTTTTCGTTGATGCCGCCCCGGCGGCGCTGCGGCACATTGGCAACCGGCATATTGGCGTTCTGCTGGTCTTGTCGCATCGCCCGGCGTCCGCGCGGAGGTGTCATTTCCCGTTCGCGGGTTGAAGAAGCATTATCGAGATACACCATCATAGCCGGGCTTTGAGCAGAAGCGCCCAGCAGGTCGCGGAATTTGCCGAAGACGTGGGGACGAATTACTTCGCGCTCATCGACTACTTTGAGCACGCGGACGGCATTTTTCTTGACATCGAGGTTGAAATGGTTGCTCCAGAAATCGACCATGATTTCATAAAGCTGGCGCTCAGATTCGATGGCGCGGGTGATTTTATCGAGCTGCAGTTCGCCCAAAGCCTGGTTGGAAGTCTGCAGTTGCAAGTCCGACTCCTCAAAACGCTGACGCAACCGCTCTTCTTGCGGGTTAAATTCAACCAGCATCAATGCCGCTTTTTTACCCTGCTTCTGTCCATTTCTTTGCTGCTGCAGTTCGCGCAGCTTCTTCGCAATCATTCCATTATCGACCTGTTGCGCCAGCATCAGCTTATCGGAGGGCAAGCGCAATGCTTCCAGGGCCGTGAGCTTGCCTTCAACGCGTTTATCGTCGATTCGCTCGGGGGTGAGTTGCTGCTCGATCCAGCGTTCCACGCCCATGGCGTTCACGCGCTGGGCATCGCCAGGGCGTGCGCCGAAAGTGAGGCGGTTCAGCACGTGGTGTACCTTTTGGTTAGCTGTTTGTGGGCGGCTGAAATCGCGCGTGGTTTGCGCGATGGCAACGCCGCCGCTCAGCAAGACGGTTAACAGCGCGGTGGCGGCTGCTTTCTTGGCCATGACAGGGTGTTTACAGCACACTTTCATCGTCTTTCTCACTTTGAAGAAGGTATTCCCCGGTTTAGACTTTGTTGTGTTATTAGCGTTGCGCGATAAAGCCCGGATAAGTTTTGTCGATTGCCTTTCATCGGGTAAACTCCCTCAGCTTTAATATCGTCAGTCATCTTAAGTACACAGTTGTGCTACGCCATGGCCAAGGAAGACCTCAGCTTACCACTCAATAATCAGCCTTCGGGCGACTCATCGCGTGTGCCTCAGCCCACGATTGAGCGCCTGAGTACCTATTTGCAATGTGTGCGTGGGTTGCAGGCCGATAATATCGCCATGGCATCGTCCTCGGAAATTGCCGCCCGCACCGGTATCAACGCCGCGCAATTACGCAAAGACCTCTCTTATTTCGGCGAATTCGGCACCCCCGGCCTGGGCTACGATGTGGCCGCACTGGAAGAACACCTGGCCCGGATTATGGGCTTAGATGTCTCGCACGACGTTTTATTAGTGGGTGCAGGCAACCTGGGTGCGGCCCTGGCCAGTTATATGGGCTGGTTGCAGCGCGGTTTTCGCATCGTGGCGGCTTTCGATACCGATGAGAAGAAAATCGGGGGCGAGCTTGCCAATTGTGCGATCCATCATATCGATGATATCGCCAAAGTCAATGCTATTTATAAGGCGGAAATCGGCGTTGTCGCCGTGCCGCGTAGTGCAGCACAAGACGTAGTAGATAAACTTGTCGCCGGGGGCGTAAAATCGGTGTTGAATTTTGCCCCAACGGGAATCCTGGTGCGTCCGGGAATTGTTGTGCGCAATGTCGATCTCACCTCGCAACTGGAAGTACTCTCTTATTATTTGCGCATGAAATAAGTATCGTGCTGTTTTCAATATGTCTCATACCACCGAACTGGGTTCACGCCCGAACGAACAAAAAATAGTCATCGAAGCACTCGACATCGCCGCGCAGCGCAAGCTGCCCCTGGCCATGCATCTGGGGCCTAACACCGATGAAACCACACCACAAAACAGCATGACGTCGGCCCTACCTTTGGAGACACTCCCTCCCCAAGTCCTCGAACACGCGCAACGCGTGGATATTATGCAGTCGCTTTCGGCCATCGAGCCGCGCATGGCGGCTGTCGAAGCTGAGATTGAAAGCCTCATCACGTCGCCGATCAAGCTCATCACCGATATCGCGACCCACACCCTGGGTGCGGGCGGCAAACGGTTGCGCCCGGCCATGACACTCATCAGCGCGCAGCTTTGCGGCGATACCGATGAAATTCCCAACGAACGCGTGGTGAGTTGCGCCGCCGCGATTGAATTGACCCACACCACCACTTTGCTCCACGACGACGTGGTAGACGATGCCGATACTCGCCGCGGCAAACCCACTGCGCGCATGCTATGGGGCAACGAAACCAGCGTGCTGGTGGGCGACTACTTGTTTACCCAGGTCTTCGTTACCGCTGCTCAAAAAGGTTTCGGCAATCTGGTGCTCCCCCTGGCAATCGCCACTTCGCAAATGTGTGCCGGCGTGCTGCTCGAAACACAGACGCGTGGCTATCTCGATATCAGCGAAACGCAGTATCGCGAGATTATCGCCCTCAAAACCGCTGCCCTCACCGATTGCGCCTGCCGCCTTGGTGCGATGGCGATGGACGCGCCGCAAGAACAAGTCGATGCCCTGGCCCAGTTTGGCCACGATCTCGGCATGGCTTTCCAGATTATCGACGACTTACTCGATGTCACTGCCGACCAGGGCCGTCTGGGCAAGCCAGTGGGTCATGATATCCGCGAAGGCGATGTCACCCTGCCGATGCTGCGCGCCATGCAAGTGGGAACGGAAGAAGAAAAAACCGCACTCCGCAAAGTGGTGGGCGATGCCGTTTCCCCCGACGCAACCGTACAGGAAGAAGATGTGCAGCGCGCACTGGAAGTTTTGCGCAGCTACGACTGCATCGAGTATTCGCTCAAAATTGCGCAGCAGTTCATCGCTTCGGCCAAGACCCAGTTGGAGATTTTCCCGGACGCACCGGCCAAAACCATGCTGCTTGATATCGCCGATTACGTGATGAGTCGCGAAAAATAAGAGGCCAGGCCGGGGGATACCAGCCTCCAGCCTCCAGCCTCCAGCCTCTGGTATGCTCACCGTCACCAAACTCTCCAAACATTTCGGTTCACGCTCGGTTTTTCGCAATGTGAACTTTGAAGTGCCATTTGGCGCGGTAGCCGCCGTGACGGGTTCCAACGGAGCAGGTAAAAGCACCTTGCTGCGCATCCTGGCCGGGCTAACTCGCGCCGCTACAGGAGAAGTGAAATGGCAGCAGGAAAATGTGCGCTGTGGCCTGTTCGCACCCGATGCGCCGGTGTACCGCGAGATGACAGTGCAGGAAAATATCGAATTCTTTGCCAGCGCGCTGCCGGGAAACCATAATCTCGAACAACACATCGAACGGTTCGAGTTGACCCCGCGCACCCACGATTTCGCCGGAGATTTATCCAGCGGTTGGCGTGCGCGTCTGCAATTGGCCGTCGCCGCTCTGGGCGCGCCGCAAGTGCTCTTGTTAGATGAAGCTTCGGCCCACCTCGATGGTAATGGCCTGGCCCTCCTGCACGGATTATGCGATGAGCAACGCACGCGCGGCATTGTGCTGGTCGCGACTAACGATCCGCGCGAAGCAAGCCGTTGCGATTTTCAAATCATTCTCTAACCAAGTCACGCTAAACTAACGCCGCTTTGCCTGAACTCGAAACTCAAAACTCAAAACTTAAAACTCACCATCTGGCGTTCAAAGTCTTCGAAAAAGATTGGCGCTGCGAATGGCGCACTCGCGCGGGCCTGAGCACCAGCATTCTTTTCGCCCTGGCTGCGCCCATAGCCCTCTCCTTTAACCTGGCTCGCCAGAAACTGGCTCCCGAAACCCTGGCCGGGCTTTTATGGACGATTCTGCTTTTTGCCGCACTCATTGGCCTGGGCCGCGCTTTCATCAAGGAAGAGGAAACCGGCACCGGCGCACTCTTGCGCCTGCACTACCCGGCCGATGCCGTGCTGTGGGGCAAGATGCTGTTCAATTTTTGTCTTTTGCTGTTGACACAAATCGCCGCCATTCCAGTGATCGTGGTGATGCTTAACGCGCAAATCGCACGACCCGAATTATGGTTACTCGCGCTTTTGTTGGGCGATATCGGTCTGGCTGCCGCCAGCACCTTGCTTGGCGCTTTGGCGGCTCAAGCGAGAGCTAAAGGCGCACTTTTTGCCGCCATTGCCATCCCGATTCTGCTGCCTTTGCTGGTGGCGGTATCCACCGCAACGGCAGCTACGCTGGGCGGGACTTCAGAAACCCTGACCGGTGGTGAATTCTGGCCGGCAATACAAATTGTTCTGGGTTACGATATCGCCTTGATTGTGGCAGGCTGGATGCTCTTCGACTATGTATGGTCACCATAGGCACAGCTTATCATTGCCATTCCAATTTATCTCGCCCACAATGGTTGATTTATGATTGACTTAAGAGTGTGTTATATAACCTCTTCATAGGAATATGGATCGCCTCCGGCATGGTGATCGGATTCACACGCCCCCAGGCAGAAGGGCTGGTCACCTCGACCATCATGTACTTTCATGTGCCGATGGCCATTGCAATGGAAACTGCCTTCATCGTGGCCGCTTTTCAGGGGCTTCGCTGGCTACGAACTCGTAACGTGGAACACGATGCGAAATCGTATGCGTTTGCTGAAATCGGTGCCTGGCTGGGTGTCATCGCTACCATTACCGGTGCGCTGTGGGCCAAGCTGAACTGGGGCGCTTACTGGAGTTGGGATCCACAGCAAATTGGCATTGTCGCCGTGTTGCTAACCTATGCCGCTTTATTTGCGTTGCGTGGCGCCGTGGACGATGAAGAAAAACGACGCGATCTTTGGGCGGTTTATGCCATCATCGGTGCCATCGCGGCGATATTCTGGACCTTTATCTTCCGCCGCCTCATGCCGACGCTTCACCCACCGGATACTCTCATCCAGAGTGACCCGATGTATA
The DNA here is from genome assembly GCA_036833945.1 of Abditibacteriia bacterium. Classification (GTDB taxonomy): domain Bacteria; phylum Armatimonadota; class Abditibacteriia; order Abditibacteriales; family Abditibacteriaceae; genus DAITOV01. The sequence goes on from DAITOV010000261.1 coordinate 5,235, forward strand.
AATTCGCACTTTGGTTCAACGTAGCGGGTTACATCATGGTAATGGCGAAGTTAGCCGGTATTCGGGCACAACTTGAGCTCGCTGCACAAAAAATTCGAGACATCGCTTTGATTAAAAGCAACTGACTTTTATGCAAAAAGAAACTCTTTACATCTTACTCGTCGCACTGATCACCTGGGGTGGTGTTTTCGCTTACCTGCTGCGCTTGAATGCTCTCGCGAAATCGGTTGAAGAAAGCGTCAAACGGCACGAAAACCAAGACTAAGCATGAAACTGTTGCCAGTCGCGCTGAAAGTGGAAGGCGTCCGCGTCCTCGTGGTAGGAGGCGGGTTGGTTGCCGTTCGCAAAGTTCGCTCCCTGCTGGAAGGCGGTGCTGAGGTTTCTCTGGTGGCACCCACTGTCTGTGCGGACATGCAAACACTGCTTCCTTCCATCGCGCAATATTCGGCACGGGAATATCATAGCGACGACTGTCATAGAATCATGCTGGTTTTCGCCTGCACCGATAATTCGCAAGTGAACCGGCAAATCGCCGCAGATGCGCAGGCAGCCAACATCTGGTGCCAGATGGCCGACGATGCCGGTTCAAGTGCCCTACACGGGGCCGCTGTAGTGCGACGGGGTGATATTTGTGTGGGTATCTCCACCAGCGGCGGCAGCCCGGCCCTCGCCAAACACTTGAAAACGCAAATTGAAAACTGCATCGGGCCGGAATATGCACAACTTCTGGAACTGATGAGCCAGCGCCGCGACCTTCTGGCTCAACGCATCGACCAGCAACACGCCCGCGCCCAAGCATGGAACGCCATTCTGGAGAGCGAGGCGCTCTCGCTGTTGCGCGCCGGACAGACGGAAACCGCAACGCACCTGATCGACAATTTGCTGGACTCGCAACGATAACCGCCACACGAACTGATGCATATCTTTCTCCTGGGGCTTTCCCATAAAACGGCGCCCGTCGAAATTCGCGAACGACTTTCGATAGCACCGTCGCATCTGCCGCGCGCGTTGCAATATGCGCGTGAGAGCTGTGGGGCCAAGGAAGTGGCCATTCTTTCCACCTGTAACCGCACGGAAATTTATGTTGCAGGCAACGCCGATGTCGCCAAACGCCTGGAGCGCTTCCTGCAGGAGTATCATGCTGCTCACGTCGGGGCAGGTATGAGCCAACAAGATTGGGAAGCCTGTCTCTACCGCGCCCAGGACGACGGGGTGGCACGCCACCTCTTCCGTGTTGCTTCGGGCATTGAATCGCTGGTATTAGGTGAAAGTGAAATTCTGGGCCAGGTCAAAAATACTTTGGAGACCGCCCAGCAACACAACTCGGTGGGAGTTGCGCTCGATGAACTGTTTCGCCGCGCTATTTCTTGTGGCAAGCGCGCCCGCACCGAAACGGAAATCGGCCGGGGTGCACAAAGTGTCGGCACGGCAGCCGTTGAGTTATCGCGACAGATTTTCGGCGCGCTCAAGGGCCACACGGTGCTGATTCTGGGGGCGGGCAAGATATCTTCGCTCACCGCCAAAGCGCTGGTCGCCTCAGGTGCGCACGAGGTCATCGTTGCCAACCGCACCCACGAACGCGCCCGTGAACTGGCTCTTACCCTGCGCGAGGCCGGAGCCGAGGCCGAAGCAACGCACTGGGATGAACTGCCGCAACGCCTGATTCAGGCCGATATCGTCATTGCCTCGACGCACGCTCCGCATGTCGTGCTCCATGCCCAACAGGTCGAAGCTGCAATGCGCAAACGCCGCCACCGTCCGCTCTTTCTCATCGACCTGGCTGTGCCGCGCGATATCGATCCCAAGGCCCATCAGCTCGACGATGTCTTTCTCTACGATATCGACGATTTGAAAAACGTCGTCGATAGCAATCGCTCACAGCGCGAAGCCGAAATTTCACTGGTACAAGGCATAATCCAGGCCGAAGTCGGCGACTGGAACAAATGGCAACGTAGCCTTGACGCACGTCCGGTGATGGCCGCATTGGCACGGCATGGCGACGATATTCGCCAACGCGAGTTGGATGTGGCTTTAGCCAAACTGTCGCACCTTTCGGAAGCCGATCGAGAAGTCGTAAGGCGTTTAGCCCAAAACCTGACGGGTAAGCTTTTGCATACGCCCTTGCGCCATCTGCGGACCGCCGGCGAAGACGGTTCCGACGACGTGGAAGCGATTCGCCGCGCCTTTGAACTCAACACTCAACCCAATAAACCAAATACGGAGGAATCACCATGATTGCTCTGCAAGATTTCCTCGCTTACGGTGAAAGCACGCTTTTACTGTTT
>DAITOV010000262.1:0-7476 GCA_036833945.1 Abditibacteriia bacterium
CTGAAATTTAAAAAATATCACGCAGAGGCGCAGAGAACGCAGAGATAATTGAGAATTTAAAATGGATATTGAAAATGAGTACGCACAACTTTCGCATTCTCTACCTTCAGTTGCCTTTCTCTGCGTTCTCTGCGCCTCTGCGTGAGCTTATTTTGTTACGACAGTTCTTCGTTTCCCCATTGATTAACCAGGTCTTTGGCCCATTGAGGGGAATCGCCCAGGGTGCCTTTCGATGCGCGCTTCAAACCATCAAGGTAAAGTTCGCGATGTGCCGGGCAAAAGAAGAGGTTGTGGAGCCGGGCGGCGGCGGTCTCTTCATCCTCGTTAAAGAGTCCCATCATGGCGTTAACAGTAGCCTTCATGCCGTTAATACCCACTTTATCGACGAAGGCGTTCCAGCAGTCTTGCACGGCAACGGGGTCGGCCAGCAAGCCCGAGACTTTTTCCAGGTCGGCCAACAAGCGGGCTTTGTCTTCGCCCTGAAGCTGGAACACGCCTTCGGTTTTCATCAGGTAAGGGGTGATGGCGAATCCAGCCAGCTTCTTATCGGCGAAGTCGAGATGCACGATATAACCGCTGTTCACAAAGCGGCGGTTTTCGCCTCGCGTATCGGCCCAGCGAAAAACGAAGTTGCCCTGGCTGTAGAAAATAGGCACGCCGTTGTGAATCTCAATGCCCTGTGGCACATGGGGATGATGGCCTACTACAACATCGGCACCGGCCTCTGCCAACTGACGCAGACCCTTTATGAGATAAACCGGTGGCATCGGTGCATATTCTCGCCCGCCGTGGAAGACCACCAAAACAACATCAACCTCGGCTTTGAGCGCGGCGATTTGCTTCTGGAGGGCGGGCACATCGAAAGGATGCGCACCCGGCCCGCCGTTAATGGAAGCGCAGCCTTCGCCTTCGGCGCAATTGATAATGCCAAGCGTGGTGCCATTGATGGTTTCGATGAGTGGCTTGCCGGCATCTTCGCCGTTCATATCGGCGCCGACGGTCTTCACTCCGGCTTCGCGCAGAATTTGGATGGTTTCTTCCAGGCTCTCCGGCCCGAAGTCCATAATGTGATTATTGGCGAGGCAACCGATGTGAAAGGGCACCTCGGTGAGTGCGCGCACGGTGCCGTCGGCTCCGCGCAGGTTGGGGCCGCCTTTTTTAATCGGTGCGCCTTTTTCGCCCAGCGCGCATTCCACGTTGACGAGGTTGAGGGCGCTTGCTCGAAAAATGGGCAGGAGGTCGCCATAAACTGCCAGGGCATCCTCTTGCATGAGGGTTTCATAATCCCACAGTGCGCCCCAGTCTGCGGCGATGGTCACACGGAAAGGAGTCGTTGTTGTGTCGGTATCCGGTACGGTGTATTGGCCGTTTTGCCAGTCGATAGAAGACATGATGGGGTACTTTAACCAATCTCCCGCAGAAATCACAGAGGCAATTGCCGTCTCTTGAAAAACGTTGACATATCGTTACATGAGATATAATTAGGCGCGTCTATGGAACGGCTTGCGGCGGTGTCACGGCTGGAAGAATTTTTGATTTTCCTGGGACAGATTACGGTTCTGTTCTGGGAGAGTGTTGTGCATATCGCGCGCGGCGCGGTGTCGTATCGGCACACCCTGCGGCAAATGGCCGATGTCGGCGTCGGTTCGCTGCTGGTGGCGATGATCACGGTCGGCTTTTCCGGCGCAGTGGCAGCACTCTACATCAGCCCGCAGTTAGTGAAATATGGACAGGCCGGGTTCATCGGCGGCCTCACCGGAAAAAGCCTGGCGCTGGAAATTGCCCCGGTCATCACGGCTATCGTAGTCGCCGCGCGTTGTGGTTCGTCGATGGCAGCCGAATTAGGTTCGATGCGCGTCACCGAGCAAGTTGATGCCCTGCGCTCGATGGGCGTGAGTCCGGTGCGCTACCTGGTGGTGCCGCGCGTACTGGGAACCTTGCTGATGCTGCCGGTGGTGACGGTATTGGCAAATGCGGCCGGTGTGCTGGGTGGCGCGATGACGGCAGCCAGCAACGGCGTGGCATTCTCAATTTACTGGTCGTCTTTCACTTCGATAACGACAATCAACGATCAGGCCCAGGGGCTATTTAAAACTATTCCTTTTGCACTTTTGATTGCCCTTATCTCCTGCCGCCAGGGCTTGCACACGCGTGGCGGCGCGCGCGGCGTGGGGCTGGCAACGACCTCTGCCGTTGTCTTCTCGATGATTGGTATCTATGTGGCGGACTATTTTCTGTCGGTCATTCTGCAGGATACGCTCACCTTTCTCCGTTAATTTTCTTGCCCATGATTGAACTACGTCACGTGAGTTACTCGGTGCCCGATAAGAAAGCGGAGGGCGGTCGTCGCATTATCCTGGACGACATTTCGTTTATGATTCCCGAAAAGAGCATCACCTGTATCATGGGCGTTTCGGGCAGTGGTAAAACCACGCTGCTTCGCTTGATGGCCGGATTAGTGCGTGCCGATAGCGGTGAAATTCTCATCAATAGCCGCGATATTGCTTCAATGAGCGAAAAAGAACTCGATGCCATTCGTAGCGAAACCGGCTTCGTCTTTCAGTATGGCGCGTTGTTCGACTCGTTGACGGTCGGGGAGAACGTTGGTTTTGGCCTGGAGCAGCGCCGTCGGCCAGCCGCAGAAATTGCCGAAGCAGTCACCGAGCGTCTGGCCGAAGTCGGTTTGCCCGGCACTCAGGATTTATATCCCTCGGAGATTTCGGGTGGCATGGGTAAGCGAGTTGCGATGGCGCGTGCGCTGGCGACGGCACCTGAGCTGGTGTTTTATGATGAGCCTACCAGCGGACTCGACCCGGTGATGGCAGGTGTGATCGACGACTTGATCGTGCGGCTGCGGGAGCGGAGCGGCACGACGAACGTGGTGGTGTCGCATCACATCGAATCGATATTGCACATGGCCGACCATATCCTGATGTTGCATGGCGGACGGATCGTTGCCGAAGGCAGTGCGAAAGAAATTCAAAATTCAGATTCGCCGGTGGTGCAACAGTTTTTGACGGGCAGTCCCACCGGCCCGATCGCGGTAGCGTAAAATAAAGCCCTATTCTTTCGAGTAGGCGGAGTATTCATGAAAGCAGGTCAAGAAATTCGCGTTGGTATTGTCGTCGTCGTAGCGCTGGCTCTCATGCTGGGCGGCTATTTTGCGTTGCGTGGCGTGGGTTGGGGTTCGCAGCAATATTATTTGCGGCTCAATGGAGCAGCGCTCATCGCCGAAGGCAACGACGTGCGTTTGCAGGGCGTGAAGGTGGGTGTGGTGCAGAGCGTGACGCTCGACCAGGCCACGCAGCAGCCGCTGCTCACTATTGCGGTCAAGCAGAACGACCCGCAGTTTTCGCTCTATCCCTCCTATAAATATTCGGTGCGCCCCAGCGGCATCATCGGTGAAAATTACGTCGATATTCAAGGCCAGCCTCAATCGGGCGACATTGCTTACAAAGCTAACGATAGCTCGCAGGTGATTCCTGCCGCTGCCAACGCCGGTTTGTTGGGGGCGGGGGATAAGGTGGCGCAAGACGTGCAGGCCACCTTGAAGAACCTCAACGTCACGCTCGACCGCATCAATAAGGGCGTGCTCTCTTACGATAACCAGATTAAGCTGGCCAAAGCCCTCGATGGCGTAGCCAAACTCACCACTGAGGCTTCCAAGACCTTTGGTCCTGGTGGAGCCAAGATTCGTTTTGGTGACCCACAGGCACAACGCGCGCTGAACGCCACTTTTGTGAATGCTGCCATCGCTGCTAATGAAGCCGCGCTGACTGCACGCGACGTTCGCAAACTGACCGCAGCCGCAGGTGGAGTGCTGCGCCAAACCGGCGGCGTGATGGAGCAGGCCGGAGGCGTAATCGGTGATAACCGCAAGCAGCTCAATAGCTTGCTGACCAATCTCGATCGCACTGTCACTAATGCGGCAGGCACTATCGAATCAGTGAATTTCATCCTGAAAAACTCCGATTTGGAAAATAGCACCAAAGAGATTTCCGGTTCACTAACCCGCGCTGCCAAGAACGTGGAAGATACCACGGCTGCCTTCAAAGGGTTGGGCGACGAGAAGACGCAGGAAGATTTGCGGGCTACCGTCTCAGCGCTGCGCGCCAGCACCGAGGCTCTCCGCGACACTACGGCTTCGGTGAAGAAGCTCCTGGCTGACGACACCTCGCAAGGTGAGCTAAAAGGCACTATGACGGCGCTCAACACCACCGCCAATACCCTGGCCGAAACCACCGCCAATCTGCGCGATGCCACGGCCGGTATCAAGAACGTGCTGGGCGACCAGAAGGTGCAAGACGATTTCAAGGCCATTCCCGCTGAATTACGCCGTACTCTGGAAGCGACCACTTCCACCGCCGAACGCATCAACGGTTTGCTGGGTGGCCGTCGCCGCAATCGTGAAGTGCAGCAGGGGAGTGGTGGCGAAGAAAGCGCGGGAAGCAGCCAGCGCACCGGTTCGCTGATGAGCGGTTTCGATTTCACTGCTCGCCACTTGAGTGAAGGCCGTGACAAGAATTTCGGCGATTTGCGATTCCAGACCGAACTGTTCGGCGGCCCGTTCCGGGTGGGGCTGGATGAAATTGGCGAAGGCACCAACTTCACCTTGCAGACCGGTAAGTATCTGGGCGAGAACGCGGCGCTCCGTTATGGTCTCTATCGCTCGAAACTGGGCATTGGTGCCGAGTATCGTACGGGCCGGTTTTCGCTGGAAGGTAACCTCTACGACCCGAATGAAAAGTCGTGGAATGTTTATGGCGGGTTGCAACTTTCACGCAGCCTGGAATTATTAATTGGAAGAGAAAAACGGGGAGATGTGCGCTCTAATGCAATTGGTGTTAGACTGCGCCCCTGAAAAAATTGATCTTGGAAATGTGTGTCCTTTAGTCGTATCACCTCTCAAGCCGGGTATCGTCTCAAGATCAAAATCAGAGATCAAAGACCAAAAAGAAAATGAAAGTTATTCTCACGCAGGAAATCGAAAAGCTGGGCGCCGCACACGAAGTTGTCGACGTCGCGGAAGGCTATGCCCGCAACTTCCTGGTGCCGCGCGCCCTCGCGGTCCCGGCAACCAAGAGCGCATTGGCCAACTTGGAAAACATGAAGAAGGTCGGCATTCGCCGCGAAGCTCGTTTGCGTGGCGCTGCTGAAGAGCAGGCCAAGCAGTTCGAAGGCAAGACGCTCGTCATCGACGCCAAAACCGGCGAAGGTGGACGTTTGTTCGGTTCCGTGACCCCCGCCGACGTGGCCAACGCTCTGAAAGCGCAACTCGGTATTGATGTCAACCGCAAGCAGATTCACCTCGATGAATCGATTCGCTCGGCTGGCGATTATCTGGTGCCCGTCGCTTTGCACCGTGAAGTGCGTCCCGAAATCAAAATTCAAGTCGGCTCTGCTGCCTAAGCATTATTTGTCTCAAGCCGATGTCGGCCTACCGGAGCGCGGTCGAATTTCGACCGCGCTCCTTTCTTTTTGGCTGGTGGCGGTGTCGGAAATGTGTTGGTCGTCCCCTTATTTTTTATTTTTAAAGAACGGAAAAAATCATGCCCTGGTTCTATGAAGAAGGCGATAACATTAGTCGCGAAACAATTGAAGGTCTTTGTGAGCGTTTAATCGAGGAATCGAAAAAGCGTATCAACGGCGACCTGAAACGTGTATTGCTTTTGCCGCCCGACCTGACCCGCGCGCACTGCGGCGTCGGTTGGATGACCGAAAAAATCTATCATCTTTTGGGTGAAGATTGCGATGTTCATATCATCCCGACCCTGGGCCAGCACATTCCGCATACCGAAGAAGAAAATAAGTGGATGTTCGGCTCCATTCCCGAAGAGCGCATCCATCCCCACGACTGGCGCGATGGCGTCACCCATGTCGGCACCATCCCGGCTGAAGTTGTGAAAGACACTACCGGTGGCGTAGCCGATTGGGAAATCCCCGTCGATCTCAACTCCAAGCTGATGGACGAGCAGTGGGACCTCATCATCAACCTCGGCCACGTCGTGCCCCACGAAGTGCTCGGCTTTGCCAACCACAACAAGAACTATTTCATCGGTTTGGGCGGCAAGGAAACCATTTGCGCCTCCCATATGGCAGCGGCTGTCTACGGTATCGAGAACAACCTGGGCAACCTGATTACCCCGCTCCGCGCCTGCTACAACTGGGCCGAAGACAATCTGCTGGGCGATTTGCCGGACGTCTACTTCCAGATCGTGATGCGCCGCGATGAGAACAACGATCTCGTCCACAGCGGCATCTATGTCGGCGACGACCTGGAAACCTACCTCATGGCCGCCCGCGCCAGCCGCGAGCAGAACATCACTGTCTTCGAAGAACCGGTCAAGAAGATCGTAGCCGTGATGCAGGCCGATGAATTCCGCGGCACCTGGGTTGCCAACAAGGCTGTCTACCGCACCCGCATGGCAATGGCCGATGGCGGTGAACTCTTCATCATCGCGCCCGGTCTGGAACGCTTCGGAGAGCAGAAAGAAGTGGACGACATCATTCGTAAATACGGCTATTGCGGCACGCCCAAAGCGATGGAACTCTACCGTGAGAACGAAGACTTGCAGGAGTTCGCCCACGCCACTGCGCATTTGTTGCACGGTTCGTCCGAAGGCCGTTTCACCATTCGTTACGCGCCGCTGAGTCTTAGCAAGGAAGAGATCGAAGGCGTGAACTACGAATACGCCGACTTGCAGGAAGCTCTCGAACGCTACAATCCCGAAACCATGAAAGAAGGCTGGAACACCATGCCTGACGGCGAAGAAGTGTTCTTCATCAGCACTCCGTCAGCTGGTTTGTGGGCCACGCGTGAGCGTCTGGAATCGCGCTAATTAGCGGAGAAAACATTCCCGTGTTTAAACATATCCTTGTCACTGGTGGAGCCGGTTTTATCGGCTCCAACCTGACTTTGACTTTGCAGAAAAAGTATCCCGATGCGGAAATCACCGTCATTGATGATTTTCGCTCGGCAAGCTTCAAAAACCTCGAAGGGTTTTTGGGCGATGTTATCGCGGCTGAACTGAGCGAAGTGGAATTGTCGTACTATTTCGATAACAACAGGCCGGATGCGGTGTTTCACCTGGCTTCGATCACCGATACCACTGATCATCGCCAGTTGGAGCAAACCCGCGATAACGTCGAAAGCTGGCGCAACCTGCTGGATTACTTCGCAGGAAGCGATACCCGCATCGTATGGGCTTCTTCGGCAGCAACCTACGGCATTGCCGGTGGCATCAACCATCTCGACCAGCCGCGTAAGCCCGCCAACATCTACGCCTTCTCCAAAGTGCAGTTGGAAAATTTGGCTCACCGCTATGCGCGTGAGAATGCCGATGCGTGGTTAGTTGGTTTGCGTTATTTCAACGTCTACGGCCCGCGTGAAACGCACAAAGGCGTGCCTTCGAGCATGATTTATCAGTTGGCGCAGCAGATGATGGCAGGCCAGAATCCGCGTATTTTCGAGTTCGG
>DAITOV010000263.1:0-7456 GCA_036833945.1 Abditibacteriia bacterium
AACTTGCTGGTTGAAGCCGCTCACGACAAGCGCGAGACGGGAAACGAGATCAAAGAACTCACCGGCGGCAGCACGCCCACCGGTAAATCGGTCGCCTCAGTCCCCGGCATCACCGAAGTGCGCCCGGGAACCTACGTTTTCAACGACTACATCTGCGAAATGTGGAATAGCGCAACCTACGATCAGTGTGCCCTTTCCATCATCACCACCGTGGTCTCGCGCCCCAGTGAAACCACCGCCACCGTGGACGGCGGCTCGAAAACCTTCTGCGGCGACATCTGGCCCGCCAACGTGCAGGCCAAGGGCTACGCCCGCGCCGCCGGGCCAGATGCTCCCATCGAAGCCTACGTCGCCCGCATGAGCGAAGAGCACGGCGTGGTTAACCTGGGCGAAGGCCTCGACTGGAACATCGGCGACCGTGTCGCCTTCCACCCCCTCCACGTCTGCACCGCTGTAAACCTGAGCGACCAACTCATCGGCGTGCGCGACGGCAAAGTAGAAGTGGTGTGGGATGTGGACGCGCGCGGTAAACGGATTTAATTAATTTGGTCTTTGGTCTTTGGTCTTTGGTCTTTGGTCTTTGGTCTTTGGTCTTTGGGAAAGGACTTCGCCCTAACATTTCGGTTGCCCAAGATCAAAGACCGAAGTTCCAAGACCAGCCTTTCTCATGTCCTTCCGCATCAGCATGATCACCCTGGGCGTTTCGGATTTGAAGCGTGCCACCGAGTTTTATCGTGACGGTTTAGGGTTGCCGTCGAACGAAAAGCACGAAGGTGTTGTGTTCTTCCCACTCAGCGGCACCTGGCTGGCGCTTTTTCCTACGGACGATTTGGCTGCCGACGCGCAAGTGCCCAGCGACGGCCACGGTTTTTCACGCGTGGCGCTGGCCCATAATGTGAAAACCAAAGAGGAAGTAGAAGAAGTACTTAAGCAAGCACAAGCGGCTGGTGGCACTATTACCAAACCGGCGCAGGATGTGTTTTGGGGCGGTTATTGTGGTTACTTCAGCGATCCCGATGGGCATATCTGGGAAGTCGCCTGGAATCCAAACCTGGATTTGACGTGATAGTTTTCATAGGCCGCTAATTTCATACGCTATGCTCCGCAGCGCAAGTTTTCGCAATTAACGGCAAAAGAAAAATTGCGTTGATTCGCGCACGAAGTTCGCGTATGAAATTAGCGGCCTATTATCTTCCCAACGCGGTATAATTTCTTCTGTGACCGCCGCTCCCACTGCACAACATTCGTCGCCTCTTTCGCAATCCCTCAACGAAGTTTTTGGTTTTTCCGAATTTCGTGCTTTGCAGGAAGAAGCTATTGCCGCAGCTACGACGAATGACGACGTGCTGGTGGTCATGCCCACCGGAGCCGGAAAATCGCTTTGCTATCAACTGCCTGCCGCGATCGCCGATGGCGTGACACTGGTCGTCTCGCCATTGGTAGCATTGATGCGCGACCAGGTGGTGGCCCTGCAAGAGCGCACCGCGTTTGCACAGATTGGAGCAGCGTTTCTCAACTCATCGCAAAGCTCTTCCGAGCAGTGGGAAGTGCTGCAAGATTTGCGCGCCGGACGCTTGAAGCTGCTCTATGTCGCTCCCGAACGATTTCGATCGGCCAGCTTTCTTGAAACCCTGCAAAGCATTAAGCTGGCGCGCTTCGTGGTCGATGAAGCGCATTGTATCTCCCAATGGGGCCACGATTTCCGGCCCGACTACCTTTCACTGAAAAGTGCAGTCGAAGCACTGGGCAATCCGCCCCTCACTGCCGTAACGGCTACGGCGACCAAACGCGTGCAAGGCTCGATCATCGAAAACCTGGGCATGCGCAATCCGCACGTATTCATCGGCGGTTTCGACCGGCCTAACCTGCACTTTTCGGTTATCCGCAGCACCAACGATAAAGAACGCGCCGAAAAACTGACCAAAGCTCTGCCAAAATTAGCAGCACGTGGCGGCAGTGGCCTCATTTATGTCGCCACACGTAAGCAATGCGAAGAAGTCACCGCATTAGCTGCACACGCCCTGCGGCCTCTGGGCGTGCGGGCGGCTTGCTATCACGCCGGGATGGATGTCGAAACGCGCAACGCCGCGCAATCGGCCTGGCTCAACGGTGATATTCACCTCCTCATCGCCACCAACGCCTTCGGCATGGGAGTAGATAAGCCCGATGTGCGCTACGTCATCCACTGGGCCTACCCCGAAAGCCCCGAAGCCTACTATCAGGAAGCCGGGCGCGCCGGACGCGACGGGCGTAAGAGCCGTTGCGTCATTCTCTACCATTTCGCCGACCGGCGTTTGCGCGAGTTCTTCATCGATAACGACGCCATCACCGCCGGTATGATTTCGAGTGCGCTGATTGCCCTCACCAATCGCCTGAAAAGCCAGGCGGCGCACGAGCAGTTTGAAACCGAAGATGCCGATATCGCCGTCATTCCACGCGGTTGGTGGAAACTCAATCTTGATTGGACCGATATGCTGGCCCGTTCCATCTTGGGAAAAATGGCACATTTCGGATTGATTGAGCGCTTGACGGAAAACGCCGAAAACACTGCCATCCGTGTGCTGCAAAAAACCATTCCGACTGATTTGATGTTCACCATCGACCGCCACCTGCAAAACGAGCGCGGTGAGCGTCATGCCCGCTTGAACGAGATGATCGCGTTCTGCCGCTCACCTCAGTGCCGCCGCCGCACCATGTTGGAGTATTTCGGCGACGAACACGAAGCCACCCCGCGCGATTTCTGTTGCGATGTTTGCGATGCGCCTGAAAAATTCAAGAGTGCTGCGACAGCAATTCCGCAAAGCGCTGCGGCAGCGGAGACACAAGGCAGCGATATTCACGCCATTTTGCAAAACATCGATGCCATGCGCCCGCGCGTGGGTAAAGCCAAGCTCGAAAAGCTGCTACGCGGTGCAAAATCGAAAGACCTGGAACGCTTTCCTGCCAATCATCCTCTGCGCGGCGCTCTGGCTGGCTGCAAAAGCGATCAGATCGTCAAATTCCTCGATGAACTAATGGGCGAAGAACTGCTTGCTCAAGCCGGAGAAGACGAATATTTCGTCTGTTATGTCACCGATGCCGGGCGCGCGGCGTGGCAAAACAAGGAAGCTCTCAACATCCAGCCACCCCGTGGCTACGTGGCGCAAGAAGCCGCAGACTTCGACGAACCCGACGCCGAACTTTTCGAACAGTTGCGCGGCTGGCGCAAGCGGCAGGCCAACGAAGAAAGCGTCCCGCCCTATTGCGTCATGGGTGATAAAACCCTGCGCGCCATCGCCCAACTCAAACCGCAAGACGATAACGCCCTCGCCCAAATCAGCGGCATAGGCGCGCGCAAGATGGAAAAATACGCCGAAGATGTGCTCGATATCGTGCGTAACGCAAGCTAAGCAACCGTTCCTTATCCTATTTTTGGAGTACGGTGACTTATCACCGCGAGGACATAACAGCACCGTCTTCATTGCAATAAACACCGACACGGCGCGGTGACAAGTCACCGCACTCCAAAAAATAATCAAGTGGCGTTAAGCTGGCACTCGTGTGCTTGCTCCACCATCCGGCAGACGACGATAATGGATGCAACATTCCACGGGGAGGCCATCTGCCATGTCACACTTTGCCTTACGCGCTGTCGGTGTTTTTCTTTTGCTCTTAACTCATCACTGCCCGCTCTATGCCTGCGCCTGGGATCGCGATACTCTCGAAGCCGAAGCCAAAGGCATTCCCGAAGTGATGCAGATTATCACCGGGCGATTCGAGCGCAATCCCGACCTCTTCTACGAAATGCGCTTGCAACGTGTCACTCAAGAAATTGCACAGTCGCCCGACAAACTGGAACTATACGACGATGCCGGAATGGCCAGCGACCGGCTGCACCGGGGAGACGAAGCCATTGCCTGGATGCATAAGAAACAAGCGACCATGCGGAATTGGAAAGGCGATACGAAAGTTTTAAAAGAACATCGCTATCGCTATCTGGCGAACCAGGGAACATTCATCGCTCACCGTTGGCTCCGCGATGGCGCAGATCGCAAACGCATAGGCGAGATGAAACAAGCCCGCAATTTGATTGCCGAAGCAATTGAGCTCAATCCCGATGCTCACTTCGGACGAGAAAAGTATCAACTAAAGATGATGGAGTGGATTATTGCTCCGCCCGAAGTTAAGAAAAACGACATCCTGCCCAGCGTTGCCGATACCTTCGAGTCAAGTTCATCGCCCGAACCGAAAAACGTAGCCGATGCAGTAAAAGGGCTTTCCGGCATTATCGTTTTGGGCGATGCCTGGCAGAGTGTGGATACCTTTTATGCGTTAAGTTCTTTGCTTTCAGAATACGACCAGCGCAACTCAGTCGCCTATCTGGCAGATTTGCGAACCAAAGAACTCATTAAATCCGGCAAACGTTCCATACTGCCGACTGCACCCAACGGCGAAGCGCTCATCGCCCTCATGGACGAGCGGGGAATCCCTGAACAAACGATTCAATATGCGGACAAGGTTGCTGAAAAATACAAACTGTTACGTGCAGAAGCCAACCAATGGCACACCAAACGTACCGCCTACATGATCGAACGGCTCAAAGCCGGACGTCACCCTGATACCGATAAAGATTTCTGGAATGAATGGCAAGAGCCATCATCGCCCTCACTTTACATTCAAACGGCAGAAGACATTTTCTACGTCCAACTGAAATGGGGAGTGGCCATAGCGGCTATTGCAATTATCGGCTTATGGATTGGATTGACCCGCCGGCATAAAAAACGGAAGGCAGCCTTTTAATTCGGTTGCCTCCCGTTTCCAGTTTCCCGTCTACTGTCTCCCGCCGTTAACGCACTTCCACCTTCGCGCGATCTTCAGCCGACATCGAGTCCATCGCACCGACATAGAATTTAGCGTCTTCGCGGTGAGCTTCGGGATACATTTCATAGATTCGCCGCAAGACCTTCTCGCCCACGACCTCACCGGCGCGTTGGCCTTCGTCCAGGGTGGCATCGAGCAAGATGAAGAGGTTGCGCGGGTCGCAAGCGCGGAAAATCCGGTCGTCGCTCTCATACCAACGCACAACTTCGTTGGCTAAATCGTGCGCCACGCCTTTCTCCGTGCCGCAGGCCAGGGCCTCGTTCACGAAGATGTTTTTCCACAGCGAAATGGTCGGGCGGTCGACCAGAATCTGGTACAGCAAACGGCGCTTGAACGCATCGTCGATGATTTCTTCGTGGTTCAAGTTGGTCGAGAGGAACAACCGCTGCAAGAATGGCGCTTTAATCGTGGAACCGCCGGGGAAACGCACCAGGGCTTCGCGTTGCTCCAGCGGATAGATGAACTGGTTGAGGATCATGTTATGATCCTGCGTCTGGCGGCCCAGGTCGTCGAAGATGAAAATTCCGTTGTTGGCCTTGATGTGAGGCGGCGCGAAAAACTGGCCGTCGTAGGGAATTTCGAAGTGCTCGATTTTGAACTCGGTTCCCACCGTCACCAACGGCGGGTCGGAGATGAGCCAGCGACGATCCGGCTTGCCAGACGTGCTGATACCGCCCTGGCTGGCTTCTTCTTCGCGCTGCATGAGATCGGGACGCAAGCGGTGATAAGCCGGATCGTAAAGCCGCACCACCTTGGAGTTGAACTCAAATGCATGCGGCAGCAACACCGGATGCTTGAGCAAACGGTGCAGGTTATCAGTAATGAGCGACTTACCGTTACCTGGCGGACCGTAGAACAGCATCACGCGCTGGGAATTGAAGCCTTCCCGCAGGGTTCGCTTGAGTTCCGGGCGCATGGGATAGTTGCTGAAAACGCTTTCCACATCCTGCATCGGGACACGCCGATCGAGCTTCGACTGTTGGCGCACCATGCGACAATAGGCATCGAACGAAACCGGAGCCGGGCCGATATAGCCGTCTTCCCGCTCAATCATCGAGGCCATTTCACGGCCTTTATGAGTCAGGTCGTAAACCATCGGCAAAGGCGTGTCGAGCAGTTCGCGCTTATGCAGCGAGAGTAACAATCCCCGGAAAACATTGACACCCAGCAGCAGAAAATCTGCTAACTGCGCTTCGTTACGCGGCCCTTCTTGCTTAATCGCTTTGAGAATAAGGCCTTCCAAGACACGATAGGAAATACCACTTTCTTCAAAAGTCTTGGGCTGCTCGGGGCGAAACAATGCGCCGCTCTTACCAATCGGCAGCGATTCGGCCCCGACATTGACGCTCGACGGTGGTTGAATATCCGCAATATCGACTTCGGATTCAACGCCGCTGTGCTGCGACTTAAATTTATCCAGGGCCGCGCGCGCGGCAGGGCTTAGCGCCATAGGTCAACGTCACTCCAAAAAGGTTGGCCTGCGAATTCTTATAATCGCGAATTTTGCATGCAATTTTGAATCAAAGCAAAGGAGAAAATGGCCTCCTTCAAAAGAAATTGCCCGGCAAAAATGAGAACAAGCCTACTACAGATTATACCTTTTTTGGATTGGATTTTTGAACATTTGGGCAGCAAACTCGCTACACTAACCAATGTGCAAAAACTGTTTTCCCATCCTCGCCTCCGGTTTGCATATCTGCTGCCGATTCTGTTCACCGCTGTCTTCTCCTTACTTCCCCAAGCTCACGCCACTGTCGGCGAGCACGGTCCTTCCCCGGAAGTCGCACCGGAAAACCAAACCGCAAAAGTAGAAATCGCGCGTTTGCGTATCGAAAATAAGAAAGACGGCGAAATTGCCGGTTCACGCGATGGCGGCAAAACCTGGGAAGCTATCGGCCATTTACTGGTGCCTACCACCCAGGTCAACCGGCGCGGTTATAACGCCAGCAAATATGGCCCTCAAGGCACCGTCGTCGCGACGGCCGTCAACGCCATCCACCTCAAAGCCGGGCAGAACACCGCCGAAAACCGCGGGGTGATCTGGAGCCTCTCCCCTGCCGCTGAAGATGAAGCCGGCAAGGCCTCACTCCAGAGCGAAGTCTCCCCCGGCTCGGCGGCCTACACCGACATCCCCGGCGGCACCGGCATCTTCGGCGGTGTTTATACGCCGTTCGTCGGCAACCGCATTCTGCTCGATAACGATAAAAACAACGATCTCAAAGCGCTCCCCGATAATTACATTCCCAAGTTAGGTGATGTATGGACGATTCTCATCGAGCGCCCCCGCCACTACCCGCGCGAAATCGTCTTCGAAAACCGCTTCGGCGGACTCATCACCATCGACTATCGCGGCGAAGAAAAACCACGCGTCATCGGCCAGGTGCTGCGCCCCGTGCAGGGCATCGGACGTTTTGTCGGCTCGTATTTTTCGGGAGTCGGCCGCCTGCGCGCCAATCACAACGGCGTCATCGATATCTCCACTTCGCCGCACGGCAAAATCGGCTCTTTCCAAATCGTGCCCGCCGACCACGCCATGAGTCCTGAGACCCATTATATCCGTGAACTGACACAATGGATGGTCATTGGCCCAGTGAGT
>DAITOV010000264.1:0-7454 GCA_036833945.1 Abditibacteriia bacterium
AGGCAGCAAACAGGGCGAACTCCAACCGGTGAGCCTGGTGTTTCGCATGGGCAATGTCGATTACGCCAAATACCTGGAGTTCATGCGCGATAACTCCGACCAGTTCACCCTGGCTGAAAACCCGGTCATCGAAAAAACTCGTGAAGAATGCGCGGCAGCAGTATGCGAGAATGGTTTGCCGTTTTGTGTGCTGGATGCACGCGGTTCGGTGCTCGGTAGCGCTATCGAATCGGGCGAAATGTTCCCTTCCACCGGTATCTTTATGTGGCCGACCTCCATTCCGCGCCGTGAAGTGGGGCTTAATGCGACCCGTCTGGCCGGAATAGACGCCACCAATACGGCAGCACTCAGCCAGTCGCTGAACACGCTTTCGCAGCAGGTTGAAATGTGCCTCGCCTTCCTGCGCAAGAACGCGCCCGGCTTTGAAAACGCGCATCTTTCAGGTGTCGCACCGCGCGTTGGCATTCGCGAAACACGCCGAGTGATGGGTGAATATGTTCTCACTGCCGAGGACGTATTGCAAGGACGCAAGTTCGAAGATGGTGTGGGCAAAGGCTCTCACCATATCGACCTGCATGGCAGCGGCACAGCGCAAGAGCGTATCCCGGTGCAGGATGGGCGTTCTTATGATATCCCCTACCGTTCTCTGATTCCGCTCAATGTGGAAAACTTACTCATCGCCGGGCGCTGCCTCTCCTCCACCCGTGAGGCGAACGGCTCGGCGCGTGTGATGGGGCCATGTCTTTCCACCGGACAGGCAGCCGGAACCGCTGCAGCGCTACTCTCGAGCGCAAAGCAGCGTAACGTGCGCGACATGAACACCGATGCTTTGCGTTCACGCCTGAAAGAACAAGGCGCTATTGTCGATGGCACGCATTAATCTTAAAAATTGAAGTAACATATGGCGATAATTCTCAAAAACAGTCACGAAATCAAATTAATGCGCAACAGCGGTCGTTTAGCCCAGCGCATTCTCAACCAGCTTGGCGCAGCAGCGCAGGCCGGTGTTTCCACGCATGAACTCGACTTGATGGCCCGCCGCTATCTGGAAGAAGCCGGAGCCACCAGCCCCTTCCTGGGCTATGGAGGCCGCAACCACCCGCCGTTCCCCGGCGCAATTTGCACCTCGGTCAACGAAGCGGTCGTTCATGGCGTTCCTACCAAAGATCCATTGAAAAATGGGGATATAGTAGCGCTTGATGTGGGTGCGAAGTTGCAGGGTTGGCTTGGCGATACCGCAGGGACCTTTCCGGTCGGCGAAATCAGCACCAGTGCGCAGCGCCTGCTCCGCGTTACAAAAGAGGCTCTGTATCTGGGCATTGAACAGGCCAAAGTTGGCAACCGTGTCGGCGATATTGCCCATGCGGTGCAAACTCACATTGAAAATCACGGCTATCATGTGGTGCGCGACCTAGTAGGGCATGGCGTAGGCCGTTCACTGCACGAAGAACCCAGTGTTCCCAACTTCGGCAGTAAGAATAGCGGGCCGAAACTGCGGCCCGGAATGACCTTCGCCATCGAACCGATGGTGAACGCCGGAACCGCAAAAGTGATTTATCTCGATGACGGCTGGACTTGCCTGAGCGCCGACCGCAGCCTGAGCGCCCACTTCGAGCATACGATTGCGGTGCTCTCCGACGGCCCGGAAATCCTGACACTCGACGAGTAAAGAAAACTTTCTCTACCCGTCACAGCAACAGATAATCACCCTGTTTTAAATCGACAACCGTCTTATCGCCTTCGCGGTAGGACGGTTGTTCTTTACAGCCGGGTAACGAAAGCACGCGTGTTATTGAGCCTGGAATTTCTAATGTCATCACAGGCTGTGACCACTGCCGAAGCAGACGCTGAGCACCGATCTGTCTAATGCTGTAACCATCGCGATAAAGTTGACCTAACTCAGCCGTGTTGAGGAAGCGAACCCCTTCTTGAGCCGCTAGCCAGTTTAAGAGCGCTATGAGCGTTTCATAGCCTTCATCGCACCGTTGGGGATCTAAACCGACGTAATTAACGCGGTGCGTATTCACCACCACAGGCTCGTTGCGTTGCCAACTGGCACTTGCCGCCTTCGTTAGTTCGCTTAGGCTTTCTCTCTTCACGTTATCGAGGTGAAGGTTGCGGCTGAGATAAACCAGGTCGTGCCGCCGGTTATAGGCTCCCATCGGACAGTCAGGGTCCTGGCTGTTCCACGGCTTGGTGTCATAAGTCACAACGCTGCCATCGTGAAGCCTGCAATTCTTGAGGCAGAAAATCTTCAGGCCATTGACCGCCCAAACCACTTCCGTCATCGGTAGTGTATCGCTACTGACACCGGCCCGCGGTGCATAACCGAACAGGTTTTTAAACCGTGCGACGGCCCGCCCCACCCATTCATGCTGCATTCCAACGTTCATGCCGTGGTATTCGGGCAAGTGCTGCGCCTGGGTATAGATGCCGTGCGCAAATAGAGTTCTGGCATTGTGCGAATCCGGCCCTTTATCGCGTAGCAGTTCCAGCCACAAAATCGGGCTGATATGATGAAGCCCGGCATGAAATTCGGGCGAAAATACGCCACGCGCCACCCCTTCTCGCCATTTGCCGGTAAGGTCACCCCGTTCCCATCCCGGCGGAACGCCTTCGTCGAGGCCAATATCGTAATACCCCTGGAAACCGCTGGCGGCAATCGCCGCGTAGTCGGGATTCCCCATCGGCATAAAAGCGGTAAACACAGCTTGCTGGTTGTCACAACCCCGCACGGCTTCCAGCGTTGCATACAGCCGCTCTAAATCGGCTGGCGATTCAAGAGTGCCCTGCGAACGAGTGGGCCGCCCCATCCGCTTCAGGACAGGTTCCAATGCCACTGCATCTTCATGATCGCGCAGCGTCTCACAGGCGCCCCAGTCGTCGCTCTCGAAAACGACGGCACGGTATTGATTCCAATCTATCGCCGTCTGCATACGATAACCGCAATCAGGTTCGTTGGGAAAAGGTTCAGGTAAAGACATAGTGCTACTTTTAAAAAAAGGTTGTCCCTTCTCTATTTCTCATCCGGTTTTAGGCGACAGTCCATATTCATGGATAAGCTTTTGCGTTTCACCGCTTTGCGCAGGGGCCAAAAAGAGCAGCATGCCGCTTCCTGGCTCCATCTCAAGTTTGAGATTGCTCTGGGCATCAACCGGTAGTTTCTGGCCGGTCATTAAATCAACCGCTTCACTTTCTGCCAACGCTAATTTACCGTTAACGATGCGGGCATCCTTTAACGGAACATAGTCAATCAGCTCACCCTGCTCATCGATACGGAACGCATGCTCCTCTTTCAAGGCTAATGGCGACTTGCCATCGCTCCAGGTCCCGACCAACGTATTAACCAGAATGATTAGCTTGCCTTCATAGCCCGGTAAGGAAAATGAATTGCAAACAATATCGTTGGGGAGGTTTTTTATCATTTGATTAGTCGGGGCCGAAGTTTCAACGATGTCATCGCCATCACGAGGGCTGATAAAAGCAACAACGTCTCTTTTCGCCGTACGCATTAGCTTGCCATACGGTCGAATCATCCTGGCAAAAGCAGCGAATTCGTCTAAACCGCGAGTGCTTGTTCTGTCACCCCCCAACATCTGCACGATATGACTTCGCCCTTTAGTGGTGGCGCGTTCCGACTTTCCACTCCAGGCATAAACGGCCATCGAATCGGCCCCCTGAGCCAATGAAATCCAGGAGAGTGCCGTGACATAGCGCGGCGGTGCCCAGTAGCGAAACCATTGTTGGACTTTTCCATCGGCCGCCAGTGAATACCCTCGATTGCCTGCTTTCGCCAGGCGCATATCGCGCTCGAAGGCGGCTTGCCGTTCTGCCTCGTCTTTGGCACCATAATACGATTTATGCAGCTCTTCCTGCAACATTCCCATCCGTCTGACAGCATAGCTGGAAAATACCGCTTCAAACGCCTGACCGCGATGCTGGGCCAGTTGCTGAAAGGCATTCATGCGCGAGCTGTAATATTCCAACGCCGCTCCTGGCGTGCGGATGCTGCTGTTATTAGCTGAACCTACCAGGCGAAAAGGATAAATATCACTCCCGGTTGCCTGCGGATAGAGATTCTCTTTGTCTTCTTGCGAAACCTCCAAACGATTATAAAGAATCATGAGAGGAGCATCGGGCAATTGTTTGAATATCTCCTGATAATACTCCTTCAAGGCCGGCAATTCCTGCGGACCGGGTTCTTCCATTACCAGGAAATCAATGACATTGGGATGTTCCATATATCGCTTGATGAAAGGCACCGCGATATCGGCCAGGCGTTTGGCGTTCCAGCCTTTTTTCCATTCAGTGCGATTCACCAGGGAACTGCGCAAATAGGCCCTGCCACCTGCCTGGATACGCACAGCCATTCCCCTCTTGGAACAAACCTCAAGCAATTTATCTAATTGAGGATACGGAGCTGCCGAATCGTCTGATACCGACACCGCAGCATAAACATAATTGAACCCCATATCGGCCATGCGATTAACTTCACGCTCGACTTCCTCAAGCGGCGTGCTTCGGCTTCTCGTATCGTAATAATAGGCACCGCAACGAAACTGGTTACCTAAAATCTTCTGTGTTCGCACATCTTTCAAGGCAAACTCCTTTGCCTGGGCACCGCAATGGGTCAATGCGCCATGCCCGATAAGAACAGAACAGGCTAAAAAAACTTTAGGTAAAACGGAAGGTGTCGATTTCATAAAAGTCGTGGTTTCTAAATCGTGGAATTCTTCTCTTATTCGCCTTTGCGCGGTAACTCATATTCTTGAATGAGTTTTTGCGCTTCACCGCTCTGAGCCGGCGAGATAAACAGCAATCGCCCACCGCCAGGTTCCATTTCGAATTTCAAATTGCCCAGAGCATCGACGGGAATATTTTGGCCGGTCATGAGATCTACCACTTCGCTCCCCGCCACCTGCAGCTTGCCGGTCACGATGCGTGTTGCGTTAAGCGGAGCGTAGTCGATCAGTTCGCCTTTTTCGTCGATACGAAATGGATCTTCTTCTTTCAACGCCATTGGGGATTTACCATCGCTCCAGGTGCCAACTTGTGTATTTGCCAATACTACTAACTTGCCGCGATAGCCAAGCATAGAAAAAGAGCTGCACAAGATATCGCCAGGCAAATTTTCCAGAACGGAGTTCACCGCTGTTGGAGTCTGCACGATAGCATCACCATCTTTAGGACTGACAAATGGAATAATGTCGCGCGAAGCCGAGCGCATCAGCTTTCCGAACGGTCGTATTTGTCTGGCAAAGGCGGCAAACTCATCCAGACCGCGTGAGCCTTTACCATCCCACCCTAACATATCGGCGATTTTATATTTGTTGCCATTCCTATCCATCTCCGTAAGTCCGCGCCAGTGATAGACAGCCATAGAATCGGCTCCGCGCGCCAGGGAAATCCATGAGAGCGCCGTCACATAGCGCAGCGGTGCCCAGTAGCGAAACCAGAGCCGCACCTTTCCATCATCCGTTAACGAAAAACCACGATTACCCGCCTTCGCCTGGCGGAGGTCGCGCTCATAGGCCGCCTGCAGTTCGGCTTCATCGCGATGTCCGTAATAGGTTTTGCGCAACGCTTCGGGGGTGATGGTTTGCGACTCAGCATAACTGGCAAACACCGCCTCGAACGACTGGCCGCGATGCCGTGCCAGTTGCTGGAAAGCATCCATACGTGAGCTGTAATACTGCAGTGCCGCACCCGGGCTGCGGATGCCGCTGTTGCGTGCCATACCGGCAGAGCGAAAGGGATAGATATCACTGCCTGTAGCGCGCGGATAGCGGTTTTCTTTATCGGCTTCAGAGACTTCCAACCGGTTATAGAGAATCATCAGCGGAGCATCGGGGAGTTGTTTAAATATCTCCTGATAATACTCGTGCAATGTGGGCAATTCCTGTGGGCCAGGCTCTTCCATCACCAGAAAATCAATCACGTTGGGATGATCCATGTAACGCTTGATAAACGGCACCGCAATATCGGCCAATCGCTTTGCGCTCCAGCCTTCTTTCCATTCCTTGCGCTTCACCAGCCCGTTACGCAGATAAGCGTAACCGCCACACTGGACCCGCACTGCCATGCCACGCTTGCCGCATACCTCCAGCAATTTTTCAAACTGCGGGTAAGGAGCAGCAGGGTCCATAGCAACCGAAACTGCAGCATACACGTAGTTGAAACCCATGTCCGCCATACGATTAACTTCTCGCTCTATTTCATCGAGCGGCGTTGTGCTACTGCGGGTATCGTAATAATAAACGCCGCTGCGAAATTGGTTACCCAGTATTTTTTGGGTGCGTGCGTCTTTCATCGAAGTCGTTTCCTGCGCATCGACGCGATATGTTACCGCCGTCGTGTAACCGATCATCGCGCCCAACAACACAACAGCTCTGGCCCCGGTTAACAAATATTGCTTTTTCATACCTTTGCAAAAATTCCTTTGTAGCCTCAAGAGGGCTGCCTCCAATAACGCCAGCGCGGTTCAATCGCAGCCGTGCCGCCGGTTCGATAAAAAGTCGGTTTTTGCCACTTGGCATGGCCGTCTGCAAAAGTGATATTTGCTCCTTCGAAGTGACGGTAAGCGACGCTTTTACCGCCAACATCGCACCAATAACGCGTGGTGCCGTCGAGTTGCGAGTCCATGAATAAAATCAGTTCCGCCGGACGCCGCACAGCAGCCATTCTGGTGGGCCAACTTAAACCGTACGTATCCAGATAGGGATTGACACCACTGCCGAACGACGAATTATTCATGCAATATTGCGAAACACCATTTAAGCTGGAAAGCGATGTGGGACTAAATGCCGGAATCGGCTCGGTGACACTGGGACACACGTATATCTGTGGATTTTTAATGTAGGGATAGGTCAGAAATGTCCAGGTAGTGCTGCCGCTGCCGGCCACGACGGGATAGGTTTCGTCAAAATCCTGCACATACTGCATCACCGCCATGCCCATTTGCTTGAGATTCGAGAGGCAGGAAGCCCGGCGTGCATTTTCGCGCGCCCGGGCAAAGACCGGAAAAAGAATCGCCGCCAGCAAAGCTATGATAGCAATTACAACAAGAAGCTCTATGAGTGTAAAGGCCGTTTTAACATTTTTGCGTCCCATCTCTTCTCCTCCAAAAATCGCAGATTGGTCCTGTTCACGAAAAAGTCTTTTGCAATAGCCTACACCACAATTATGCCCCTCCGAGACTGCCGTCTAACAGTAAAATCCGCTCACGACCACAAGAATCCGCTCATTTTTTATTACGGTATTCAGATGGGTTATCACCAGTGTATCGCTTGAACACAGTTTGGAAATAGGATGGGGAACGAAAGCCCAGAAATTCGGCGATAGCCACAACCGTCCAGTCCGACTCCCGAAGTAATACTTTCCCTTCTTCAACGCGATAATCAGTGAGGAACTGAACAAAGCTTTTTCCGGTCTCCTGGCGCATCCGCCGCACGAAC
>DAITOV010000265.1:0-7454 GCA_036833945.1 Abditibacteriia bacterium
GCGTCATGTAGTAGCTGCCGTAGAAGTAATCGTACCAACCTAATGTGGAAGCCTTGCCCTGCCACTGCAAAGTCAGTTGCCGGGCGATGTCCCGGCTCTCTTTATCACTCCAGCGTGAGAGTTCGTAAGTGATGAAAGGCACGATGCGGGGATGATATTGATGGCGAACCGGGGGCGTGCGCAACTGAATGTAAGCCAGGAACCCGAAATGTTTATCGGGGTAGCTGGTAAGCACTTGTTCAGCGACTTCGTTCGTCCACACGGCATATTCATCGGCCAAACCACCTAAAGCCTCGCGCTTTTGCAGCGTATCGGGCGATTGGTCGAAATTGCGCGAATCGTTGATGCCCAGCGAATAGCTGGATTTATCAGGATTCTCCGCAAAGTATTTTTCGATTTGTGTCGCTGTTGCCCCAGCACTGCCTGGAGCCGAGAAGTTGGGCTGCCACTTGAAATCTTTATCGTTTGCAGGCAAATAGCGCTTGCCGTTAATCACGGGATAAAATTCGGGGTTGGTCTTTCCAAATTGGCTTACCGGTAAGGCGTTGGAAAGGTTATGATGAAATTCGAGCCGCTGGCGCAAACGGTTGAAGCGGCCCCACTGGTCGTAGCCCAGAAACGGTTTCCAGGGAAAAGACTGATAGCGTGGTTCACTGGCGTTGCGCTCCACATCGGCTCCGCCAAAGCGGCGTGAAAGGTAAACCGGCTCTTCCTTGATATTAGCCAGGGGAACAGCGATGCTGCTGTGGGTGGGCACTTCGGTGAACAGTTCACCCGGAGCCAGCCAGCGCACGCCGACATAACGCTCCAGGAAATCGTAGACGCCAAACTCCGTGCCCCAATCGCTGCCCCCGACGATGACCAAGTTGTCTTTATCAACGGTTTTGATGATAAACCCATCAGCATCCAGGTTGGCAGGCTTGAGTCTCTTTGCTTTGACGTAAGCAGTTTCGCCAATATGAATTGAAGGCAGGGTGCCGGTTGTGGCGGCTACGGGCACTTTGACCGTAGTGCTTTTTTCGATGTATTGCTTCAAAAGGTTGGCGGCGTTTTTGGTGGAAGGTGCGGCGTCTCCGGCAACGACAATTTGGGCTTGGGGTTTTTTATTATCGACCAGAGTAAGCGTTTGGGCTTGAGCGAAAGAAGTTGCTGCCAGCAAAATAAATGAAGGAAGGACGGTTGTTTTAAACATAATTTTCAGGGTGTGCCTTTATCCGGCTTTGTCTTTATTCACTTTGGTGAGGCGCTTCTGGCTGAACGCCTGGGTGACGGGCATGAATTTCACGTGACCATCGGCAAAGAGGTAGTTGCCACCACCTGAAGGCTGGGTAAGTGCGCGATCGGGAGTGGGCGCTCCGCCATAGAACGGTCCCACCGGTCCGCCGTGCAATTGCGGCCAGTAGCTGATGTTGGAGCCGCTGTAGAAGTACAGTGTGGTATAGGCCGTGCCGTTGCTGGCGGCTTCGGTGATAAGAATAGTTTGCGATGCTTCTTGCACGGCAGCGGTTTTCACCGGATTGCCGTCGGAAGTGCAACGCACTGTCCCCACGCTCCCAAAGTTGCAACCACCCGGTGTCATGCACACATCCTGGCCAAAGCCGTTCCACAAGGTAGGTCCGTTGGAACTGATGGTCCCGGTGCCGCAGGCATTGTAACCATAGCCACCACTATATTGCTGGATACCCGAAGTGGCCGAAGTATCGATACGCCCGGCGGTGGGGCAAAACCAAATTTGGCGATTTTTCGCGTAAGGCTGCAAAACGTTGAACCAGTAGGAACTGGTATAGCCGCTCATGCCATCTGAAGAAGGCACTGCCAGGTTGGCAACCGGGTAGGTTTCGTCGAAATCCTGGATATACATCATGACGGCTGTGCCAATTTGCTTCAGGTTGCTGGCGCAGCTCGAACGACGGGCGCTTTCGCGGGCTTTGGAAAACACCGGAAAAAGAATTGCCGAAAGGATTGCAATAATAGCAATGACGACAAGAAGCTCGATGAGGGTGAAGCCGTGTTGCTTATTACATGTTTTCATGGGTTTGCCTTCTCAATAGGTAAGTATATATAGGATGCCCGATTCACAGCGTTGTTAAACGTCGTTTTTCGCTCACAGCGTTAGAATTTCGATCATGATTCAATTTCATCGAGATTATTCGTCGTCAGCCGAAACTCGCTGGGAGTGTAGCCGGTGCGCTTGCGAAAGAAGGTGCGGAAGTAGCTGGGCGATTTGAATCCGGTAAAAGCCGCGACGGCCGAAGCCGTCCATTGCGTTGTGCTCAGCAGCTTTTTGGCTTCTTCGAGG
Organism: Abditibacteriia bacterium; assembly: GCA_036833945.1. Lineage (GTDB taxonomy): Bacteria > Armatimonadota > Abditibacteriia > Abditibacteriales > Abditibacteriaceae > DAITOV01. Next base: position 2,300 of record DAITOV010000265.1, read on the forward strand.
CGATATTCATTAAGCAGTTCGTTGAAGGTTTTTCCGGTCGCGCGGCGCACGTTGCGCGAGAACTGAGCGGGCGAAAAATACATTTCGCTGGATACGCTTTCGATCGTGAGATTTTTATAGAGGTTCGACTGCAGATACTGCTCCAGCCGGACCGCAAAATCGGCGTTGGAAGGCAGGGGCATGGTCGCCGCGAATGAGGTAAGCGATATCGTACTCAGCACCGGCTGTAATCTGTCGTTTTCCACTTCGCGTAGTAGCATGGACAGGAAGACGCCGAAAAGTTCCTGCCTGATGTGATCGTTACCGGCCTCGTTTTCGATTACCTCTTCCATGAAAGTGCGAAAGAGAACAGTGACGTGTTCGTTGAGGATGAGATAGTTCACGGCTTGCCTGCGTTTCTGGTTGGGTTGGGAGTGGCTAACCCAGCACTGTAAAGCGTTGAAATGCATCAGGAAAAACAGCACGTCGCAGCGTGAGCTTTTGGTGGCATCGACATAAGGCTGGGTGCCGTCGGAGTGGGGTATGCCCGGTGGGATGAAGATGAAATGCCCCGGCCCGCATTGCACCCGGTAATTCCCCAACTGGTAGTCGATGTGCCCATTGAGTACACAGGCGAGTTTGAGTTTTTGCACTTCGTTGAGTCCGGCGTCCGGCCATTTGGCCGAAACGCCGCGCGTGTTGCTGTATTGGCGTTGGTTCTTCACGATGTTGCGCTTGCCACGCATCGTGCAGGGCACCAGATGCACATCAGCCGGCAGCTGTTCGGCTGTCATTTGTGGGCGTGCCACAATAAAGCGTTGCGTCGCATTCTGTTTGGCCCAGGGGATGAGCTTTTCGTGCAAAAGGAGGGATAAATCGGTCATGGCAAGAACCAAGCGCTGATATTTTAGTTTGCCTGATTGTTATCAAGGTAACAAAAAGCGCCGGGGCTTAAGGCCTCGGCGCTTTTGAGATCATTCCGTTAAACGAAGCATTCAGGGCGCGGGGAACCCCTGTGCTTTTAAAAGCGGGGCTTCATCCCAGCTACTGTAGCGTCCGTTTTCGAGGATATCGCGCTTCATGTAGAGCAGGGCGGTGGCTAATCCCTTGTCGCTCTTTTGCAGCACCTCGAAATTGAGAGTATTTTCGTTAGCCTGGGCAAGCCAGGCAACGAATTCATCCCATTCTTTTTCGGCGGCGGCGCTTTTCATGAAGGTGGTCCCGGTGCGGGCATTCTGTGTGGGTATGCCTTCGGCCAGCTTGAGGGTGAGCATTTTGCTAACGCGGCTTACCATTTCGTGCCCGGCGATATCGCCTTCGAGACGCTTTTCATAAAGCTCCTGTCCGGCGATTAGTTCCTTCGCCTCGGCGAGATAGCCGCCAAGCTCATTCACCAGCGCGGGTGTGGCCAGCGCGTGCATGCCGCGCCCACCACTGCTGATACCCGTGGAAAGCCCGCTGCCTAACTGCGACTGCTCAAATACGCTCATCCACCTTTCATGAAAGGCTTTCATCGGTCTGGCAGCGGGGCCGTAGTAGTTGGTGTAGAAAGTGTCGAGCTCTTTTTCGAGATCGAGGTCGGGATTCCACTGCAACTGCAATTTAAAGTAGATGAGCAGTTGCTGCGGCCCCCAATTGGCTTCGGTTGGCCATACGATGGCCTCGAACCCAAGTTTTCTGTAGGTCTGCACGCGGTCTTGCAACAGCCGATACATGGGAATGGGGCCGTTCCAGCCATAGGCGCTGTAGTCGCGCATCCACAGTTTGTGCTGGGCAATTTTTGCCCAGCCTTCGGCCAATTGCAAGAAACCGGCATTCGGCACATTGTCCGGGTCGGTGAGTTTTTTCGACCAATCACTCCACGAGTTAATGTTGGCTAGCCCAACGATGATGTTGGGTTCGAGCTTATCGATTTTAGTCGGCAAGTTAGTGTGCGAGCTATAGGCATACAACGCCAGTTTCAGGTCGGGCAGTTCGCGGGCCACTTTGCGGGCTACTATGTTGGCAAAACCAAACACGCGGTTCGACATGTTTTCGGGCGCTGCCGGGTCGTCCATGGCTTTGCAGAGTTCGCAGGCACACATGCGGCGTGCCGGTTGGGTGCCGTCTTCGGGGTCGATGGGCACCATATACCATTGCGGATTCTTGCGGGCCAGGGCCACGACATTAGCGGCGAATACGTCTTGCAATTCAGGGTTGCCCAGGCAAAGTTGCGGCAGCCGTCCGCTACCGGGGTTGCCACGCTTGCCATCGACCAGGGCGAAATATTCCGGGTTCTTTTTCAGGTATTTTGCTGGCGTGACAATCAACCCGCTATGGGTATGCCAGTTGGCGTTGGAGCGAAGTTGGCCGCCGAAGCGCTTATCCTCTACGAAACGAAGATTGGCACGTTGCCGTGCATTCCACTGCTCGGTGATGGCGAGGGTATCCGGTTTAATATCAATAACATCTTTATAGAACCGGGTCGTGGTGCGGGCAATGAACGCCGGTGCCTGTGAAGTTTGCCGCTTGACGGGGAGTTCAATAGTTTCTTTGCGGGGAATATGCCAGCCCCATGCTTCGGGGCGATACCAGCGCACGCCCAGCGATTCGAGAAATGCATACACGCCATAGAGCGTGCCGCGGTCGCGAGCCAATGATTCTCCGTCCGGGCCTTTGACCGGCTCTTTGCGTCCGCCGATGATGATAACTCCGGTGGGTTTGGTATCGATAATGTACTGCTCAATGCCCAGTGCCGAAGTATCGTAACTTTCCGTCAGCTTGCTGCTGCCCACCGCGATAAATTTGCGCCCCTGCGGCACACTGCCTTCGGCGACGGTTTCAATCTGGCGGCCGGTGATTTTGCTGAGGTGCTCGGCCAGTTCTTTGGCGGCATAGCGCTCGCTTTCGCTGGCGTTGCTGCCTGTCACAATGACGGGTGTTTGTGAGAGCGGATCGACTAAACGGCAAGTTGCCTGAAGCTGGTCGGCCTCATCTAATAAATCTTCGGGAATAGCTCCGCCCTGGGCTGCCAGCGGTGAAGTGATAACCGCCGTGCTCACAGTGGCCAGGGTAAGGGAAAGCCCCAGAGTGAGGGCGGGTTTTTGAAAGAGAAAAGAACGGCGTTTCTGCATGGAAGATGTCTCCTGAGGGTTGTGCTGCTGATTACTTGAACTGGAAAGAAAACAGGTCGGCGTCGATAATTTTGAAACGCAGCTTCACGGTTTTTCCGGCTAATTGGGAAAGGTCTGCACCTTTGCTCCAGCGCACGCGGCGTTCGAGGTCGTCGCCCAGTAGCTCCACGCCTTCACCCATAGCAAAGCCGGGAATGGGCCAACCGTGTGTGTCTTGCACTTCGATGGCGATGCTACCAGCCGCCGAAGCGGAGAAGTTGACCCATAAATCGCTTCCGCTAAAGCGCAGTGGTTTGGTCACCAACTCGCCACCCTTGAGTGTGGCCTGAGCCGAAACGAAACCATCGACGCGCAAGGTGTAGCGACGGCAGATGTTGCCTTGCCCATCACGCCGTCCGCCTTCGCTCAGGTAGAACGAAAGCTCGTCGGGCGCATCTTCAATTGACGAAGGCGTAGTGACCATACCCCAGGCCTGATAATTATCGGGATAAAACCAGTTGTTTTTGGTGCGCAGGCCGGGGCGGATGAAGGTTTCTGGCCAACGATTGAAATTCAATCCGTCGCGGCTGGTCATGAAACCGGTGTCGGTGAGGGTGGTGCCTATACGCGCCCCTCCGGCCTCGGTAGGGTTGCCTTCGACGATCTCGCTGCCGTTATTGCGAATCAGTTGCAGGCGTCGCTCGTTTTCGGGCAAATCGGCAATCGCATCGCTCCACTGGCGCTGCACGTAGCGCACCGGAAAGCCCACGAAGAGATGCGGCGCGCGAAAGTAGGGGATGACGTTGTTGGTGTAAAGCTGTTCGGGCGCGCTACCCGGATAAAGCAGGCGTTCTTCCGCGCTCCAATGAATGAAATCTTGCGAGGTGGAGGTCAGAATGGCGCGGCACACGCCCAATGGCCCTTCGCGGAATGAAGCGCGGCGGTAGAGCCGGTATTCGCTCCGCTCACTATCCCAGAAAGCCAGGTTTTGCGAATCGAAACCGCTCAGCTCGTCGCCGGGACGCACCACTAGTTCGGGGCTCATCATCGACCAGTTCACACCATCGGGTGAGCAAAGCGCAAAAAGCCCATTGCTGCCTGCCGCTTCCTTTCCCAGCGGCCCGGCTTCGGCAATGGCTTTATAGCGTTGGTGTGGCGGGCAGTTGGGGTTCTCGTCTTTAAACGGTGAAAAACCGCTCACACCCAGGTGCTGCTTACCGTCTTCAATCCAGACGATGTTGTTTTGCTTGTCGCCCTTGTATTCAAAAAGCCCCAGGTCGGGCGTTTCCCAATCAATGCCGTTACGGCTTTGGGCGTAACAAACACGTTCGGGGCCTTTGATGGTTTTGCCGTCTACTCGTTTGTGATCTACCAATGCGTAGTACATATGATACAGCTCGCCGTCTTGGAAGACGGTCATGTAACGGTAGGGGCAGCCGTGCTGGTCGGCAATCGGCCCGATGGTATTTTGCGGAGTGGGGCGGTGCAGGCGAAAGGTGAGGTCGCCTGCAGTTTGTTCTACTAAAGATTGATCGACGAGTAGTTCCCGGCGGGAACCAATATCTGCGATGAGACTGTCCATAACTGTGTGGTGGCGATTCTTATTGAACAGCAGGGTTGAAATATCCTGAGTCGCTTTTACGTGATTCGGTTAATAGAACCGAAGACATCAGCCATTTGGCGTGCCCGTCGGCAAAAGCAACGTTAACTCCGTGGAAATGGCGTCCGTCCTGGAAATCATCGCGCAGGTTAGCTGTTGTTGAACCCACTGCGATGCCCAAACGCCCGGTGCCCGGTAAGTAGCCGCTGGGGCCGTTGGTTACTCGTGGTTGGGAAGGATGAATCGAATATTGTCCTGCATCCATGAGCATGTAGGTTGATGCCGCCGCCACTAATTGCGATTGTGCAAGTGGAGCACCACTCTCAGGGGTGAGGACAAAAGAATTCGCACCATAGTTACCTAAATACGGTGAGCCGGCAGAAAATCCGATCGAGGGGCAAACGTAAAACTGTTTATTCTTTACGTAGGGGTAGAGGTTTTGCTGCCAGTAGAAAATATTGGGAGTCCATTTTCCACCAGGATA
>DAITOV010000266.1:0-7411 GCA_036833945.1 Abditibacteriia bacterium
ATCGGCTTGCTGGCTCCAACCGTCAATGAGTTGGTCGATAGTAAAGCCGCCTTTGATGAAGCTGGTAGCGATGCTGACCACGACCTGCGGATGCACGCGAATGGTGGGCGGCGGAGAATGCTCGTTATAGGCATAAAGTCCCACGAATTTGCCGGGGAATTTTTGATTGACGGCCTCGGCTACGGCATTCGCTAAAGTAATGGCGCGGTTACTGATGCTGCCGATTTGGGCACATTCGGCGCACTCGCACCAACCATAGCCGTCGCTGGGTTCGACTGAAACCATGGAAAGTTTGGGGTCGGCTTCAAACTGCCGCAGGGCGTCATCGGCTACCAGTTGACTAAGCCCCGGATTCGAGACGCAGAACTTGGCATCGTGCTTGAGTTCACGTTTGCCTTTTACCAGTCCCAGATATTCGGGATGGGCTTCAAACGTGGCTTTGTTGCGTTCGATGATCTGGTTGTAAACGTGGCCGGTATTAAGCTGCACACCGCCCATGCGGTTGCGCACATTCCATTCGCCCATCTCGCTGATGTTAGGAGTGAAGTTAGCAGAGGCGTACCAAATGCGGCGCGAGATGTAATCTGGCTCTTCGAGCGTGTCGACGGCAATTTGTAGGTTTTCAGTTTGCGGCACAATCTCCCAGCGCTTGCCAGGGAAGAACTGGCGAAAGCCCAGGCGATAGAGTGTGTCCCACACAGCGTGGCCCAGAGCGGTGTTGCTAGCCCCCATCAAGGTGAGGCCGTTGGAATGGTAGCGCAGGCGGTAGTTTTCGCGTTTTGTGGGGTCGGTGGAAGTAAGCGCTGTCTCAGGCTGGGCATAATCTTGCGGTGTGCCCAGGGAAATGCCTTGAGCGTTAGCGGGAATAGCGCCGGGGAGGCGCTTGACCTCGAAAGTCGCATCGGAAATCTTCTGAAGATAAGTCGCTAAAGCGCGGGCGTGGGTGAGAGTATCACCGGTGGCCGATTTGGCAATAATGATGGGAACAGCGGCCTTTTTATTTTGAGCGAGAGTGGTTGGGACTGTGTTTTGTGCAAACACCTGGGCCGGTTGTATCGGGCCGATTTGCAAGGTGGCGATGAAGAGAAATAATGATGAAAACCAGAGAATTGTTTTAGACATAATCATGAAAGGGCTTGAACATGTTGTAGCAGTTTAGAATCTGTGTGCCGCTTATGGCCCGCCGGCATCCTGCCGGCACAAGCGTAGCAGTTAGTTTGTAATGTTGATGGTGGTGTTACGTACATGCCGGCAGGATGCCGGCGGTCCATAAGGGATGAACTTTCAAAACGGAGAGACTCTGTTAATTATTACCGGGGTCCCAGTTGCCGTACGGCCAGATTCCGGTGCAGTTGGCGCGGGCGCGGCTACGTTCGCAAGTGGGAGGTTCGCCAACTGTCTTTTGGGCTTCGGCTAACGGCACCGAGGATTTGTTCCATTTTACGTGGCCGTCGGTGAAAAGGATGTTGACTCCGGTGAAGTGGCGGCCGGTATGGAAATCGGGCACGTTTTCAGGGCGCATGCCGCTGTTTTGCATAATTCCGTAACTGCCTGCACCCGGCAGGTAGAAGTTGTTGCCGCTGGGGTTGGTGGCGTAGGTAGGGTGCATGGTGTAGAAGCCCCCATCCAGCACCAGATAAGTTTTGGACGGAGCCACCAAAGCGCCCTGGCTTACGAAGCGGGTGTTTGGGCCGATGCCGATGTTATTGGTGGGGGAAGGCACTCGCATAATGAGTGGATTGGAACTATAGCCGCCGGTCGTGGGGCTGCCGTCGGCATAGGTTTTTGAAGGGCAGTTAATGACCTGAACATTCTTGATGTAGATGTAATACGAATAATCGTCCAAACTACCGGCGGGTTGAATGGGGAAAAATTCATCGTAATCTTGCGTATACATCATAATGCCGATGCCGATTTGTTTAAGGTTGCTCTGGCAGCTTGAGCGCCGGGCATTCTCCCTGGCCCGGGCGAAAACAGGGAATAGAATGGTGGCGAGTATAGCGATGATAGCTATAACGACAAGAAGCTCTATGAGAGTAAAACCTTTCTTCTTTTGCATTGTGTCCATGTTATCTCCCTCTGTTATCAGGGTGTAGAAGTATGTATTTCAATTATGGACCTGATTGCGTGTTGCTAAACAAGAAAATCGGGCAAAAGCTTTAGTTATTTTGCGAACTCTTTTGTTTTATTGCGTTTGTTCGAAATTCACTGGGTGAGCAGTCGAAGTGCCTGGCGAAAACCTGGCAAAAGTAGGCTTGATTGCTGTAGCCGATGGTATTGGCGACCTGGCTCATGTTGAGACGGGTGTGTTGCAGCAGGGATGCTGCATAATCCATGCGCAGCCGGGTGATGTAATCGGTGAGGGTTTGTTGTTTTTCACGGCGGAAGAGGTGGCTCAGGTGGGTAGGCGAAGTAAGGGCGTGGGTGGCAATCTCTTCGAGTGAGAGTTTGCGGTGGAAATTAGCTTCGATATAGGAACAGGCCGCTTCCACCGCGTGGGCGGCGTTGTTGCGGTCGGTGATTTCCGGGCCGATGGGCCGCCATTTCGCGGTTTGCATCGCTTCTAGGCCACGAATCAAGCGCGCCATAATGAACTGTAGCAAACCGCGTATCGCAGTTGTGGAATCTTTATCATTGGTGCGCAGCTCTTCCAATAGTGAAAGCGAGGCGGGATAAAGCCGGGAATCGGGAAAGAGGCAGGCCTGCCCCGGCAGGTTGCTTTGCGGGTGGCTGTGGCGCATGTGGCATTGCACGCCCAGCGGATAGAAGCGCACCCAGAAAATATCGTGCAAGGCAGCATCCTGGTTGCGCTCCCAGTGTGGCAAAACGCCAGTGCCGTAGGGGACGCCGGGTGGCGCGATGAAAAACGTATTTTCGGGCATTTCCAACACGGCGTAATCGCTGCGCTTAAATACTCCGCCATGCTGCCGCGCCATAGAATTGGTGATGCCTATGCGCCAATCCATCGCGCCTTTGAGAACGAAGCCCATGTAGGGCACGGAGTTGCTATGCACTTCAGCACCCGGCCAGGAGGTCATTGTGGATAGTAAGATATTGGATTTCTTGGCGCGGCTACTGGCTAACGGCTTGCCGTTGTGGAAATGGATATTTACTTCCGGTGGGAGAGTGAAGGGTGGTTCGGCCAACACCATACGCCACTGTCCATCGTTTTGCAGGCAGGGGAGAATCTGCTGCTGCAAAGCGACTAAGAGCTGGCGGCGCTGAACGGTGGGTTGCATTCTGTCCGTTCATTGTACCAATGAATGGCAGTAGGTAGTAGACAGGAAGGTAACCGGGATATGAAGTCAGAAGTCAGAATGATGAATGTAGAAGTAGAGGTAACCTGGCGTCGATACCAATCATTAATCGATATTAAAAGTTGTGTTCTGGGTCGGAGTGACGAGCGTGGAAGCTGACAGTTCGCCGTAGCATCGTGGTTACCTTCCTGTCTCCTATCTACCACCTACTAACGGTAAGTCAGTCCCAGCTTCCAGTGATCGTCGTTTGGCCCGTTGAGGGTATTGCGCGAGTAATCGATCGATAATCCCAGGCCCTTGCCGTTTTGTTGGCCCAGCACGTAGCGCACACCGACGCTGTTGGCGCGTGTTTGGCCGGTGAGGCGCACGCCGTCGGTGCTTGAAGCCAGTGCCTGGGTGTAGCGGAGTTCGAGTGAACCTAAGTCTTGTAGCGAGAGGGTGGTATTGGCGGTAATATCCGATTGCGGCACATCCAGGCCAGTGGTCAGGTATTCCGTCTGGTTGAGGCGGTAGGTGCCACCGAATTTAAGCCAGGAGGTGAGTTTCTTCTGTGCTCCGAAAGAAAAGATATCGCCGGTGGAGCCGGTATCGCCTTCGAGGTCTAAAGCGACGCGGCGTTCATACTTGAAATTCCACTGGGTCGATTTCGACTGATTCTTGAGCGCGATCGAATAGTAGTTGTCGCGGTTGCTTAAACGGCGTGCCAGGCGGTTGTTGGAGGTTTCTTCGTCGTACTGGGTGAGGCCGCCTGCAGCGCTGATGGAAAATTCTTTATTGAGCTTCCATTCCAGGCCGACACGGCTATCACGGTTTTCCCGTTCGACCAGACTGGCCGGGAGCACGGGATCGACAATCGTAGGCGCTGTCACTCGTGTGCCCGCCGCGTGGGATGCCGTTACGGCTAATTCGGATGTCGCCTGCCATTTCAAGCTCGAGGTTGCTTGCAGGTTGGTATCACTATCGGTAGCAAGCGTAGTGGGCGCTTCATCGTTGGTGGTCACCTGCGACATGTTCAGGCCCAGCGAGCCGCTGAAATCGCCCTTCTTAAACGGTTGATTGAGCGCCAATTGTTTGGTGGTTTGCCCGGCATCGGTCGGGGTTCCGGCGAACGAAGAAAAGTCAGAGCCGATATCGCGATAGGATAACCGCACCCCGGTTTCGCCCCAGGGATGTTGCACCGGCCCGGCTAACGCAAAAATAAGCGCATCGTCTGGCTGCTTGTCTTCCATTTTGCCGTTCATCCACTCGCCATCGAGCTTCCAGCGCGCGGGGAGAGCATAGGCAATTTTAGCGCCCATCATGCTGCCGCGCCGGAACTGGCTGTCCAGTTTTGTAACGGTGGTGGGGCTGAGGTCGTTCTGGCCTTGTATATAGACCAGATCGATGGTGCCCTGTTTGGTTTTGAGCGGCTGGAAGGTGACCCAGTTCATCTCCGTTTCATCATAGGAAACAGCTTCGCCAATAAGAGCATCGGCCGAGCGCAGCCTGGAGTTGAGCAAGTTGAGCGGCTTGGTGGAATAAACGCCGAAGGCATTGCTACTGAGTCCGGCTGCAGCACGATTGCCCCTCACACCGGTGAGTTGCATCACGGGCAGGGTGTGCTGTCCTAATTGCAACTGCACGTTACCGGCCGACGATTCGGTGAGGCTCCATTTCTGGGTGCCGATGCCACGCAAAACCTGACGCCAGGCATAGGCCTGGCTCATGGAAGGGTCGGTGGTGAGAAGGGTGCGAATGCTTTGCTGAATTTGTTGAGGCGTCGCACTGGTGGCGGTGGGAGCCGCTGTCAGCTTGGCGTTTTGCCAGAAAAGAGCAGACGCTTCACTGGGGCGCAATCCAACGGGCTGGTCTTCGGGCAGGAAACGTGGGATACGCACCGAAGCCGGTGCGGGAGGCGTGGCGACCTGGGCGGAGGCTGTCGACAGCGCCACAGCCGTAAATCCACAAGGAACCAGTAGCCTGGTAGAAGCGACAAGACGGCGGCGATGAAGGTGTGTGCGGAGCGTCATGGTCGAAACTAAATGGAAATTCTGATAAACGCCGTCAGGTGACGAAGGGTGTTGCAGAATGTTCAAAAAAGTTTTTTCATTGCTATCAAAGCGATGATGCATTCTATTTTAATGCAATTGTGCATATAAGGTGTGAAGTGTTTTTTTAAAATTTGTGATTTACCGATGCTTTCTCATGATTGTCGCGCAACTGTGCTTGGCGTAAAGTTTCAAAGACGCGGAATTTTTCATCCTTTTAAATGAGTACTCCCGACCCCAAATCATCGATCGCTCCTGAAACCGATCTCGCTCCAGAAGAGCTTGCGCCCGAAACGATTTCCCCGGAAAACGATATGGGCGATACCGGCAAGAACGTCGCAAAAGCCACTGCCGGTATCGGTGTGTTGCATGTTTTGCGCTTATTGGTCGGTTTTATTGCCCAACCGCTCATTGGCAACCGCCTGGCGTTGGCCTGGCAGGCCGATGTCTACACCGTGGCCACGGAAATCGTTTCGAGCATGTGGCTGGTATTCGAGAAGGTCGTCAACCCCACCTTTTTGCCCACCTTCGCCCGTGCCTTGGGCGAAAACGATGAGAAGCGCGCCTGGAGGTTTGCTTCCACCGCGATCTGGCTCACCACTCTCGCATTATGTCTGGTGATACCCATTGCCGTCTGGCAGATGCCGTTCATCGTTGATATTTATTCACAAAAAGCCACTGAAGAGCAGCGCGAAATGACGATTGCCGTTTCGCGAATGCTGATGTGCGGTTTGTTCTTTCTGGGCATTTCATCGCTGACTTACACCATTCTCAACGGCTATAAAAGGTTTTTCTCGGCCGCCCTGGGCGATGCGTTCTGGAAGCTGGGCATTGCTGTCGCCGCCTATTTGGCAGTGCGCACCAATCTCGATCCCATTGAATCGCTCTATTTCCTGGCCTGGGGTTTTGTGGGCGGCGCAGTGCTCAAGCTTGTTCCGCACATCATTGCGCTCAAGAAAAAGTGGCCGATGCTGCGGGCGCAAATCGATCTCTCCGACCCGCTCATCAAGAAAATGTTCTTGCTCGCCATTCCGTTGGTGCTGGGCATTCTGGTTTCCGAATCGCGCGGCGTTTATCTCTTCCGTCTGGCCGATGCGCCCTCGATTGCGGTGGAAGGCTCGCGCACCGCACTGAAATTCTCCCGGCTCATCGGCACTAGTCTGATCCAGATTTTTCCCTACGCTCTTTCCATCGGCATCTTCCCTTATCTGGCCGACCTGGCCCGCAAGGAAGACCGCCAACCGTTTACCGACACCTTCATGAGTGCGATTCGGGTCTGTATTTTCACCTTTGGCCCCTTGACTGCCATTCTCATTGCAACGCGTTTCGAACTGCTGCGTGCGGTGTGGGAAAGCGGGGAAATGACACAGGCCGATACCATCACCATGTCGCTGCCTTTCATCGCCTTTACCATCGGACTGGTGGCGTTTTCGTGTGAAATGATTCTCAACCAGACGTTCTACGCCATGACCAATGCCTGGACGCCTACGCTGATCGGTATCGGCACCACGGTGATCTGGATTATCGCGGCCACTGCCGGTGTGGAATACGGCGCAGCAGCCGGGCTTGGCCTGGCGGCGATTGCCGGTGCCGAATCGCTTGCCAAAAGTATTAAGTGCCTGGTGATGTGGCACTATTTACGGCCCCACCTGGGTGATGTGAAGATGCGGGAGAACCTGATCTTTTGCGGCAAGGTTATTCTCGGTTCGCTGCTGGCCGCTGCTGTGGCCGGTTTTATCGCCGGAGCGTTAGCGCCCGATGGCGTGATGGAATCGAAGCTCGACAAGATTCGTATGCTGCTTTCCGTGGCCATCGGCGGCAGCGCCGGTGTGCTAGTGTTTATGGTCTACGGCGGACTGACGAAGATGGAAGAAGTGCAGACGGTTTTGGGTATGGCCGGGAAGTTGAAGAAGAAGCTGACGCGACGGTAGGGTTGATCGTTGTTAATCTGTAAATTAAGTTTCTTGTTAGCCTTTGCGTTGTGCTGATGCATTTATTTGCGAACCCAGAGCGTGAGCGACGGGCTGACCTCACAGTTTCGCAAGCGTCAACGCCAGCCCGTCGCTCACGCTCTGGGTTCGCAAATTGAGTTCAAGGCATCGATTAAAAGTGTCAGGACATGCAATT
>DAITOV010000267.1:0-7390 GCA_036833945.1 Abditibacteriia bacterium
TTTGCGGTTGCCTGTTTTTCGTCTACTATGGACTTGAATCGGTTTCCGTGCTTTGTCTGATTACGCATTTTCAATTTTCTTCCTGTAATTTCTACCGATGCCAAAGAACGTCTCTTCCATCCTGCAAAACGTCGTCAGCCCTTTTGACCATTACTGCTCCGCCAGCGGCATGCAGCCCACCGATGCTTATGTGACTACGCCGCTGATTGCCACCGGCGTCGCACCGCTCAACTCCTCCCAGAACGGCCTCGACAAGATCGTCGCCTTCGACCGCGCCGAGGGCGAGCTTGCCAATATCACCCAGATCAATATGGTGACCGTCTCTTCCTTCAACGGTTTGAACGGCGTGGTTCTCGGCTACGACATCCTGCCGCAAGAGTTGCAACGGCACCCCCTGGTCGATAGCGCGCTCTACCCACATGTCTATGACGCTACCCCACTCTTTGAAGCGACTCAGGCGCTGTATGGCACGGTGCAGGAACAACGCTTTCCGATCATGCCGGGGCAACATGTGCTCACGGCCTGTAAAACCTTCTATCATTCCGGTCCCGGTGTGATTTATAGTGCATTGGCACTGGCGATTGCCGAAGATCGCAGCCGCACCGCCGACCTTTACATGGAAGATCCCGGCTTGCTTTCTGCCGACAACGATATCCATGTCAGCGAGGAGCAGCAGGCGGCCGTCATCGAAAGGCTCATCCACTCCGTCGAGCAGATCTCACAGAATCTCGGCGTGCGTTACGAAAAAGTTTTCGTCGGCTTCAAATACCGTCACGTCAAAGCCGGGGAAGTCGGTTGTGCCATTGCCGCCGCGCCGTATATCCATCTGGCCCAAAACGCTATCCCGCACGGCGATCCGCAGTTTTTGCAGGAAATGACGCTCCACGAATGGCAGAAAGCGGTTGCTGACGGGTTTTTGAACGCAAATCAACCACTTACTAACGCCATGCTATGACGCTCTTGATCGCCGGTTTGTATTATCTCTGTTTCATAGTCCTGACAGGACTGGCGATCTTCATTTACCGCAAGAACCCGAACGCACGGCTCAATCGCTATTTCGCGTTGTTTGCGTTAACGACGTTGGGCTGGCTGGTGACGTTGTATTTCTTCAACCGCACGCCCGATAGCCCGGCGCTCACGGTCTGGGGCCGCGCCAACTTCGCCTTTGCCGCGTCGTTCGTCGTTTTCAATTATCTTTATCTCCCTGAGATCGCGCGCAAACAGGCCAGGCATACCAAATGGATTTTGTTGCAAACGGGTCTGCTGGTTCTCGTCACGCTGTTTACCGGCTGGATCGATGAGGTCGAACACCTGAGCCACGGCGAGCACGTCACGGTGTTTGGGCCACTGTTTCCGCTTTATATCGCCCACATCGTTGGTTATGTCGGAGCCGCGTTATATTTGACCTTCTTCGCCAACCGGAAGACAATCCGCAAAGTCCGCAACCAACTCTCGATTATCGGCCTGGGTATCTTTCTCATGGCAATCATCGCCATGCTGACGAATCTGCTGTTGCCGTATTTCTTCAAGGTATTCGCGCTGCAGGAGATTGGCGCTCTTTCCATCATCGCTTTGCTGGGGACAATCGCTTACGCCATCTCCGCGCACCAGCTTTTCGACATCCGTATCATCATCCGCCGCACGGTGGTTTTTACGGTATTGTTTATCTTCATCGTGATAGCTTATAGCGCGCTGGCCCTGCTGCTGCGGGGCGCACTGCTCGGCGAGCCGGTTTCCGACACCAGAACCAACATCGTCAACCTGGTCACTATCTGTATCATCGGCTTTGCTATCGAGCCGCTCCGCCAGTGGCTCACCGTCCGCACCGACCAGTTTTTGTTCAAGCGCGAATACAACCTGCAAAAAGTCCTCACCGGTTTGACCACCAAACTCAATACCGTCATCAATCTGGATGAAGCACTGGAGATCTTTCTGCAGACTTTGGTGAAAGTCCTCCATCTGCGCCAGGCCGTAATGTATGTCTTTCAACCCGGCGAACACGGCGAGTTCGCTATCTCACGCGTCAAGCAGAGCGGTTACCGGCAGCCGTCTAAGCTGGTGCCCGAAGCCGACGATCTGGCGATTCGCTACTTCCTCACGCATCCCGAAACCCTGCAGCGCCAACAGCTTGAAGCCGATTTGGCCGAAGAGGAAGCGAAGCGGCGCAATCCGTCCGTGGCGGGACTGCCGGGCAAGTCCCGTCAGGAGCACACCGCTAAAACGAGTGCTTTGGCACATATGGACAGGCTCAAGGCCACAGTGGCAATCCCGTTGTTTCTAGGCAAACGCCCGTTGGGGTTGATCTTCCTGGGCGAGAAAGGCTCCGGCGACCCCTATAACGAAGACGATCTTTCACTGTTGGAAGCCATCGGTTCCCAGGCGGTCAGCGCGATTCAAAAAGCCAAGCTCTATGAAGATGACCAGGCCAAAAGCGAATTTGTGTCCATCGCGTCCCACGAATTGTTGACGCCGATCGCCGCGGTTCAAGGCTGGCTTTCAATGGCATTGGAAGATGGCATGGGGCAAATCGATCCTCAGCCCCGTTCTTTCATCGAGAAAGCCTTTATATCCACCCGCCGCCTGTCGTCCTTAGTCAAAGACTTGCTCGCGGTTTCGCAGATCGAAGCCGGGCGCATGAAGTTCAAATTCCAACGTGTAGAACTCGGTTTACAAATCGAACAAACACTCGACCAACTGCACTTCTTGGCCCAAGAGAAGAAGCTTGGCCTTCGCTTTGAAAAACCGGCCCGGCCGCTCCCGGCGGTCCTGGCCGACACCGACCGCGTCATGGAGGTGCTTATCAATCTGGTCGGCAACGCCATCAAATATACACCAAAGGGTTCGATCACGGTCAAAGCGTTGCCAGACGTGCGCGGCAAGTTTGTCAAGGTCGAGGTATCCGATACCGGTCTCGGCATGAGCAAACAGGAGCGAGCCCATCTCTTCGAGAAATTCTACCGCATCGACTCACCGGAGACGACCGGTATTATGGGCACGGGATTGGGGCTTTATATCACCAAATCCACGGTCGAGAAGATGGGGGGCGAGATTACAGTGGAGAGCACGCCCGGCAAAGGCAGCACTTTCTCTTTCACCTTACCGGTGTTTGAAGTGCAGGCTACCCCAACAGAGATACCGGACAGCCAATAGAACTATCCCGATCATCGCATCATCTGCTACAATGGCCTCAAAGCCGTAATCCGCTTTTCATGTCCCACGACCACTCAACCCTCAACGCAATCTTCGACCGCATGCCGCGCGACGAAGCGTTAGCGCTTTACGAACGACAGACGACCTTTGTCCGTACCGCACTGGACCATGAGCCGGAGCTGCTCAATGTCTTTGCGAAGCAAGAGCAAGAACTGTTTATCCGTTATTTTTTGCCGGACTGGATGGAAGAGGGGCACTTCGTGAGCTACTACACCAAGATCGAGCAGAAAGAACCTGAATTGATTACCGACGCTAATGATTTGCTGATCACTTTTATGGACAAGAACCGGCTGCAGGCTCCGGACGTGTCTCCTCGAATCCACCCCTAACAGCCTTATTGTGTGCACCTCTTTTACAGAAAGCAGCGCCGAGCAGTATTTGAATATCCTGCAGCGTTACGAACCGGAATTTATTTTTCATGTCGAGCAGGCGCGCCAGGAGCACGCCGCTGTCACGCTGATGCTGGACGGCTATCGCAACACCAAAGAAATCGTCTGGGCCTGCCTATGGTATGCGATGGACCAAGGCGTGATGGTCACGGTGATACCCAGGCGGATACCTCCTCCTCAATCACAAGCATCCCCGGAAGCACCGCCGCAATCGGCAACCGAGCCACGCGCCGCCCTGAAAGAGACAACGGCTAAAATCGCTCCAAATAAAAACCCGTATCGGAGATGATACGGGTTTGGTGTGTCTGGGATGAAACCCGGCTGGCTATTACCGGGCTTTCACGCGTAATTTGTGTTGCAATTCATCGATGAACTGCGAGGCTTGCCGCTTGGTCAACTCCGGCAAATGGGATTTATCGAACCGCATACGGAGCGTGCGTTCGACTTCCTCGGCATCCATTTGCATTTTGTTCACCAAAGCGTAAACAGCCCGCTGCTGGGCTTCGGTTATCATCGCGCTGCCATTGGCCGAGTTTGGTTGATAGCCGTTGCCATCACCGTTCTGCTGGCCGTTGCGAGAGCCGTTGCCGGTTTGGTCGCGGGCCTTTCCGTTCTGGGAATAGCCGCTTTCCGATTTTACGGGCTGGCCATTGGGCTGTTCCTGATGCTGCAAGCGCTCGGCCTTGAGCGTCTTCCACAACCTTCTGTGCGCCGCCTCTACTTCGGCGGCTTTGCTCTCTACCAATTGCAGCAGATCTTCATCCTCCCGCTCCAACTGGTAAGTCACACCGACTTGAACCTCGTTACTTTGATAATTGACGCTGACTTTACTTCCTGTACTGATCGTTATCTGGGTGGCGTAAGCCATCATTCATCACATCCTTAAATTTTGGTCTTGGGTCTTGGGTCTTTGACCTTTGGTCTTTAGGGGTATGGCACTCGGCAAGCGAGACTACTCCCAGCGCCAAGTGCCCGGCTACCCAGTGCCTACTTCTCATAGCGCCACAAATCAACGCCGCCTTCCTCCTGGCAGAGTTGGAAGTGGTCGCAAAAGCGGCAATAGTAACCCGGTCGCGGGGCGTACTCCTCATTAGCGATACCGGCTGCGACTTGCGGCAGGGTTTCACTTTTCAGTGAATACAGAGTCACATCGTCGCGCTCCACCGTCAGCGCCGACTGGTCGCGGAGGTGGTAGTAAATGACCTTCTGCACCTCCTGGCCGAACAACTGTTGCACCGCAAACGCATAAATCGTCAACTGCAAATCTTCGTTCAACTGCTTAGGCGAAGGCTTGCGCTTGCCCGTCTTGTAATCTACGACCACCAAACCGTCAGCTGTCTGATCGACGCGGTCGATCACGCCTCGCAGCGAATACTCCCTGCCACTGTCCTCATCCTGCAGCAGAATCTCGAACGGATATTCCAACAAGATCGGCAGCGATTGGTCGCGGTGGGCTTCCACGTAACCGGCCAGAATCAACCGCGACAACGCAGTGTATTCGTCCAACTCGGCATTACTCTTGAAGAGCGGGTTCTGCGTGGAAACCACTTCGTCCCATAACCGGTCGAACTCATACAACGCGACCTGTTCGTTGAGCGGTTCGCCGTGTGCCAAACTCCACTGCTGGAGATTGTGCAGCACGGCGTGGATAACCTGTCCGAAGGCGAGGGCTCCCGTCAATTGCGTGGGGATGCAATCGACATACAGGTAACGGAAAGCACGAGGGCATTGCTGGTAAAGCTTTATCCGTGTTGCGCTGAGCGGAATCGGGGCTAGGTCATCGCTACTTACTTTTTTCCGCTGAAACGGCCGTTCCAACAGCGCGCTGTTCATGCCGCCACCGCCTCGGAATCGGCCGGTTCCCTCTCCTCGACCGGCGTGGCGTCAAAGTAGTCACGGGCCATTTGCAGTGGTGGCTTTGGCGCGGGAACCAAAGTCACCACTTTGCGGGGACTTGACACAACGGCACTCCGCATCGAGCGGCGTTCCAACAGCTTACCCGCGAAGGCCTCCATCTCGTAGCGTCGATCCGCATCAAGAGTTTGTGCGGCATGCGTCACGGCGTTCACCAGGCCGAAAACCGTCTCCTGATAACGGGCATCTTCCTGCTGCAGCGAAGCCTGCACCTGTTCTACAAAGCTCTGGGTGAGCTTCCAGTGCGAAACTAACTGCTTGAGTTCCTTCTCTACGTCCTGCAGAGGCTGGTCGGCAGCTACTGCCATTTGCGTCATGAACTCCTGCGCGGTCAGCAACGACTGCTGCATGGCCTGACGCAGCAGCACCGTAAAGTGCGCCGGGGCGACGCCAATATGGCGCTGCTGAAGAATGCTCTTGCCTTTGACCAAACGGACGAGTCCGTTCGAACACACCTCGCGGTAGACCACGGCATCGACCGTCACCGAGCGCTTGCCGACTTCGCTGTTGGCGATGTGCAGTCCGGCTTGCAACGGGTCGTTACTTCGCACATGCCGTCGCAAGTTGGGATCGAATAGTCGCAGGTGGAATGATTCATCGTCCAATTCCACCCATTGCACCTGCAAATGCGGCGGCAAGCTTTTACGGAGCGATTCCAAAAGTGCCCGGTTGTCGAGCGGGCTGTAGCGCTCTGTTAAAACCGCACGGAGCGATTCTCCTCTAGCACGCAGCCGCCAGTATTCGCTGGCCGTTGAACCGGCAGAGCCTCTGTTATAAAAGCCGTTGCCGATACTATGTCCGTTGCGATAAGCCGTCGGTTCGCTCTCCACGTAATCGTCCTCGTAACTGTAGCCGTCTTCTTCGGGATAACGGCTGGCGGGAGGCAGGGATTCGCCAGGATAAAAGTGCTCATCACTCTCACCGGTATAGCAACTCCAAAAATTGAATTGCGTGTCTTGCAACCGCGCCGGGCAACGGCGGAAATAAGCCGTCGGGATGCCGAGCCGTCCGCAAAGTTGGCCTGCCGCCCACGGCGTGGGTGCCAGGGTGTCGCAGGCATGAGATTCATAACCGTCCGGCAACCGTAGCTTGCCGCCTTGCATTACCAATTCGTTCTTCGGCAAAATGGTGTCCCACTTGCCGTTGTCATCGGCCTGAATGCGATCGCAGACTTCGTCCAGCGTGGGTTTGTCCTGCCGGGCTGGGGTAACGATAGCCTCCGCCGAGCGTTTTTCTTGCGTCATTAACATGACAATCTCCAATTATCAAAGAGCGGGATTTCTAACCGGTGGTTTATACCGGTCGAACTCTTCGCCCTCCACGCTAGAGCGCAAGCGCAAGGGAGACAAATGGAGTTGCAAGCACGCCAGAAAATTGCTGATTTCGCTTTGTGGGGTCCATAAATCTATTCACAGTATAAAAAAACACCATATATTGTGTTGATTTTTATTGCAACCGCGATATATAGTACTTCATTCCATCGGCCAGGAGGTGATAACAATGCCAAAAAAAGTTTCTGTAACATCGGAATCCAACTCAGGACGCAATGAGCGTTTTCATGACAACTACACAGGTGCGGATATGTCGCGTGCGAAGTTTGTAAGCGAAATTGAAAAAGGTAACTATCCCAATTACCATGTTCGTGACCTGAATGGAGTGAAGACCCCTGCTTCAAATCCCGATAAATCATCAAACAACAACCTGGGATAAAGGTATGGGTTGGCTCATCTGTTAACACAAATACAGATTGAGCCAACCCTTACTAAATTAATTCGTTCCAACTCAAAAAAGCCACACCTACCCCGCCGCATCTAAAACTCAAGACCAGACTCAAATTCATTTGAGTTATTCAACAAGGCCGGTAGAGCCTTCGTGTA
>DAITOV010000268.1:0-6410 GCA_036833945.1 Abditibacteriia bacterium
GCGGGGTGCTCTGTCCGTAATCACGCGGCTTGGGACCGTGGACAATGCCGCCGCCACGCATGTGCGGAGTGCGCTTGTCGCCCTGACGGGAACGACCCGTGCCCTTCTGGCGACGAATCTTGATGTTACTACCGGCAACTTCGCCACGGGTGAGCGTGCTTGCCGTGCCCTGGCGGCGGCCAGCCAATTCGGCGATAGCAACCTGGTGCACCAAACCGATTTTGGACTTGGCATCTTCCAGTTTGGCAGGCGCAGACAAAGCATTTCCGGCTTTTCCGCTTGCGTTAAAAACTTTAATTTCAGCCATCTCAAATATCTCTTTTATCCGCCGGCACTTTTTCCCAATCGGCCAAAAACTTTTCGAGGCCAATATCAGTAAGCGGATGTTTAATCAACTTCCCAAACACTTCAAACGGCAGAGTCACGACGTCGGCACCAATAACGGCGGCATCGAGCACATGAATCGGGCTGCGCACACTCGCGACCAGAATCTGAGTCGCGAAATGATAATTATCAAACATCTCACGCAACTGGCTGATGCCTTCCATGCCTTCATGACCGATATCGTCCAAACGTCCGATAAAGGGTGAAACATAGGTTGCACCGGCCTTAGCCGCTAATAGCGACTGCAACGGCGAGAAGCACAGCGTGGTGTTGATTTTGATTCCCTCTTCGGACAAAGCCTTAATCGCTTTCAAACCGTCCAGGATAATCGGAACTTTTACCACGACGTTGGGTGCAATCGCAGCCAATGTCCGGCCTTGACGCATAATGCCGTCAAAATCCGTAGCCGTGACTTCAGCCGAAACCGGACCGTCGACCACTTCGCAGATTTCAGCGATGATCTCTACAAAGCCACGACCGGCTTTAGCGACATGAGTCGGATTCGTTGTAATACCGTCTAAGATACCCCAGGAAGCCGCTTCTTTGATTTCTGCAACATCAGCCGTATCAAGGAAAAATTTCATGTCGCTCTCCGCTCTTATTTCTTAGCTTTTTCGATACGCAAGACACCACCCGGAGCACCCGGGACAGCACCTTTCACGAGCAGCAAGTTACGGTTGACATCAACTTCGACAACCTGTAAGCCCGGCTGGGTTACATTTTCTGCACCAAAACGACCGGGACGACGGGAACCGGGGAACACGCGAGCCGGATCGGTCGCACCGTTCGAAGCTGCCTTACGGTGAATTTTGGAACCGTGGCTGGCACCCTGCCCGGCAAATCCGTGACGCTTAATAACACCGGAGAAACCGCGGCCCTTGCTGACGCCACGCACTTTCACAATATCGCCGGCGGCAAAAAAGCCGTCGACCGTCAAAGCACTACCCGACTGCGGTTCTTCGCCTTCGGCATCCAGACGGAATTCGGCCAACACGCGAGTTGCGGCAGCTCCACCGTGCTTTTCAAAATGTCCGCGCACCGGCTTGCTGGCTTCACCGCGACCACGATGACCGTTGTCGCCACGCGCCACTTTCGCGTCTTTACGCGGGGCTTTCTTTTCCAAATAGCCCAACTGAACGGCATCGTAGCCGTCCTTCTCAATCGTCTTGCGCTGCACTACCGTGCAGGGGCCACACTCGATCACCGTGACGGGAATAGCATTCCCTTCAGGCGTGAAGACCGAAGCCATGCCGACTTTACGACCTAATAATCCATTTACGCTTGGCATTTTTTTAACCTACAAGTCACTAAATGACTTAAAGCTTGATCTCGATGTCCACACCGGACGGCAAATTCAGATTCATCAACTCGGTCACGGTTTTGGGATCCGGTTCGATAATATCGATCAGACGCTTATGGGTGCGCATCTCAAAATGCTCCATGGACTCTTTGTCCACGAAGGGCGAACGAATGACGCAATAGATGCTTTTTTCCGTGGGCAACGGCACCGGACCAGACAACTTGCTGCCCGTGCGACGCGCCGTCGTTACAATTTGCTGCGCCGACTGATCAAGCAACTTATGATCGAACGCACGCAATTTAATTCTGATTTTATCGCCAGCCATGTGTATATTCCTGTTACCGACAAAAAGGCCGGCTACCCGCAAAGTGATCTTCGCGGGAAACCGGCCCCGTCCGGGATACTACTTACTTCGTAATTTTCGAGATAACGCCTGCACCGACCGTGCGACCACCTTCACGGATAGCAAAGCGCAGACCTTCTTCCATAGCAACCGGCTGACCCAACTCAACAACCATCTTGATGTTGTCGCCCGGCATCACCATTTCAGCGCCATCGGCCAATTCGGTTACAGCACCGGTTACGTCGGTGGTGCGGAAGTAGAACTGAGGACGATAGTTCTTGAAGAACGGAGTGTGACGTCCACCTTCGTCTTTCGACAAGATGTAGACTTCGGCTTCAAAGTTGGTGTGAGGGCTGATGGAACCCGGCTTCACGATAACCTGACCACGCTCGATGTCTTCACGCTTCAAACCACGGAGCAAAGCGCCGCAGTTGTAGCCGGCGACAGCAGTGTCGAGCGACTTGTTGAACATTTCCAGACCGGTCACAGCCGTCTTCTGGGTGTCGCGAATGCCGACGATTTCAACTTCTTCGCCAACCTTGACCTGACCGCGCTCAACGCGACCGGTGGCCACGGTACCACGACCGGAGATCGAGAAGACGTCTTCAACAGCCATCAAGAACGGCTTGTCGATTTCACGGGTTGGCTCGGGAACATACTTGTCGAGAGCGTCCATGAGTTCCTGAATCGGAGCCTTGTCCTCATCGGTATCGCCATTAAGAGCCTTGAGACCCGAACCACGCACGATCGGCAGATCGTCGCCGGGGAAGTCGTACTTGCTCAGAAGTTCACGCAACTCCATTTCAACCAATTCGAGCAAGTCCGGATCGTCGACCATGTCGACCTTGTTCAAGAAGACGACGATATAGGGAACGCCGACCTGCTTGGCCAAGAGAATGTGCTCACGGGTCTGGGGCATTGCACCGTCGGCAGCCGAAACCACGAGAATTGCACCGTCCATCTGAGCCGCACCGGTGATCATGTTCTTCACATAGTCGGCGTGACCCGGACAGTCAACGTGCGCATAGTGGCGGTTTTCGGTTTCGTATTCCACGTGAGCCGTGGCGATGGTGATACCGCGCTCGCGCTCTTCAGGCGCCTTGTCGATCTGATCGAACGCAGCGAATTTTGCAAAACCCTTCTCTGCCTGGCAACGCGTAATAGCGGCGGTGAGGGTGGTTTTGCCGTGGTCAACGTGACCGATGGTACCGACGTTTACGTGCGGCTTAGTGCTTTCATACTTCTGCTTGGCCATTGTCTTGGATTCCTCCGAAAATTCTTCTCTTACAAACTAATAACTTAAAATGTGTGGCTCAATATGCAACCGCCACCGAAACGGGGATTTTAGCAGTGCAATACCCTTCTGTCAACAACACATCGTTTTTATGACAAGAAAGCCCCTGTCCGCGACGCGCGCAGACAGAGGCTTTCTCTGTAAGCACACTCGCAGTATCGCGGCATTCTCTTGGTATTTCGAATGCTCTTTTGGGCGACTTCGACTTGCGGGCGAATTCTTTCTCTTGTTGTAGTAGAACGGGGTAGCATTTTACAGTACAGTTTCGACAGTTGCAAGCCCCACTTCCAGATTTTTTAATTTACTGTTAATTCTTGCGTGTCGTTCCAGTTCAGCCCGGTCGAAATATCGACGACGAGCGGCACATCCAACTTCAATTTTTCCTGCGGCACAGTGGTCATTAATTCACGGAGCATCGCAGCGAGCGTCTCCACTTCGTCCGGTGGCAGTTCGAATACCAATTCGTCATGCACCTGCAATACCATGCGCGCCTGCATCTGTTTTTTTTGCATTTCTTCAAAAACGGCCAACATGGCGAATTTGATGATGTCGGCAGCACTGCCCTGGATGGGATGATTAATCGCCGTGCGCTCGGCTCCGGCCCGTTCAGGGCCACGTGGAGAATTGATTTCAGGCAAAGGCCGGCGACGGCCGATCAGGGTTTGGACATAACCACTGAGCTTGGCCGATTCAATAGTATCGTCGATATATTTCTTCACTCCCGGCAAGGCTTCAAAGTAACGCTTGATGATCTCCTGACCTTCGCCCGGTGTGGTACCGCCTAACTGTTTGGCCAGGCCAAAGCCGGACACGCCATAAGCAATGGCATAGTTCGTCATTTTAGCCTTACGGCGCATTTCGCTATCGACCTCTTTGACATCAACATGATAGAGGTCGGCAGCAGTGCGAGCATGTACGTCTTCGCCGGTGCGAAACGCTTCCAGTAACGGCTCGTCGCGCGTGATGTGGGCGAGGATACGCAACTCAATCTGCGAATAGTCGGCTTTGAGCAGCACGCAGCCCGGGGGAGCAACGAAAGCGCGGCGAATATCCCGTCCCTGCTCGGTGCGAATGGGAATGTTTTGCAGATTCGGGTTGGTGGAGCTGAGACGCCCCGATACAGCGCCCGTCTGGTTGAGGCTGGTATGGACACGATTCGTCTGCGGATTCAGGCCGGCAATGAGGGCATCCGTATAGGTGCTCTTGAGTTTCGTCGTGCCTCGATATTCAAGAATCTTGCTGACGATTTCGTGCTCTTCCGCGAGTTTCTCCAGGGTATGAACATCCGTTGAATGCCCTGTCTTGGTGGTGCGGCCTTTGGCCATACCCAGTTTCTCAAAGAGAATGACCTGCAACTGTTTGGGGGAGCCGATGTTAAATTCTTCCCCGGCCAACTGCCAAATCTCCTGCTGCAGGCGCGCCGCCTCGGCTTCCAACTGCTTACCGACTTTTTGTAAATGCAGGGGATCGAGCAACATGCCATGACGCTCGATGGCGACCAGAATATCGACGAGGGGCAACTCCAGTTGTTGGAAAACATCTTCCTCGCCAATCTCCTTTAAAGCCTGACGCAGATGTGGTTCCAGCAAGCCCGTGACGCAGGCCTGCAAGGCCAAGAGGCTACCTAACCGTTCGTTCTCTTCCCGGACGGCCTGCTCATCTTCTTCGCTCTCTTCCTCGAAAAGCGATTTCACTTTTGCACGTGGTTTCTTCTTATCGGCATCAGCAAATTCGGCGACTTCGCAGGAAAGATATTTCTTGCCTAACCAGCTCAGTGGATGTTGTTGACGCGATGGCTCGATGAGATAGCTCATGAGCAGCGTATCCGCCTGCACCCCATTGAGTTTCAGGCCCTGCCGGCGCAACTGTAATTTGAGAGCCTTGGAATCGTGAACGATTTTACTTGTCTGCTCATCAGCCAACCAATCGCGAAGCTCTTCCAGCTTGCCGTCGAAGAGCAACACTTCTTCTTGCTGCGCCAGCGCAATGAGTTCGCCATGAACCGCCAGCACAATACCCTGTCCACTCTCTGCCTTTTGCTTTAACCAGGCTTGCGCTGCAGCGACATCGGCAGTCCGTGCCACGACCGGCTCCAGGCCCGCGACAGGAATTTCCTCTTCAATCTCGACATTGCCCGGACCCTCTCCATCGGCATCGTTATACCGCGCGATTAAGCTCTTGAATTCATATTCACGGACCGTTTGCAGCGCCTGGGCGCGGCGCTCTTTATCGTGCTGTAGATCGGGCAAATCACAGGCATCAATCGTAATTTCCAGCGGTAAATCCGTAATGATACGCGCCAAATCGCGCGACTGGAAAGCGATTTCGCGATGCGTGCGCAGTAACTCGCGAATGCGTGGCGGAGTGACGCTTTCGAGATTTTCATAAATCGCATCCATATCGCCAAACTGCGTGATGAGCTTGATGGCGGTTTTTTCACCGATACCCGGAATGCCGGGAATATTATCGGAAGTATCGCCGCGCAAGCCTTTGTAGTCGGGGACTAACTCCGGGCCAAAGCCATAGCGCTCTTGCACCGCTTGAGGGGTATAGGTGTCCAGATCCGAAACACCACGCCGCGTCAGCTTGACGGATACCTGCTCATTCACGAGTTGGAGCGAGTCGCCATCACCGGTCACGATAATCACTTCGTCGCCACGCTGCGCTCCCAGATGTGACAACGTGCCCAGGATATCATCCGCTTCAAACCCCACATGCTCGTAATAAGGGATGGAAAGCCCTTTGAGCAAGTCGCGCACCCGCGCCGTTTGCGCCTGTAGCTCGTCTGGAGTCGCGCTACGGTTGGCTTTATAGGCTTCGAAGGAATCATGCCTGAACGTAGGTGCGTGTGCATCCAGAGCCACCAGAGCACATTCCGGCTGCACTTCATCCAGAAGATTGAGCACCATACGGATAAAACCATACAGCGCGCCTGTGGGTTGTTTATCTTTGGTGGTGAGCGGTGGCGACGAAAAAAAAGCGCGGTAAAGAAGGGAATATCCGTCAATGAGGAGGAGTTTCATGTCAGAGGCTGGAGGCTGGAGGCTGGAGGCTGGAGGCTGGAGGCTGGAGGCTGGAGGCTGGAGGCT
>DAITOV010000268.1:6510-7385 GCA_036833945.1 Abditibacteriia bacterium
GGAACAGAGTGGCACTGTTTTGCCTTCGACCTTTGAGCCTCTATTTCAATTGTGGGACGGCGGAATGGCCGGCATCTTCACGCAGTTGCTGCGAGAGGGTTTGCGAAAAACCTTTGGCAAAAGCACTACCCATCGCGGCGGCCAGGGCAGAAAAGCCATCCAACGGCGAACTGGCTTCCGTGCCCAGAAGAGAGCCAAAGCCGCCACCACCCGATACTTTGCGAACGAGAGGCGTCCCTTCTATACCGCCAAGTTTTCCGGCAGCTTCGACGGCTTCCCGCAACCCGCCCAATTCATCAACCAGGAGACGATTCTTGGCCTGACGACCGGTGAGCACGCGGCCATCGGCCACTTGCACTAATGCGGCCTTTGTCAATTTGCCGTTGGTCGCTGCCTTACGCCCGGCAACAACATCATCCAGGAATTGTCCGTAGATATCGCGAATCATCTCTTGAAACAAAGCTCGCTCGTCCGGACGCAAATTGCGGAAGGGGCTACCGGCATCTTTGAATTTCCCGCTGGTGATCGTAGCATCATTGACACCCAATTTTTGCATGAGTTGTTGCAGGTTAATGAACTGGGTAATAACACCGATCGAGCCGGTTACGGTCGCCGGATTGGCATAGATTTTGTCGCATGCTGCCGCCATGTAGTAACCACCGGATGCAGCAACATCGCCCATCGAGCAAACCACCGGCTTATCTGCTCGCACACGCTGAATTGCACGATAGAGTTCTTGCGAAGCCGAAGCGCTGCCTCCCGGCGAATTGATACGCAAAACCACAGCCTTTACAGACGGATCGCGGCGCGCCGTTTCCAGGTCACGGATAAAGTCTTGCGGGCCACGTTCGCCAAAGAGCTGTCCACTTTCGGTA
>DAITOV010000269.1:0-7368 GCA_036833945.1 Abditibacteriia bacterium
CGATTCGAGATGGGTGTCTGCACCCGGCAGATATTGATGCCATCCCAATTTTCATGCGGAGGAAGCGGATCCGTTTGGCCTCGATATAAGTTTTTGCTGGTGATAACGTCAATTTCCAACTCGGGATACCTATCTTTAAGATGCCGGGCTAAATTTGATAACACGGTTCCAGACCCGCCAGCACTGTCGGGATAAAAGAACTCGTTGATAAGACAGATTCTCATAATCAGTCGGGGTTTTTAGTACTTGGCCAGGCTTATGCCGGTTCACTGTACATGATTATAACCGACTTTAACACGGATTCTATTCGGAATTTTTTAAATTTGCCTTACAAATAGCTACGCGCCCGATTTGTAACTAATCTTGAACTGCGCGCAACAAGGCCCGCAAAGGACAATACCGAGCCTTAACCGGGCATAATATAACATTCACTTATTACGACTGGATTACGCAGAAAAACCGATGTTCTCAATTCAAGAGCATTAATTATCAAGCTGAGAGGGAGGTGTTATTTCCACAGATAACTCGTCTTTTTACCGCCGCCGCTGGATTCCCGGCATAAATCATATAAGGCTGGGTATTTTGAGTAAGCACGGAGCCGGCTGCTATCACAGAGTGGGAGGCAACCGTCACGCCCGGCAATGCGACGGCGCGTGCGCCGACCCACGCGCCAGCCTCCACCACTATCGGTTTGACAATGAGGCCGAAAGCAGGATCGGTCCAGTCGTGGTTCCCGGTGCAAAGATAAGCTCCCTGCGACACACAGGCGTGATTGCCAATTTCAATCGGTGCCAGCGAATCGAGCCAGGCGTTTTCGCCTATCCAAACATGATCTCCGATTTGTAGATGCCATGGATACTTAATACTGACACCAGGCTTAATCACCACTCCAGTCCCAACCTTCGCTCCAAAACACCGAAGTAAAAGCACTTTCAAACGCGATGACAAATTGAGCGGATTCTGTAAAAACAACACGTTGACACAGTGCCAGAGTAGCCTGACGAGGAGGCCACGGCCGGGATGATACCAGGAGTTGTCGTATTGCGAGAGGTCTACCTGTTCCATTGGATATTTATTGAAGCATTATTAACCAGCGATGCAGTCCGGCTCTGGCCCTTCACCGCGCAGCCATTGATAGACAGCATTCATATCGGCCGCCGCCTTCGCCCAAGTAAAACGTGTCGCAGCTAAATGCCGCCCGTTATCACCCAATATGTGAAGTTCAGCAACCGGCAAGCCGAAGAGTTGTGTCAGTCCCTCGGCGATACTCCCTGTCTCCGGCTCGATGCGGATCGCTGCCTTTGCCGCAAAGCCTTCGGGCAGGTTGCACTGCGGCGTCATCAAGACAGGCTTGCCAGTTGCCCACGCCTCCAGCACCACCATCGGCAGCCCCTCACTCAGAGAGGGCAGGATGAAGGCATCGCATTTCTCATAACAAGCCGTCTTGGCCGCATTGAACTGTGGCCCCAGAAAAACCAGGGCATCCTCAGCCCTGGCTTGCGATTTGGGATCGTTGGCTTGCGACCACGACAATCCCAGGTCGTTTGCCAGGCGCTTGAGTTCTTCTTCGTATCCGCCCTGGTCCCAGCCTGCAATTGCCAGCACCCACCCACTGCTATTTTGAACCTGCGCCCAGGCGTGCAGCAGGTTCGTGAGTCCTTTCTTGGGATGAATGCGGCCAAGGTAGAGGAGAACTTTTTTTCCGGTAGGGAGTGAGAAAGGCAGATCTGGAACCTGAAAATTGCATCCCCCTGCCTCTGGGAGATCGATGCCGTTCGGGATAACGCAAATGGGGTTCTTGAGGCCGTAATCCCTCATGCTCTGCGCTTCAGCCTGACACAGGGCATGAAGGCAACCGGCCCGATGAAGATTCTTATCTTGAAAACACCACGCAGCGATTTGTTTTTTCCGGCGAGAATTGCCCAGGGCCCACGAATCGAGCATCCCATGGGGCGATACCAGGTAGGGATTTTGATGAGCGCGATGCCTTCCCGAGACCGCCACCGAAACGAACTGCCAGAGGCCGTGCTGATGAACGATGTCAAAATCACTTTGCCGTAAGTCGCGGTTCAAGCCCGCAGAAAACCCAAAGGCCGCCGGGCCTTGCCCGGGGAAAGTTCTGGGCACCAGCGGCTGCCACGAGCCGGCATCAGCAACGGTAAATTCATCTTCAAGACCGATAACTCCGACTTGAGTTTCCGACATCACGCAGAGCGAATGGCTCAGCCGTTGAATGGCCGGTAATAATCCACCTGCCGCCCGCGACACAGAATTCGCAATCATTGCAATTTTCATTTCCGCGCCAGGGCTGCCAAAAGTGTTCGGTCGAAGAGGCTCGCAGGCCTGGAACCGATTTCCACGGCACAATCAACGGCAGCCTTCACTCCGCTGCCAAACCGCTCGGTTCCCCAATCGGAGATAATCATACGACTCGCCTCGCCCAATTCCGCGAGGGGAAAGCCGGGAGCTGAAATTCGCATCATCAATTGCACAAGCTCCTGGGTCTCGGAGGGATCGAATGTAAATCCGTTCACACCATCTTGCACCAGGTTTGCAGCACACCCACAACGGTTTGAAACCAAGACCGGCAACCCGCTCGCCATCGCTTCATTGACCACCAACCCCCACTGCTCGGTGGTGCTGGCATGGATGAAAGCCTTGGCCAGGCCATAGTAGGCCGGTAAATCGGGATATTGAATGAAGCCGGGCAAGTGCACGCAATTTTCCAGGGAAAACGATGCGCGCAGCTCAAGGAGTGAGGCTCTGAGTTCACCATCCCCTAAAAGCACCAGGTCCCAGGGCGGCTTCGTTCCCCCACTGTCCTCTTCTGCTGCGAGCTGACGGTAACCGGCATAAGCTTTCAACAATCGCGGCAGGTTCTTTTTCTCGATGAAACGCGCACTCGCCAGAAAATAGCTCCGCGGCAGCGCAAACTTTTCGCGAATCACTTCCTGCGCCATCCTGCTTTTCTCGGCTTCCTGAGAAAAATATTGATTATCCACAGCGTCGTATCCCAGAAAGACTTGTTCGCGCAGCATTCCTAATTTCACGATGTAATCTTCATGAGACAGTCCCCCGACTAAAGCCGAGCGACACAGCCCCACGAGACGCCGCTTGACGGCTTCGCGCCACGAGATGCGCGTATCATCCCAGGCAGTGCTTTCCGACATCATAATTGCCGGGACTTGACGGCGCACGCACCAGTTTAAAGCCGCAAACGCCGCCGGGCTCGACCAACCGGGGATAAACACGGCCAGGGGGGAGATATTGTCCAATGCGCTCTCTATTCTTCCCGCAATTTCCCGGCTTCCAGCGCCGTGGCTCGTGCCTTGTTGGAATAAGGTGATACATTTCAGGCCTTCCCCTTCCCCGGACTGTACCTGATCTCTTCCATCCCAGGCATACTCGGCGCTACGTCCCGCAATTTCTATTGCCGTCAGGTCACAAGCCTGTGCCGCCGCCCGGATTCTCGCCAAATGATAGGGGCCGAAATTGTCAAAAATAATGGCAGCTTTCATAACGGCAAGTTTGAATGATGAATACTGAATGATGAATTGAGGTTTGGGATAAGCAAAATACCTTTCCTCTGACCGTTTTGCTGCAACCTGCAATCCCCGCGTTCGCGAGAATGACGGGTGTTTTACGCCAACGGTTGCCATCAACGCCCGGTTACCGTAATTCAGCGTTCATCATTCAAACTTAATCCCCCCGGTTGCCTCACTTCTGCATTCTGCATTCTGATTTCTGACTTAATCCCCCTCGTCCCTATTTTTCTTCGCTTGCGTTTTGGCCGCGCCCAGGAACGCTCCATCCACCAAATAATTATCAACCCGAAGAAAAAGGTGTAGAGCGTAATAAAAGTGATATCACGTCCCAGATTAAAGGTTAGAATAAGGCCCAGGGCAAATAACGGCAGACGCCCGATCAATGTCCCCTGCAAATCGAGCCGACACAAAAGCACCGCCCACAGGCTCATCAGTAGCGCGGCGAATGCCGGTCCCAGCACCTGCCGAAAATTCACGACGCCTTGCCCGATCATCCCGGTTGATATCGTGGCTCCTGCGCCCTCGCCGCTTTCTTCAAGGGCTTGCCCACGCGCGACGGCATAATCAATACCTATGGTGGGTTTTCCCGGCCACAAACTCCGCGGGATGGGGTTGGTCAGTTCGGCGAAATATCTTTCACCCCAGGGCGGGTTATAGGTACCTTCTTTGAAGAAAAAGTTAATCCAACACAACTCCTCAAACATATTCAAGCCTTCATGGCGGACGGTCTGGCTTTCCTCGAAATCAAAATCACCTTGCACGAAAGCCGTTGCGATTGTCTTATCAGAGCGATTGGAAATCACAAAGCCAAACCAGGCATTTACCACTAAAAAGCAGGCAAAGAGAAGAGAAACCTTCTTGACGAGATTTCCTCTGAGCCTGAGAAATACCCATGCTAAAACCGGTGGAATAACAACCGACAGCATAATATTGCGCGTCCGGCCAAAGATGTAATAAGGCCACGTTACCAGACATAAACAGATTGCAAAAAAACGAATGCGCCGATCCTTCACCAGAGCCGCTACAATACCGAAAGTTGCAGAGACAAACATTTGGAGATAACCCGCCAGTGACAGAAAAGCGTCGATGCCACCACCAATTCGGCCTCTTCCCCACGGATCGGCCCTCTCGCCCAGGAATGGGAAAAAGAAACTGAGGCTTTGCCCTTGAAGGCGAATGACGGCAATGATGGTCAAACACCCCCAGACAATCAGGCAACCCTTGAAAAGCACGTGCAGATGGCGTTGAAAGAGCGGATCGTCCACCCCTTTGCGGAACATCTGAAAGATGTGGCTGCGTTGCCGAAGATAAGGAGCGTTAATTTTCCTGTTCAAGACTGGTGTCAGGAGAAAAAATACCGCTACGAACCACGCCACTTGCCACCAGGCATCCTCTAATATCTGGGCGGAAAATAACGGGACGTGATAATTCGCATAGTCGTTATAGAAGGCATCGCCCATATACCAAGCAAAAACAGTCACGAAAACGGCCAGCATGGGAAGGCCGATCCCCGTGGCAATTCTCCGCGCAGCCCACCCTATACCATAGAATAACAATGCCGTTCCCACCCAGAATGAGAACGGCAACATTTCTATCGTTTCAAACATAATTCAGGAAAGAAAGGCTGATTCGCCCGCTCACTATCAATAAAAACATGACACCTTTTATGAGACTGATTTGAGAGTATATTCCAAATTTAGCAAGTCATCTGTGAGCCTATTGAGGGAGTAACTCCTGGATTTCACCATCGCGGCCTCACGCTGAGCC
The DNA here is from genome assembly GCA_036833945.1 of Abditibacteriia bacterium. Taxonomy (GTDB): domain Bacteria; phylum Armatimonadota; class Abditibacteriia; order Abditibacteriales; family Abditibacteriaceae; genus DAITOV01. The sequence continues at coordinate 5,313 of DAITOV010000269.1, forward strand.
AATAAGATCTGAGGTTCTCGTAGATAGCGCTGCACAGTTCGCACCAAAGCCAAAGCATCCCGCGCCGGCACGATAAACCCATCCTTGCCATCCGTCACCACCTCACCGCAATGGGGCGTGGCAATCACCGGCAGGCCATGTGCCATCGCTTCGATCTGGGTAATGGCGAAGCCATCGGAAATGGTTGGTAGAACAAAGACATCGCTTTGCCGGTACCAATGGCGTGTCTCGTCGCGGTTGGCGCGCCCGTGAAATGTCAGGTTGGGAGAAGCCGTTCTAATGGCATCTTGCGAAATATTCACCGGCCCCACCACGTCGAAATGAACAGGCTCGTTCTGGAGAAGTTTTGCCGCTTCCATGAGATATTGAATGCCTTTGCGCAAAATCACCTGGCCTAAAAAGAGCACGCGCAGAGGGGAAGAAGTTGCTCTTCGGGTATTGCCTGGCTCAACCAGATTTTCTTCATAACACAGGGGAATCACCGCCAATTTTTGCGGCGATACGCCCTGCCGGGTCAGCGCCTGCGCCGACCAGCGTGAGTTGACCACGATACAATCCGCCAATTCCCATTCCTGTTCCCGGCGGCGATGATACGATTCCGGCACGTCTTCCTCCTGTAATGACCAGCCAGGCCACCGCTCTCGTTCCTGGGATACGATGGCGGCTTCACCTCGCGCCGGATCCATTTGCCCCAGCACGCAAATCGCGCCCTGCTGTCTGGCCCAAGCGAACAGCTCCAGGGCTGTGGTATCGTAGGAAAAAACGACTTTCCCCTGTAGGTTTGTTCCCTGCTGCTGGAGAAAATTCAGCCCTTGTAGCGAAAAAAATTGGCCCTGTTGCACAAACTGGTCATAAACATCAACTGCCGTAGCAGCCGGATTCTTACGCGCGACGCGTGAAACCAATTCTTGCCAAAGGATCTCCCGTGTCCAGTGAACCACCCGCGCTCCGTCCAGATCGGGATGGTGACGAGCGGCGAGCGGCCGCAAAGGGCCAAAGGGCAGCCGCCTTATGACCGGCCCTGCCCATGTTTCGGTCAGCAACATCTCCAGGCGACCAGATCGAGAGAGAGCCCGGGGGATTGCATAGTGTTCACGCGCGCCGTTTTGAATGCAGATCCAATTCATAGAGCTGTTTTATTCAGTTTCCGCGCTTCACGAGCAAACTCCACAACCGTGCATCCATAGACGCTGGGCTGAATTGCAACAAATTAATACCCAACCTCAGCAATGAGGCATCCGAAAGAGTATTTGCTGCTTGTGCCAGACAACGCTTGCGTTCAAGATGTTCCCCGTTCGCTCCCCATTCCAGAGCATGGACAATGAGTTTTTTAGCGATCCTTTGTTCCAGGGCATTATTACCACGCCCGGCTTTGCGGGCTTGTTGCAAGATGGAGTCACAGGCAAGCATCACGCTACGCACATAATCGGCACGAAAGGCTTTGGCACCGACCCGGCTACCGCCGTGCTCTCGCCAATAGCCAACGACCACATCAATAAATCGACCACGCCCACCGATGAGTTTTACCCGTGCCTGATATTCCCAATCTTGCGAACCAGTCAGGGCTTCATTCCAGCCACCCACTTTTTCCAGATAACTTTTCCGATAAATCGCCCCCATCGTATGCCAATGATAGCCTGCCATCTCTACCGGACAATTCTCAAACGGAGCACCGACCGGTGATATTCCTATCAAAGGAGTAAGATGTTCGTCGGTGCGGATGACTTTCCCATAAACATAATCTAAAGTGGAATCATCTTCCAAAGCCTGAAGCAGAGATGAAACACCGGAGTCTGCCAAAACATCGTCCGAATCGAGAAAGAGCACCGCATCCCCTTGAGCCAAAGCCAGCCCACGATTGCGCGCCACCTGGGCACCGTGGGATTCTTCAGTCCGACTCCATCTCACCTGGTGTTGAGTGTGTAAAAGAGAATCGCGCGCCGCCGACATATCTTCAGTCGAACCATCGTCGCAAACGATTATCTCAAGCGAAGTGAGCTGCTGGTCGATCACCGAAGCGATGGCCTCTCGTAACAATATGCAACGGTTATAGGTA